>JAFEEX010000018.1:0-99071 GCA_018240895.1 Pseudomonadota bacterium | reverse complement strand
GGTGGTCGGGCCGGGGGAGCGGGCCGGTGTTGCGCGAGGTCTCGGCGATAAGCTGAGACCGGACAACGCATCCAATGGCCCTTGGTCCCCGCCTTGATATTCGCCAGTCGCAATCGCTGGTGATGACCCCGCAGCTTCAGCAGGCGATCAAGCTGCTGGCGCTGTCGAACCTTGAGATTGAGACCTTCATTGGCGATGCGCTGGACGCCAATCCGCTGCTGGAGGTGGGGGACGGCGCGCCGCCAGCTGCCGATGCGCCGGGCGATGATCAGGACCTGCGCCGCACCACGCTGGAAAGCTCTCCGGTTGATCAGTTGATCGGTGAAGGTCGGGCCGAGGATGACCGCCCGCTTGATATTGACGCTGCCGCGCTTGACCGTGATCGTGACCCCGGCGATGCCGACTGGGGCACCGAGTTTCGAAGCGCGCCGGGCGAGGCTGGCCCGGGAATTGACGAGCGCGGGGAAGGCGAGGCATCGCTGGCCGAACACCTTCACGCGCAGATTGGCCCGGCCACGCGCGATCCGGCTGCGGCCTTCGTCGCCCGCCATCTGGTCGGTCTGCTGGATGAGGCCGGCTATCTGCCCATCACCCTGGCTGAAGTCGCCGCGGACCTGGGGGTGGATCAGGCGCTGGCAGAAGCTGGGCTGGCGCTGCTCCAGTCGCTCGATCCCACCGGGGTTGGTGCGCGCAGCCTGGGCGAATGCCTGGCGCTTCAGGCCAGGGAGGCGGACCGCCACGATCCCTGCATGGCCCGTCTGCTTGAAAACCTTGATCTGCTGGCGCGCGGCGAACTGGCCCGGCTGAAGCGGATCTGCGGCGTTGATGATGAGGATTTTGCCGAGATGATGGCCGAACTGCGCGGCTATGATCCCAAGCCCGGCCTGCGCTTTGGCAGCAGCGGGGGAGAGGCGGTGACGCCCGATATCCTGATCACCCCGGGGGCAGAGGGGGGCTGGGACGTGCAGCTTAACCAGGCCACCCTGCCGCAGTTGATCGTCAACCGCAGTTATTATGTCGAAATGCGCGGGGCCTGCGATGACAAGGCGGCGCGGGCCTGGCTTTCAGACAAGCTGGCCGATGCCAACTGGCTGCTCAAGGCGCTCGATCAGCGGGCCAAGACCATCCTCAAGGTGGCAAGCGAACTGGTCCGGCAGCAGGACGGCTTTTTCCGCCACGGGGTTTCGCAGCTGAAACCCCTGACGCTGCGCACCGTGGCAGAGGCGATTGCGATGCATGAAAGCACGGTCAGCCGGGTGACCAGCAACAAGTACCTGCACTGCGAACGCGGCACCTTTGAACTCAAATACTTCTTCACCTCCGGCGTCGGCTCGACCGAGGGAGAGGGCGGCGCCTCGGCCGAGGCGGTCAAGGCGGTGATCCGGCAGCTGATCGATGCGGAGGACCCCAAGGCGATCCTGTCTGACGACACGCTGGTCGATCTGCTGAAGGACAAGGGCTTCGAACTCGCCCGGCGCACCGTCGCCAAATACCGCGAGGCAATCGGGCTGGGCTCCTCGGTGCAACGCCGGCGGCAAAAGGCTTTGGCGGGGGTGCGGTAGCTTCTGGCCGGTTGAGGTTGAATTTCCTCTTCCCGGCGGGGAGGGGTTGGAAGGCTCGACGCCCGAAAGCGGACTTTGACTTGACGGCTCGGAGCGGCTGCATTCCCGGTCGACCTGGAAATGCTCCATAGCAGGCAGCAGAGTGCATCGACGAACATTCCGCACTGCCGATTCAAGGGACTTGCGACGGGTGATCCGGTAAAGTTCCGGCGATGATCGCGTGCAAGGCGGCAACATGGTTTTTCAAGGCTCGATCCCCCTGTTTCGTCAGGGATGCCCAGCCTCTGGCTCGTCCATCACGCGCACCGCGGCGCAGATCAACATATCCCGCCTCGACAAGCGCAGACAGGTGCTTTGAAAGGACCGAATCGCTGATCCGGGCAATCGCTCGAAGTCGCTCAAACTCGACCTCGTTGACTTTCGACAGCACCGAAGCGATTTGCAGCCTCGCCGGGGGATGAAGCACGAGATCAAGTTCAGGAAGGGGGTCGCGGCTGATCACGGGAAGTCAAAGTCCTGCAAATCGGCTACAAATCGGCGGTTTACCAGCACGCTGGCACCAGCCAAAAGGAGGCTTGCCACGATAGCTACACCGCAACGAACAGCCAGAGAGGCATGCGCTTCTGCAAGGTTGCTGTTAATCCAACCCGCGACGATCAGGACCGCGACCATCGCGATCAGAATTTCGGTCCGTGAACGATGAATCAATACTGTGGCGAGGACGCCTCTGATAGCACGTTCACGAAGAAAAAGTGTCACTGCAACCGCCAAAGCCAAGGCATATGCTATCCAGCAATACGGCTCTGCCAATCCCATTCCCAACACTACCGTGCCTTCAAGCAGACCGAACAGCGCATGTCGCCACGGAGCATGAGTCATAACATTGGCCAATTCGCGGTTGGCTTCTTCGACGGCGGTCAATGCCGCAACGGCTTCATTCTCATTCACGCAGCCAAGGCCTCCCCTTTTCGATCCAGCCAGAGCGAAATTGCGGGTCGTACTACCAGACCCAGCAGGTCGATTGCCGCGTGGATCATCATCGGGACCAGCAATGAGCCTGTTGCCAGATAGAGTCTCATGAAAAACAGCGCGGCTAACATGGTTAGCGCCACCCCCTTCCAGCCTTGATACCAGTGAGACAAGCCGAAGGCGACGCAAGCGAATCGCGTACCGAAATGCGCGGACTCGGTTGCAAGTGTCGCGGTCAATGGCAACGCGAGGCGGAAAAACAACTCTTCGCCAATACCAGCGTTCAAGGCCAATGGAACCATAGTCCAAACTTCGGCTCGATTGCGTGGCATCAGGGCCGTCACATCGCCGATGATTGGTTGGGAACGCTTGCGAAATACATAGCGCCAGACAAGCAAGACCAATACCCCTGCCATAGTCAATCCCAGCAGCATTCCTGCAAGCCGGTCAGGATTGCTGGCGAGATCATCCGGTTCGATACCCAGCTGGGTCCGCAGATGCGAGAACTCTGGCGGTAGAGCAAAGATGTTGCTCAATCTGCCCAACGCCAGCAGGACGGCGACTCCACCGATGAAGAACATCAGGAAACTGCGAAGGCCCCTGCGCCGCAGCGCCGCCCTTCGTCGTGCGCTGTCGTCTATGAGTTTGAAAGCCTCGGCCGACTGGCGGCTTCGGTTCGTTGCCCAGGCGAGGCCGATGACCATGGCTGTGAGTACGATGCTTGGAACGACCTGAAGGGACATCGAATCAGCGCCTTTTGATTTTCCAACTTGGAAAGTTAATGCCATGATTTTCCATATAGGCAAGCCATAATTTTCACTTTGGAAAATAATGGCTGAAAGGGCTGTTTCTGGGATTCCTCGGCCACCAATTGCAACGGGCAAGCCAAGGTTCGTCATGAAGGGACCGGCTGACTCGGCGCGAATGAACGAACCTGGGCACCGACCTGCACAAGTTTCTACTCGGTCGCCTTCCGATCCAATTCAGATCGCTATTTCGTGCGAAGGTGATGTCCGCGTCGTTAACTTTCCCGCCATCCAACGGCTTGCCAGCCAGCCCCGGACCGCGGTTGCTTTGTGTTCACGCGCCCTGATTATCCGCCAACCGTTCTGCGCGGGAGCGCCAGTTGGCGGCCAGCAGCGGTTCATCCGCCAGCGCCCGCACCGCCGCCGGATCGCCCTTGTGTCCGCCCGCCACCAACAGGGTGAACACCCGCGCCACGGTCCATTCGGGCCGGGGCCGGTCAACCAGCGTCAGGCTGTCGCCGGCAGCAACAGTGCCGTCTTCGATCACCCGGTAATACCAGCCTGACTTGCCGCTGCGCACCACTTCGCCCAGCACGCCCTTGCGGCCAAAGCGGTGATCGAGCTTCCAGCATGGCTGGCGGCCCTGGCTGATCGCGATCAGCGCGGTGCCAAGGCGGAAGTGATCGCCGATGCAGGCCTCCGCCTCCACCAGCCCCAGCGTTGACACATTTTCGCCAAAGGCACCCTCGCCCTCCAGCAGCGGGTGCGCACCCAGAAAGCCAGCCCAGTGCGGATAGTGATCGCGCGGATAGTGATGGATCGCCTTGTCCGGCCCGCCGTGGACCGTGCGGTCCGCCTGCTCGTCACCCGCCAGCCCGAGCAGACCGACCGCAACCGGGCCAGCGGCGGTGTGCTTGGCGATGGCGCTGGTTTCCTCACCGCGAAAAGGCTGCGCGGTGCCAAGGTTGACCGAAAGAATGGGGTAGGACAGGGGCATGGCCATCTCTTGTCGGCGATCCTCACAAATCGGGCGGTGGCGACGGCGGCGAGCAGACCCGCCAATTCATGCGGCGCGGAGCAATCCTTCAATGAAAGCATCAAGGCTGGCGGTCAGCGCGTCCTTCGGATCCCTGTTGCCGTGCCAGTCACGCAAGTGGTCATCGCACCACATCCGGGCCAGACCGTAAACAAAGGCGCGGCTCGACAGCAGAATCAACTCGGTGTCGAGCCCGCTGCGGAATGCATTTCCGGACCGGGCGCGTTCGATCCACAACCGCATGGTTTCCTGCAAGGCGGCATTTTGCCCGGCCATGCGGGCGGACCCTGAAAAATCGATCAACTGGCGGGAACTGATGACGCGGAAATGCACCGGGTTGTCCGTGGCCCAGCGCAGATAGGCCCGGCCCATCGCGCGAAGAGCGCCGACGGGATCATTTTCCGGCCAATGGTCAAGGGCCTGTTCCACGGCGGCCGCGAACCGGTCCATCGCCTGCTCGGCAACGGCGGTCAGCAGGGCGGTGCGGGATTCGAAATGACGGAACGGCGCGCCCGGTGAAACCCCCGCGCGCTTCGCCACCTCGCGCACGGACAGGGCCTCGACACCCGATTCCTCGATCAGGGCCACGGCAGCGGCAACCAGCGCTTCTGTCAGGTTGCCATGATGATACCCCTTGCGGGCAGAAGACTGCGGAATGGCGGCACTTTCCATCGGGTGGGCTTATCACATCATCCGGCGGATGTAAGCAGTGATCAATTTACTTGCACGGCCGCCGCCTCACGTTATGTAATCAGCGATTACTTGGCGTGATAAGGAGCGATCATGAACGGACAATCGGCAGCCCAGGGAAACCGGTGGTTTGTAACACAGGTGATTTTCGTCGCGCTGGTCGCAATGATCGGCATCGTGATGTTGTACGTGCCGGGCAGGGCCGAAGCGATCCGCTCAGTCGTTCACGCCACGGCGCGCGCGTCGCTTGTGCTGTTTCTGCTCACCTTCTGCGCCTCTGGATTGGCGCGGTTGACCGGTGCCGGGTTTGCGCGGTGGTTGCTGCGCAACCGCCGCCAGATCGGCGTCAGCTTCGCCTTGTCACACCTGCTACACGGCGCGGCGGTGATAGCCTTCGCACGGCAAGATCCCGTGCTGTTCGATGCGCTGACCAGTCCGGCAAGCTTCATCTTCGGGGGCGCGGCCTATGGTGTGATCATCGCCATGCTGGTGACCTCGTTCGATGGCCCGGCGCGGGCGATCGGTCCGCAAGCGTGGCAGCGCCTGCACACTTTCGGGATCTGGTTCCTGTGGCTGATGTTCGTGATCAATTTCGGCAAGCGCGTCCCGGCGCACCCCAGCTACATCATCGCGGTGTTACTGGCTTTCGCGGCGCTTGCGGTTCGGCTGATCGGGCGTGGCGGAACACCCCGTGCCGCTTGCCCCGATGGTCTGCACATCGGGTGACTGCGTGCCGACGGTTCACGTCTCCAGCTCGATGTCCCAATAGAGCCAGTCGCGCCAGGTTTCGTGGAGGTAATTGGGCGGAAAGCCGCGGCCGCGTTCCTGCAATTGCCAGCTGGTCGGACGGATCGGCGGGACCGGCAGGGGCACATGCGCCGGCTGCGGCGCGCTTGGCAATGACGCTGGTTTCCTCATCGCGAAAAGGAACGGACCTGCCCAGATTGATACTGTGGATGCGGTACACGGTCGCAGATTAGCCGCGCTTCGGAAAATTGCCAATTGCGGTGTTGAACTTGACCCAACGTCAAGTGCTACACCCGGCAGCATGGATCAGTTGCTCGACATCACCGAAGTTGTCCGCCGCACCGGGCTGACCAGCCGCGCCTTGCGTTTCTACGAGGCGCGCGGGTTGCTGCGACCGCTCCGCGCCTGGTCAGGGCGACGCGCTTACGGCCCGGCGGAACTGGAGCGGATCAACGCGATCCTTGCACTCAAGCGGGCCGGGTTCAGCCTGGCGGCGATCGGCGGAATGCTCGAACAGCGCCGCACCGATTTCGCCCGGCTGGTCGCTGCACAGATCGAAGATCTAGACGCCCGCGCAGCCGAGCTCGCCGAGACGCGCCTTCTGCTCCGGTCAATCCAGTCCCGCATCGATCGCCGCGAGCCGATCGACGTCGCGACGCTCTGCTCGCTGATTCGAAGAGGAAATGTCATGGAACATGAGGAGCAGGACAAGTGGAAGGCGATCTCCGACCGCTATATGAGTGAAGCGGAAAAGGCCGATTTCGCGGCTTCCTATCCGCAGATGGCGGCGGATTTCAATCAGCAGGACTACGCCGTCAGATGGAAAGACCTGGGCAGCCGGATCGAAGCTGCACTGCCACTCGATCCCGCCAGCGAACAGGCGCGCGGCTTCCTTGCCGAATGGAAAGTGCTGCTTGAACCTTTCACTCGTGTCGCCACGCCGGCGATGCAGGCCGCGAGCACCCGGATGTACCAGAACATGGGTGAGTGGGAAGGCCAGGCCGATCCCGGCTTTTCGCACAAGGTGTTCCTGTTCATCCAGGAGGTGAGCCGGGCGCAAGGTTGAGGAGAACTTGTGCGGGCCGGGTGTATGTAAACGCACCCGGCCCTAACTCTCCAGCTCGATGTCCCAATAGAGCCAGTCGCGCCAGGTTTCGTGGAGGTAATTGGGCGGAAAGCCGCGGCCGCGTTCCTGCAATTGCCAGCTGGTCGGACGGATCGGCGGGACCAGCAGGGGCATATGCGCCTGCTGCGGGGTGCGGCCGCCCTTGCGCAGGTTGCACGGCGCGCAGGCGGTGGCGACGTTTTCCCAGCTTGTCCGCCCGCCCAGCCGCCGGGGGACGACATGATCAAAGGTCAGCTGGTGCGGGCTGCCGCAATACTGGCAGGTAAACCGGTCACGCAGGAACAGGTTGAAACGGGTGAAGGCGGGAAACTCGCTGGGTTTCACGTATTGCCGCAGCGCGATCACGCTGGGGATCGCCATGGCCCATGTGGGTGAGTGAACCTCTCGCGCATAGCTGGCGACAATGTCGACCCGTTCAAGGAACACCGCCTTGATCGCGGTCTGCCACGGCCACAGGCTGAGCGGATAATAGCTGAGCGGGGTATAGTCGGCATTGAGGACCAGGGCGGGGCAATCGCTCAGATGCCGGGCGGGATCGCCCTCTGCGCTGCGGAACCGGGCCGCGCGCTCGATCAGCTCCGACTTGAGCATGGCCCCCGGTAACTGGCCGCGATGACGGTACGGTTACAGCGCATGATCATAGTGAACAGGACGCGACTCGCGCCGTCAAGGCTTGCGCGGGGGACCAATCCACAGGACAAGCGCCGGTGTGACTGTTCGGACACGCTTTGCCCCCAGCCCCAATGGCCCGCTGCACCTTGGCCACGCCTATGCCGCGGTGATCGCGCATGATCTGGCGCGGGCGCGGGGCGGGGAGTTTCTGCTGCGGATCGAGGATATCGATGCGGCGCGCAGCCGGGCTGATCTGGTGGAGGAAATCCTGGCCGATCTGGCGTGGCTGGGGCTGGAATGGCATGGGCCGGTGGTGTTCCAGTCGGAGCGGCTGGCCAGCTATGCCGCGGCTGGGGACCGGCTGCGGGCCATGGGGCTGCTTTACCCGTGCCGCTGCACCCGGGCCGAGGTGCTGGCCGCCGCGCGAGAGATCGGGCCGGACGGGCCGGTCTATCCCGGTACTTGCAGGAATCGCGCGGTCGATCCCGATGGCGCAGCCTGGCGGCTCGACATGGCGGCGGCGATCAGGCTGGCCGGGCCGCTGGAATGGGAGGACGAGATTGCCGGCATTCAGCGCGCCGATCCCGCACCGTTTGGCGATGCGGTGCTGCTGCGCAAGGAGGCGCCGGCCAGCTATCACCTTGCCGCAACGCTTGACGATGCCGCCGATGGAGTGACGCTGGTGACGCGGGGGCGTGATCTGTTCGCGGCCAGCCACGTCCACCGCTTGCTGCAGGCGCTGCTGGGTCTGCCGGTGCCGGTGTGGCATCACCATGGCCTGCTGGTTGAGCCCGACGGGCGCAAGCTGGCCAAGCGGCGCGGATCGCCATCGCTGGCGGACCGGCGGCGCTCGGGCGAGGACGGGCGCGCGCTGGTGGATGCCCTGCGCGCCGCGTGCTTCCCCGCTGGCATTTCCCTCGGGCCGGGCGTAGAGAGCGGGACATGACGGTATTTCTCAGCCTTGTTCTGGTCGTCCTGCTTGGCGGCGTGGTCTATAGCTTGGTGCGCGGCATCGCCGCTTTCCTGCAAAGCACGCGAGAGGATCTGGACCGCGCGCCGGACAGCGGACCCAGTCCGATGCAGCTTCGCCAGAACAAGATGATGATGAACCGGGTGATGTTCCAGGCGGCGGCGATTCTGGTCGTGGCGATCCTGCTGTTCGCTGCGCGCTGATCCTGCCGGCAGCAAATTTCGCATGGTCAAGCTCAACAAGATCTACACCCGGACGGGTGATGGCGGCACCACCGGGCTGGTCGATGGATCGCGCTGCCCCAAGCACGCGGCTCGGATGGAAGCGATTGGCGCGGTGGATGAGGCGAACAGCGCGATCGGACACGCAGTGGCCGCGTTCAGTGCCGTTGCGCCTCATCTGGACGCGCTTCAGCGCGTGCAGAATGACCTGTTCGATCTGGGGGCCGATCTTGCCACCCCGGGGGAGGATTTTGCCCCGTCCGAGATGGTCCTGCGGATCGTGCCGGCGCAGGTTTCCTGGCTTGAGGCGCAGATTGATGCGCTTAACGAAGGCGTGCCGCCGCTGACCAGTTTCATCCTGCCGGGCGGCAGCGAGGCGGCGGCCCGCGTCCACATTGCCCGCGCCTCGGTTCGCCGGGCCGAACGCACCATGACCGCGCTGGCCGCGCAGGAAGCGGTCAACCCCGCTGCGCTGTCTTACATCAACCGCTTGTCGGACCACCTGTTTGTCCTGGCCCGCGCAATCAATGCCGCGGGGGCGGGCGATGTCCTGTGGGTTCCGGGGCAAAACCGCTAGTCACAAACCTCTGGCCACTGTGCCAAATCGCCGCTAACCAGCCGCCTTTGCTGCACTTGCGAAGGAATGATCGATGCGGACAGTCGGGGTAATCGGGGCAGGCCAGATGGGTTCGGGCATCGCCCAGACCATCGCCCAGCACGGGATGAAGGTGCTGCTGTCCGATGTCGATATTGCTCTGGCGGAAAAGGCCCTGGCGGGAATCGACAAGGGGTTGGCCCGCATGGTTTCCCGCGACAAGCTGACCCCGGCAGAGGCAGAAGCCGCGCTGGCCCGGATCGTGCCGGTGGCGGACTATGCGCCGATGGCCGATGCCGACCTGATCATCGAGGCGGCGACCGAGCGCGAGGAAATCAAGCGCAAGATCTTCGAAGCGGCGGGCAAGGTGCTGCGCGGCGATGCGATCATGGCGTCCAACACCAGCTCGATCCCGATCACCCGCATGGCCACCTCATCGCCGGATCCGGCGCGCTTTATCGGGCTGCATTTCTTCAACCCGGTTCCGGTGATGGCGCTGATCGAGGTGATCCCCGGCCTTGCCACCAGCGCGGATACCGTGGCGCGGACCTGTGCCTTTGCCGAAAGTTTGGGCAAACAGGTGGTCCGGGCAGAGGACGAGCCGGGCTTTGTCGTCAACCGCATCCTGCTGCCGATGATCAACGAGGCGGCGTTCGTGCTGGGCCAGGGTACGGCCAGCATCGCCGATATCGACAAGGGTTGCCGGCTTGGCCTCAACCATCCGATGGGGCCGCTGGAACTCGCCGATTTCGTCGGACTTGATACCTGCCTTGATATCGTCCGGGTGCTGTACAACACCACTGGTGACAGCAAATATCGCCCTGCGCCGCTGCTGACCAAATATGTCGAGGCGGGGTGGCTGGGCCGCAAGACCGGCCGCGGCTTCTATGACTATTCGGGCGAGGTGCCGGTTCCCACGCGGTAACCCGGGGCTCGTTTCGCTACCCCCGGCGGGCTGCGCCGGACCCGCGCGCGGCTGCGGCCCGGGCGATTTCGGCCAGGCCGTGGGTCAGCAGCAATTCGGCGTTCTGGCTGTTGGTCATAAGCTGGCGGTGCAGCGCCATCAGCCGCTCGACCAGCCGGGACAGCTTGCGCCCGCGCCAGACCTTCAACTGGGTGATCAGATCGCGCTTGTCCTTCCAGAATACCCGCCGGGCGGCGGCCTCTGCCTCAACCAGTTCAACCGGATTGCCGCGCGGACCAAGCTTGCCGGCAAGCTGGACAAGCTGGGCCGCGCGCCGCTCAAAAGCCAGCAGCAGCCCCACCGGATTGAGCGCCAGGTCATGCATCCGGTTGAATTCCTCGGCCAGCTTGGCGGTTTCGCCCGATAGCACGGCATTGACCAGCGACATGAAACCATCATCGTCACTGCGCGCGCCGATTGCGTCAAGCGCGGCGGGATCGGCGGTGCGCGGCGCTTCTGGCGATGCGTCGAGATAGAGCGCCAGCTTGGTCAGTTCGGACTGGGCCAGGCGGCTGTCCAGCGCGGCGGCGCGGGCGATCCGTTCGGCCATGTCGCCTGACAGCCGCACCCCGGCTGCATCGGCCATGTCGCGCACGGTGCCGGTCATCGCCCGCAGGTCCGGCGGATAGAACATCGCCACCAGCGCATCGCTGCGCGGGGCGAGCAGCTTGGCGGTGCGCGATTTGTCTGTGGCGGACGTTGCCACGATCAGCACTGGGCAGGCTTCTGCCTCTCCGCCGATCAGGTTTTCCACCGCGTCATGAACCTCGTCACCGCTGGCGCGGACCCAGATGTGGCGGGCATCGCCAAACAGCGATGTCGATCGCGCCTCGTCACCCAGCCGCACCGGATCGCGGCGCAAATCGCTGCCGTTCAGCTCAACCCGTTCGCCCGGATTGGCCAGATGGCTGACGATCAGTTCGGCGGCGTCCTGCGCCCCGGCATCGTCAGGGCCGCAGAAGAAAAACACCCGCGCATCGCGCGCGGCGCGGGCTGCAAGGCCCTTGAAATCTTTCTGGGTGGCTTTCACTTGGCCGCGGCCGGCGCTCCGCGCAGTTGGAGCGAGATTCGCGAAACGATCCGGTCGGCCACCTCGCGCGACAGGTTTTCCAGCGCGGTCTGTTCGGCGGCGATGGTGGCATATTCGCTGCTGACCACGTCGATCCCGGCGTCGGACCCGGCGGTGGCGTCCAGCACGATGTGCCCGCTGCCGATGTCGACCAGTTGATACCGCGCGCGCAGGGTGCGCCGCTCGCGCGCGACGGTATCGTTGGACAGCAGGCCCAGCCCTTCCAGCTTGTCATCAAGCCGCACGTCCAGGCGATAGCGCGCCGATGCGCCCGGCACAGCATGAAGCCGGTCATTCAGGGCATTGCGCATCAGCCACCCCGCCTTGCCTTCAATCGGGGAAACTTCCACCCCGGCCAGGCCCTGCGCCACCGCGCCGGACCCGCCACCCGCGTACATCGGTTTCAGCCCGCAGGCGGCAAGCGTCAGCGGCAGCAACAAGGCGGCTATCGGCTTCATGCCACCAGGTTTACCAGACGGTCGGGCACCACGATCACCTTTTTCACCGGCTTGCCATCCAGCGCACGCTGGACTTTCTCGCTGGCCAGCGCAAGCGCCTCAAGCTCGTCCTTCGCCGTTCCCTTGGCCACGGTTACCGTGTCGCGCAGCTTGCCCAGCACCTGGATCGCGATCGTCACCTCATCCTCAACCAGCAGGGCAGGATCGACCGGCGGCCAGGCGGCATCGGCGATCAGGCCCTGACCGCCGATGCCGGCCCAGGCTTCTTCGGCAAGATGCGGCATCATCGGTGCGGCCAGCAGCAGCAGCGTGCGAATCGCGGCGGAGCGGCTGGCAGAAGGCGCGGCCTTTTCCGCAGCGCTGGTCAGTTCATAGATTCGCGCCACCGCCTTGTTGAAGCCCAGCGATTCGATGTCCTGCGCCACCGCGGCCACCGCCTGATCCCGCTTGCGGTCAAGCGCCTTGTCCTCACCGGTCGCGGCTGCATCATACTGTCCAAACAGCCGCCACAGCCGCTGGACGAAACGCGCGCAGCCCTCAATTCCGGCTTCTGACCAGGGCAGATCGCGCTCGGGCGGGCTGTCAGACAGCATGAACCAGCGCACCGCATCGGCGCCGTAATGGGCGATGATGTCGTCAGGATCGACCACGTTCTTCTTCGATTTCGACATCTTGATGACCCGGCCGACATCCACCGGATCACCATCGGCTTTCAGCGCGGCGCTGTCCGCTGTCCGGACGATTTCGTCCGGGCTGAAATAGACCGGCGCACCATTTGCCGGGTCTGTCCGCGAATAGGTTTCGTGCGTCACCATGCCTTGCGTGAACAGGCTGGCGAAGGGTTCCTTGACCGAAATCAGCCCGATGTGAGCGAGCGCGCGGGTCCAGAACCGGGCATAGAGCAGGTGCAGGATCGCGTGCTCTATCCCGCCGATATATTGTTCAACCGGCAGCCACTGGGCGATGGCATTGGGATTGAATGGCCGGTCCGCCGGCTGACTGGCGAAGCGCAGGAAATACCATGAGGAATCGACGAAGGTATCCAGCGTGTCAGTCTCGCGCAGCGCGGGCTTGCCGCATTGCGGGCAGGCGACGTGCTTCCAGCTCGGGTGCCGATCGAGCGGGTTGCCGGGCGTCTTGAAATCGACATCCTCGGGCAGAACCACGGGAAGCTGGCTTTTGGGCACGGGAACCACGCCGCAGCTTTCGCAGTGGATGAAGGGAATCGGCGTGCCCCAATATCGCTGCCGGCTGACGCCCCAATCGCGCAGCCGCCATACCGTGGTGCCCTGGCCCCAGCCTTCGTGGTGCGCCTTGGCGATTACGGCGGCCTTGGCCGCTTCCACGTCCATGCCGTCCAGCCAGTCAGAATTCACGATCCGGCCGGGGCCGGTATAGGCCTCATTGCCGGGGAAGGCCGCGCCGGTTTCATCGCCATCGGCAACCACGCGGGTAACCGGCAGATCATATTTGCGGGCGAAATCCAGATCGCGCTGATCGTGCGCCGGGCAGCCGAACACCGCACCGGTGCCATAGTCCATCAGCACGAAGTTGGCGACATAGACGGGCAGGTGCCATGCCTGTTTCAGCGGATGCTCAACCGACAGGCCGGTGTTGAAACCCTTCTTCTCGGCGGTTTCCAGTTCTGCCGCGGTGGTGCCGCCCTGCTTGCATTCGGCGATGAACCCGGCCAGTTCGGGCGATGTTTCGGCCAGTTGCTGGGCAAGCGGGTGATCCGGCGCAATCGCCACGAAACTGGCACCGAACATTGTGTCGGGGCGGGTGGTGAACACCTCTATCCCCCGATCGCCGCCGACCAGACGGAAAGAACATTGCAGTCCCTGGCTCTTGCCGATCCAGTTTTCCTGCATCAGCCGGACCTTTTCCGGCCAGTCCTTCAATTCGTCCAGACCGTCGAGCAGTTCCCCGGCAAATTGGGTGATGCCCAGGAACCACTGGCTGAGCTTGCGCCGCTCAACCAGCGCGCCCGATCGCCAGCCGCGTCCGTCGATCACCTGTTCGTTGGCCAGCACGGTCATGTCGACCGGATCCCAGTTGACCGCGGATTCCTTCCGATAGACCAGGCCGGCCTCATACAGGTCAAGGAACAGCGCCTGTTCGTGGCCGTAATAATCCGGCTCGCAGGTTGCCAGTTCACGGCTCCAGTCCAGCGCGAAACCCAGCCGTTTGAGCTGCGCCTTCATCGTTGCGATGTTCGCCCGGGTCCAGCCGCCGGGGTGGACGCCCTTTTCCATCGCCGCGTTTTCAGCCGGCATCCCGAAGGCGTCCCAGCCCATCGGATGCAGCACCTCAAAACCCTTCATCCGCTTATAGCGGGCCAGCACATCGCCCATGGTATAGTTGCGGACATGGCCGATGTGGATGCGCCCCGATGGATAGGGAAACATTTCAAGCACATAGCTGCGCGGCTTGGCACTGGCATCATCGGCGCGGAATGATTGCCGCTCGTCCCACACCGCCTGCCAGCGCGGATCGGCGGCGGCGGGATCAAAACGGACGGGATCGGAAGGGCTGTCGGTCATGGGTGCCGCTCTAGCCCTTGGCGACGGCTTGTCGAGAGAGGTTTTGCCTCGCGCGCCAATCGCCCCTGCGATCGGTGGGACGTGAGGACAAATCCGGGCCTGACCGAACGACCGCCTTCGGGACGGGTTGACGATCCGTTAAATAGCGGGAGGGGAGGGGGGAACGGACGCTCCCTCGCGGCTTGAGCGCTCAGATGTTTCGCCTGAAATCTACAGCATAATTCCCATGTCCCAGGGGCAGAATTCTTCCTCGCCGTAACCAAGCGTTTCGCTGGCGGTCTTTTCGCCCGATGCTACCGCAATGATCCGCTCGAAAATCTGCGTCCCAACCTGTTCGATCGTCTCGACCCCATCAAGGATCGTTCCGGTGTTGATGTCCATGTCATCGGGCATCCGCCGATAAAGCTGCGTGCTTCCGGCAAGCTTGATTGATGGCACTGGTTTGCAGCCGAAGGCCGAACCGCGATCGGTCGTGAATACCATAATGTTCGCCCCGCCAGCGACCTGCGCGGTCGCCCCAACCGGATCAAACGCGGGCGCGTCCATGAACACCAAGCCTTTGCCCGCCTCAACCTGTTCGGCATAACCATACACTTCGTTCAAGGGTGTCGTGCCCCCTTTGGCAATCGAACCTAGCGACTTTTCGATGATCGTCGTCAGACCACCAGCCTTGTTGCCGGGCGAAGGGTTGTTGTTGATGACCATGCCGTTCTTCCCGGCGAAGTCTTCCCACCATTTGATCCGGTCGATCAGCTTGCGACCGATCTCCTCGCTGGCTGCGCGGGCGGTCAGGATGTGTTCCGCGCCGTAACATTCGGTCGTTTCTGAAAGGATCACAGTAGCGCCCTGCCGCACCAAAAGATCCGCAGCATAGCCCAGCGCAGGGTTGCAACTGATCCCGGAAACGCCGGACGAGCCGCCACATTGCATGGCCAGCTTCAGTTCTGCTACCCGGATCGGTTCGCGCTTCGCGGCATTGAGTTCAGGCAACAGGGCTTCGATCCGCTTAATCGTTTTCTCGACCAGCTTCTGCGTTCCGCCCTCGGCCTGGATCGACCACGAATCGCCAGGAGCACCGCCAAGCACATCACCCAGATTGGCAATCTCGCACCCCAGGCCAACGACGATGACATGGGCGAAGTTGGGTTGGCGGGCATAGCCGGCCAAGGCACGCTTCAGCGTCTCGACACCTTCCACCGGCGCGTCGAGGCCGCAGCCGCTCTTGTGGGTGAGCGCGACAACGCCATCGACGTTTTGATAGGCATCAAGCTTGCCGCGAAAATGATCTGCGACCATCTTTGCAACGGTTGCAGAACAATTCACGCTGGAAATAACTGCGACATAGTTTCGGGTCGCAACCTGGCCATCGGGCCTGCGATAGCCCATGAAGACGCGCTGATCGGCATCGAGCGCCACCGGGTGAACGTCGCGGCCAAAGGCATAGTCTGGCTCCAGCATCGCCATCGCCATGTTGTGTGTATGGATATGTCCTCCGGCGGCAACGGCTTCCGTCATTGTGCCGATGATCTGGTTGTAGCGGTGAACCTCTGCACCCTTGGCCAGCGCATGGCTGGCGACTTTGTGGCCATTCGGAATTGGATCGAGTGCGACGATGCCGCTTTCGATCGAAAAGCCTGCGGGAATGTCGGTCAGTGCGACCAGCACATCATCATTTTGATGAAGCCGGACAGCTTGGCGTGTCATGGTTGTCATTTCCGCCTATCCCATTTCCTGTCAGGGCAATCACAGCCCCAGCGCAAAAATATGCCACGCTCATCTAGCAGGTTACGCGATCGCCAATTGATTGAGGGTGTTTTGCGGATCGCAATAAGTCAAACAGATCGGTAGGTGCCAGATCGCTTTGCAAAGGCGGGATTCCCTTGCTTCACATAGCTTGACTCGGAAGAGCGACACAAAAGGAAATACGGTTCCAAGCCAAAACGCCCTGACGGAGTCGCGTTGCCGACCTCGGCGCAGACCGACTGGAGC
This sequence comes from Pseudomonadota bacterium, assembly GCA_018240895.1. Classification (GTDB taxonomy): domain Bacteria; phylum Pseudomonadota; class Alphaproteobacteria; order Sphingomonadales; family Sphingomonadaceae; genus Novosphingobium. The sequence continues at coordinate 82,774 of JAFEEX010000018.1, read as the reverse complement.
GACCGGGTGTCGCCAAGTCACTCTGGTGACCGGCCAGGCAGCTTTTGGACAAAACGGGCGTTCACCGCCGTTCGTCCAACCCCGCGAACTTGTCCAGGCACCTCAGCAACGCCGGGTAGGCGCAGCAAAAAGGACAGGCCGGCTGACCTGTCCGCACATTTCAGAAATCGCCCGTCACACCCCGCTGCGGCGCAGGTCGCGGGCCTTGGTCAGGATTACGTCTTCCAGCTTCTGGATGGTGGCTGCCTGAACCGGGGCATCCACCCAGGTTCCGCTCTGGCTGATCTGGCGGCTGGCGGCAATGCGCAGCGCATCGGCGCGCAGATCCTGATCCAGGATGGTAACGGTCAGCTTCATCCGTTCGCCCGGATTGTTGGGGTTGGTGTACCAATCGGTCACGATCACGCCGCCGTTGCTGTCGGTCTGGACCAGCGGCATGAAGCTGAGCGCTTCAAGGCTGGCGCGCCACAGATAGGAATTGACGCCGATCGTGGTGATTTTCGATGCGGCAAGGTCGGCCTTGGGCCGGCTCTTGTGGCCACAGCCAACCAGCGCCAGTGCGGTCATCGCGACAAGGCCGGCGCGGCCCAGCCGGGTGAAAGTGGTGGAGCCGGTATGGGTGCTGCCAGTCATCGTTGTTCCAGATCCTGTAAATGGGGCGGTCAAGCCGGGCACGGGCAGACCCCGCGCTGCGCAGCCTCTATAACCGAGGCGGCGAGGGCGGCAAGCCCGCTGTGGCCCGCTTTTGCCCGGTCGCGGCGTGAACCCGGGCTGAATATCGCCATACGGTTCACGGCGAATTAAGCCGACCAGTTGCAGATAACGCTTGGTTTCCGGCGCGTCCGGCGCGAAAGTCCGTGAATGATCGGGCAGAGTCGCCGGTACATGCAAAATCGGCAAAGGGATTCGAAACAAGCGGATGGTTGCGGCAACGGCCCTGGCAGGCCCCTCTGGAACTGGGCAGACGGACAAGCTGCGCAATAGCGCGGCGGCCGTGCTGCTGGCCAGCACCGTGGCCCTGCTGGCGCTGCCCAGCGCGGTGCTTGCCCTTTCCAGCCGCTTTGATCTGCAACCGGTGGCACAGGATGATGGCGTCCATTCCGCCGGTTTTCGTCCGGCCGAAGTGGACCCGCGTCTGGCCCGGTCGATTACCGTGCGTGCCTTGTCAAAGGGGCGGACTTTTCAGTTCACCCCCGCTGCCACGCCCAGCCGGATGGACCGGTCAGTCACCGTTGCGGTCCGGCTCGATACGCCGGCCACCCGCCAGATCGTGGTGCGCGGACCGGCCTTGGCCGCCGCCGCTCCGGTGTCTGGCATCAAGATTGCCCCAACTGCCTACAGCCTGGGGGCAACGCGTGGGGCCAAAAGCTCGGCCCAGGGCGGAGCTGCTGAAGGGCGCAAGTCCTATTCACCGAACATTTCTGCCTATAGCCTGGCGCAGAGTTCCCATTCAGACCCCTCGCGCTTCAGCCCGCGAATCGAGCTGGATGAACGCGCCCGTGCCGGGCGCAGCCCACGGACGCTGGAAGGGCAGGGGGACCAGACCGTCGACCTTGGCGGCAGTTACCGGATAACCGGCAACCTCAATGTTACCGCCGGGGTGCGCTATTCGTCTGAGCGCAACCGTATCGATCCGCTGGCCGAAGGCAAGCAGGATACCCAGGCGGTCTATGTGGGCACACAGTTCCGCTTCTGATTCTGACGGTTGATCGCCGCCGCCTGCCCCAATCCTTATGGATTTACGTATGCGTCACGCTTGCCCGCGCATCGGCTGCTGCCTAAGCATGACGTAACGGAATCAGTCCGTGACGGGAAAGGATGAAGGCATGGCGCGTGTGGCGATCGTAACCGGCGGCACCAGAGGGATTGGCGAGGCGATCTGCCTGCGGTTGCAGAAGCAGGGGCATACCGTGATTGCCAATTACGGCGGCAATGACGAAAAGGCCAAGGCCTTCACCGCGCGCACCGGCATTGCCTCTTATCGCTGGGACGTTGGCGACCATGAAGCCTGCATCCACAACTGCAACGACATCACCGCGCAGCACGGGGCAATCGACATTGTGATCAACAACGCCGGCGTGACCCGCGACGGTGTGCTTCACAAGATGAGCTTTGATGACTGGAACGAGGTGATGCGGATCAACCTTGGCGGGTGCTTCAACATGGCCAAGGCGACCTTTCCGGGAATGCGCGAGCGCGGCTGGGGCCGGATCGTCAACATCGGATCGATCAATGGCCAGGCCGGGCAATATGGCCAGGTCAACTATGCTGCCGCCAAATCGGGCATCCATGGCTTTACCAAGGCGCTGGCTCAGGAAGGGGCCAAATACGGCGTCACCGTCAATGCCATCGCGCCGGGCTATATCGATACCGACATGGTCGCTGCCGTACCCCCGGCGGTGCTGGAAAAGATCGTTGCCAAGATCCCGGTCGGCCGGCTTGGCCAGGCCGAGGAAATCGCCCGCGGTGTAGCCTTCCTCACCAGTGACAACGGCGGCTTCGTCACCGGATCGACCATGAGCATCAACGGCGGCCAGCATATGTATTGAGGGTGGAACAACGCGTTTGGACTTGGCCCGGTTCGCAGAGTCAGCCGAACCGGGCACGGCGGGTGCGTTGCCTCACTCCAGCGTGATGCCGGCTACTTTCCAGATGCCATCTTCAGAAGCCAGCGAGACGGTCTCGACCGTGTCTGCCTTGTTGGCATAGTTGGCCCGGAACCTGATGGTCCAATAGCCATCAGGCGGCGCGGGCGTGAAATCGGTCGCCATAAGTGCGCGCGATCTGATCGCGCCAAACTTGCTGCGCACGCCGCTCGAAGCCTGACTCCACCACTCGACCGTGTTGAGCAGCTTGAACGATTTATGCGTAGTTTGCCAACTCGCAGCCCAGTCATCCCGATCGAGCAGTGCCAAAAACCGGGACGCGGCCTCTATGGCCGCTTTCTCGGTCGCCGGGGTGGAAGATACCGCGGCGACGGGCGACGTGGGGGCGGGCGTTTGAGGCGTTCCGGGGTTGGCCAAAAGGGCCAGTAGGGCGAGGCTGAATGCCATGACGATTCCTCCAACAATCCAGCCGGTGCGGCGGCGGATGCCGTCACCCTGGGCTGGCTGCGGCAACAATTGCGCCGCGCCGGGCGTGCCGGCATCCCCCAAATCCTTGTCCCCCAGCAATTCGGGGGCACCGCCCTCCGCCGCGCGGAGCAGCCGCGCAGCTTCGCGGCTGCTTGAGGTGTCCATCTTGCGGCGGGCATCGCGAAGGCGTTCGTTGATGGTGTGGACCGACAGCCCAAGGTGCCGGGCCATGCTCTTGGCGTCATAGCCGTTGACCAGCAGACGCAGGGTTTGCTTCTCCTTTTCGGTCAGGGTCTGATAACCGCTGTGCATCGCCGGAATGGTAAGAGTGGCCTGATTTGCCGGCTACCCCCAATTTTTCGTATCCCGGTGCGATGCGGGGAGCTTAAGCTGCGAATATGACCACGCCTTACCACCCCCCGCGCAAACGCTCTGTCGAGATCGCCGGGCACAAGACCTCGATCAGCCTTGAACCGCTGTTCTGGGAATTGCTCAAGCAGGCGGCGGACGCGGAAGGCATTCCGATCAATGCCCTGGTCGCGCGGATCGATGCGGAGCGGATCAAGGCGCCGGTCCCGCCGGGCCTGGCGGGGGCAGTGCGGCTGTGGCTGGTCGGCTGGATGGCGGCGCGGCTGTCTCCATGAACCGGGACGAGCCGCTTGCCCGGATCGCATTTGCCGCGCGGATCATCGAATGGCGCGGCCCGGCACCGTTCCTGTTCGCCCCTTTGCCAGAGGAGCTGACCGGAGAGATCCTGTTTGCCGCGCGGACTGCCAGCTATGGCTGGGGCGTGGTGCCGGTTGCGGCGGTGATTGGGCAGACGGCTTTCACCACCTCGCTTATCCCGCGCGATGGGCGCTTCCTGCTGCCGATCAAGCTGGCGGTTCAACGCGCCGAAACGATCGGTGTGGGCGCGCGCATCAAGTCAGTGGTAACGATCGTTTCGCGCGCTGCCCGGTCACATCAGGGACAATAGCAATCCGCCCGCCGCGGCCACGCCCAGCACCCGGATCACATTCCACTTCAGCCGGAACACCAGAACCAGCGACAGCGCCGCGAGCACGGCTGCACGCCAGTCCAGACTGGCCCATACCGGCAGGTTTATGAAGCCGGACGTATCCCAGCGTGAAAACAGCACATGGCCGGCAAACCACACCGCCAGATTGGCGATCACCCCAACCACCGCCGCCGTCAGCGCCGCCAGCCCGCCCTTCAGCCGGACGGCGTGTTCCAGCCGTTCAATCCACGGCGCGAAGGTGAAGATCCACAGGAAGCATGGAACGAAGGTTACCCAGGTGGTCAGGGTGGCACCAAGAATTCCGGCGGCAAGCGGGCTGAACGGCGCAGGCGCGCGAAACGCGGCCAGATAGCCGACGAACTGGGTGACCATGATCAGCGGTCCGGGGGTGGTTTCGGCCAGGCCCAGGCCATCGGCCATTTCGCCGGGGCTGAGCCAGCCAAAACCCTGCACCGCCTGCTGCGCCATATAGGCAAGCACGGCATAGGCCCCGCCAAAGGTGACCACGGCAAGCTTTGAAAAGAACAGCCCGATCTTCCACAGCACATGATCGGGGCCAAGCATGATCAGAACCGCCAGCAGCGGTGCGGCCCACAGCACGCCCCAGATTGCCACCGCGTGCAGACTCTGCCGCCAGGGGCGCGCAGAGGCGGGCGGGGCGGCGGTGCCCGGCTTGATCGCCAGCAGGTCTGGCCGCCAGGCCGCCACGGCCATGCCCAGCGCTCCGGCCCCCAGTACCACCAGCGGGAAGGGCAGGTTGAACAGGAACAGCGCGGCAAAGGCAGCCACGGCAAGCGCGCGCTTGAACCCGGTGTTGAGCGCGCGCCCGGCGATGCGGATCAGCGCCTGAATGACGATCGCCAGCACCGCCGCCTTGATCCCCAGGAACAGCGCGGCAAACCATGTGAGGTGCGCGGCAAAGCCATAAAGGGCAGACAGCGCCAGCATCACCAGCGCGCCGGGCAGAACGAACAGCAGCCCCGCCGCCAGTCCACCCTTGGTTCCGTGCAGCTTCCAGCCGATCCAGGTGGCAAGCTGTTGCGCTTCTGGCCCCGGCAACAGATGGCAGAAATTGAGCGCGTGAAGAAACCGGTCCTCGCTGATCCAGCCGCGCTCATCAACCAGTTCGCGGTGCATCAGCGCAATTTGCCCGGCCGGGCCGCCAAAGCTGAGCAGGCCGATACGGGCGAAAACCCGGACAGCCTCTGCGAAGGTGGGTGTGCTTGTCGAAGTGGTCACGGTGCTTGCCCCAATGCCTCAGCGCCCGCGCGAACGGGCTGAAAAGGCAACGCTTGGGTGGTGACACCTGGAGGGGAGGTTGCTCGGTCCCCGATTTGAGCCAGTTTCGCACAGATTCCGTGGTCAAGGCAATCGGTGAATGCGTTGATCACACCCAAGATGATACAATATTCTGTTCAGGGCAGAGCAGCATCGGCTGATTCTCCGGAACGGCGTTTGCCGCCCGATCGGCGTCGCAGCCCGCTTCGATTCGCCGCAGGAAGCACTCAAATGACCGGCACAACCCTGGGGTAGGGTGAGTTCGTTCATCTGCCAGCAAGGTAAATCTGAACAGGCACAAGCGCGACTGATACAGCCTGATACAATTTGCCAAATACCTTGAGAGGAGTACCTGATGCGTGTCATTTCCAAGCGGCAGGGTGCTGCTGCGGTGCTTGCCTTGCTTGCCATTCCGGCATCAGGCAGCCTTTCCGCCCAGCAGCCAGAAGCCCCCAACCCGGGGATCATCGTCAATGGTGAGGTGGTGCCCGATATGTCGGCGATGACCACCGGCCCTGAAATCAAGGGCGTCATCACCGCGCGCAGCGGAGACAAGATCAAGGTGACGGCGGCCGATGGCACCAGCACGGTAATCTTCGTCAACGAAACTACTAGGATCAAATCCGGTGGCGGCCTGTTTGGCGGCGGCAATAGCAAGCTGGGTACGCAGGCGCTGCTCAACGGCATCCCGGTGACGGTCAAGACGATGCACGCGGGCGCTGCGCTGCTGGCCAGCCAGGTAACTTTCAAAAGCGGTGACCTGAAGACCGCAACCATGATCCGCAACGGTACCGCGCAGGGCTTTGCCGAACAGACCGCCGCCACCCAGGCGCTGCGCGGACGCATGGCCGATATCGACAATTACAACATCAAGGGCACGACCAACGTGTTCTTCGATACCGGCAAGGCGGTTCTGTCAGAACAGGGCAAGGCCGATCTGTGTTCGGCGGCGACCCAGGCCGAAGGGACCAACAATGCGCTGATGCTGGTGGTTGGTTATACCGATTCGGTCGGCAGCGAGGAATACAACCAGGTGCTGAGCGAAAAGCGCGCGGCCCGGGTGATCAATTACCTGCAGCAGGTCTGCCACTGGAAACCCTACCGGATGCTGACCCCCACCGGCATGGCGGAGGCCGATCCGCTGGCTGACAACAACACCCCCGAAGGCAAGGCGCAGAACCGCCGCGTTTCGGTGAACATCCTGGTCAGCAAGAGCGTTGATGGCCTGTAAGTGATGCGCCGGGTGTGCATCGGCGCACCCGGCATCAATCCCCGCCGACCCGCTCGATCTGCGCGCCGACCAGCGCCAGCTTTTCTTCCAGCCGCTCATAACCGCGGTCCAGGTGGTAGAGGCGGTGAACCTGGGTTTCACCCTCTGCCGCCAGCCCGGCGATGACCAGGCTCATCGATGCGCGCAGGTCAGTCGCCATAACCTCGGCGCCGGTCAGCTTGTTCACCCCGTGGACGATCGCGGTGCGGCCCGACGTTTCGATATGCGCGCCCATCCGGCTAAGCTCGGGCACGTGCATATAGCGGTTTTCAAAGATCGTTTCGGTCAGCACCGATGTTCCTTCGGCCAGGCACAGCATGGCCATCAATTGCGCCTGCATATCGGTGGCAAAGCCGGGATAGGGTGCGGTCGATAGCGTCACCGCTTTCAGCTTGCCCTCCGCCGCAATCTGGATGCCGCCCGGCCGGGGGTCAACCTGAACCCCCGCATCGCGCAGCGCCTGGACGGTGGCGTCCATTTCATCGATCACCGCGTGCTTCAGGAACACCTCGCCCCCGGTGATTGCCGCCGCGCAGGCATAGGAACCCGCCTCGATCCGGTCGCTCATCACCCGGTATGTTGCGCCATGCAGGCGCTGAACCCCGTGGATCGTCAGGTCGCTGGTGCCGATCCCCTCAATCTGCGCGCCCATTGCCACCAGCAGGTTGCACAGATCGACGATCTCAGGCTCGCGCGCGGCATTGTGCAGCACCGATTTGCCGCTGCATAGCACCGCCGCCATCAGCGCGTTCTCGGTTGCGCCCACTGACACCACCGGGAAGGAATAGCGCCCGCCGGGCAACCCGCCATCGGGCGCGACAGCCTTGACGTAACCCGCGGCCAGTTCGATCTTCGCACCCAGCGCCTCCAGCGCCTTCAGGTGAAGGTCGATCGGGCGATTGCCGATCGCGCAGCCGCCGGGCAGCGACACGGTCGCTTCACCCATCCGCGCCAGCATCGGTCCCAGCACCAGGATCGATGCTCGCATCTTGCGCACCAGTTCATAGGGCGCAACCGAGCTGGTGATCCGCGTTGCTTCCAGCGTCATCACCCGGCCAAAATCTTCCGGCCGGCTGCCGGCGATGGTGGTGGATATGCCGAACTGGTTCATCAGGTGCTGGAACCCGTCGATGTCGGCTAGCCGCGGCAGATTGCGCAGCGTCAGCGGCTCGTCGGTCAACAGCGCGCAGGGCAGCAGGGTCAACGCCGCATTCTTTGCGCCGGAAATGGGAATCGTGCCGGAAAGGCGTTTACCGCCCTCAATGATGATCTTGTCCATTCATGCCCGTGTAGCGTGAAATGCGATGGCGGCAAGATCGGCCCGTGTCCCGGCCTTGCGCAAGCTGTGCGAAACCGCTTTAACCTTGCTGCAACAACATCATGGTTAATACTGCCGCCGTGACCCAATCCTTGCCGAAAAAGCCGATCCGCAAAGCCGTATTCCCCGTGGCCGGGATGGGTACGCGCTTCCTTCCCGCAACCAAGGCCATCCCCAAGGAGATGCTGCCGGTAATCGACCGGCCGCTGATCCAGTACGCGGTGGACGAGGCGAGAGAGGCGGGGATCGATCAGCTGATCTTCGTTACCGGGCGCGGCAAGACCGCGATTGTCGAACATTTCGACCATGCTTTCGAGCTGGAAACGACCATGGCCGGACGGGCCAAGTCGCTGGAAATTCTTGAACCGACGCGGATCCAGCCGGGCAATCTGGTGGCGGTGCGCCAGCAAGTGCCGCTGGGGCTGGGCCACGCCATCTGGTGCGCGCGGGCAATCGTGGGCGATGAACCCTTCGCGATATTCCTGCCCGATGAACTGATGATCGGATCGCCGGGCTGCATGAAGCAGATGGTCGAGGCTTATGATGCGGTGGGCGGCAACCTGATTTCCGTGCTTGAAGTGCCAGAGGATGAAGTGTCCTCTTACGGCGTGATCGCGCCGGGCGCGCGCAACGGATCTTTGACAGAGGTGAAAGGGCTGGTTGAAAAACCGCCGAAAGATGCAGCGCCAAGCAACCTGATCATTTCAGGCCGCTATATCCTTCAGCCCGAAGTCATGCGGGTGCTTGAAGCGCAGGAAAAGGGCGCGGGCGGGGAAATCCAGCTTACCGATGCGATGGCCAAGATGATCGGCACCCAGCCCTTCCACGCCGTCACCTTTGCCGGCAAACGCTATGACTGCGGCTCAAAGACCGGCTTCGTCGAAGCGACCCTCGCCATGGCGCTGGAGCGCGAAGACATGGGCGCCGAAGTCCGCGCAATGGCACGGCGACTGCTGGGCGAATAGGGGACGGCGGCATTTGCCGGGACGGATGGGCGCGAAGGGAAGTGTCCTCGCTCAGTGTGCGGTTTTGATTGAAACGGACGATCGGGAGGCGGTCCAACTGTGGCACTCCGTGTCGACGCTACTCGCCGCTGGGAGCAGATCATAGTTGCGATATCTCTATTCGATGCGTTCAAGATAACAAATTGGAAAATAAACTATCCTATAGAAGTAGTATGGAAGACGCAGCCATACCAAAACCGAAGCGGCGATGGCGCCGCCTGAACTGGTGGAAGATTGGCTTCTTTTTCATGCTGTTCATTTTCGAGATATGCCGCGAAATCATCGTTCTGCAGCTTGACTGGAAGGCAACGCCCGAGGTTGGCTACGAAATTTTGCAAGATGGTGACCGCACCGTGGCCACCGGCTTCTGGAAACGGACGGACAACAAGGAGCCGATGGACGGCGTTCCCGTCTCAATCCAATGTGATGCAAAGCGTGGCACCTGCATTCTGGTTTACTTGCATCTGGAGGGGCTTAACGTTAGCGCTCCGGACATACTGGACCTACCGGCTCGTTTCACAAGGGGCAGTATTTATTTCGTTGATCATAAAGAATATTGCGTTGACGGTCCGATACAAATCGATCTTATCAAAAAGATTGTACGTCACTGGCATCAGTCAAATTGCAAAAATAAATCTAAAAATGAATACATTGAATACATATTGGGTGGTCATTTAGATTCCAATTTTCAAAATAAATCATACGATGAAGAACATTTTGTTCCTGTAATTTTTCTGATAAAACCAATATTTAAAAATAGATATTTCAATGAAGCAATTTTTATAACTTTTGAGTATTTTCGGAGCAGTTGGTGATTTTTGCGCAGCCCCGATCCCGCCCAACCGCGCATTTCACTCCGCCGCCCCAATCGGCAGGTCAAGGTTCACCGCCAGGCCGTGCGGCTTGGCCTGATCCAGTTCCATCTTGCCGCCGTGCAGGGTGGCGATGGTGCCGACCAAGGCCATGCCCAGGCCTGCACCGGAACGGGTGCGGGCGGGGTCAAGCCGGCCAAAGCGGCGCATGGCCTCTTCCCGGTCCTCAGGCGGAATTCCCGGGCCATCATCGGCAACGCTCAGCCGGATGCCGCCGGTGCCGCCGTCAGCCAGCGCCATGGTGATGCGCGATCCGCCCCCGGCATATTTCAGCGCGTTGTCGATCAGGTTGGACAGCGCCCGGAACAGCAGTTCGCGGTGAGCGACAACGGCCATTGTGTCAGGCGCATCGACCACGATGGCAAAGCCTTCATCCTCGGCCAGCGGGCCATAGACCTCAGCCAGATCGCGGACCATTTCCGACAGGTCGAAGGCGACGAACTGGTTGCGGCCGATCCCGGCCTCTGCCCGGCTGATCTCCAGCGCGGAATCGAGCAGGCGCTGCAATCCGTCAGCCTCGTCAATGGCGTCGGCCAGGGCGTTGCGCGCGGCAGGATCGTGAGTTTCACCCAGCGAGCGTTCCAGTGAAGAGCGGATTCGCGCGACCGGTGATCGAAGATCATGCGCCATCGAATCGGTTACCGCGCGCAGCTCGCCAACCAGGGTGGCGATCCGGTCCAGCATGGCGTTGATCGCTTCGCCCAGCCGGTCAAAGGCATCGCCAGAGCGTGACAGCGCGACGCGGCTGGTAAGCTGTCCGGCGGCAAAATCGTCGGCGGTCTGGTTGAACTGGTTGATCCGCCGTTCCAGCACCCGCAGGATCATCCACGAGGCGAAGGCGGCGATGCCCAGCCCGGCCAGCAGGGCATAGATGAACGATTGCTCACGCGCGCGGGTGATCTGGCTTTGCGCCTCCAGCACCTGCCCGGTCAGCAGCGCCTCTCCGCCCGGAAGTGGCTGGATGACATAGCCGACCGGATCGGGCCGCTGCGCATCGGTGCGGGTCAGCATTGCCACCGTCCAGCGTGCCTTGGTGCCGGCGCCTTGCGGCCAGGCGGCAAGGTTTCCCGCGATCCGCCGGCCATCGGCTCCGCGCAGATAGGCCACGAAATTGATATCGTCAGATGATGCCAGCCGTTCGTTGAGCGCGCGCTGCATCCCGGCCTCACCCACGGTGCGGTGATCCGCCAGCAGATCGTCCCGCGCCACTTCCGCCGCAGCCCGCGCCTCATTGTCCAGGGTGCGCTGAGTCAATCCTGACATGATCGCCAGGCCCAGCGCTAGGGTCACGATCTGGGTCAGCGCCAGGGCAAAGGCAAGGCGGACCGTGGTGGAACCAAGCGCCCGTCTGCCCCGCGCCGCTTCACTCACTCGCCAATGCCCAGCATATAGCCCGCGCCTCGCACGGTGTGGACCAGCGGCCGCCCAAAGCCATCATCCACCTTGCGACGCAGGCGGCTGACGTGAACATCCACGACATTGGTGCCGGGATCGAAATGGTATTCCCACACCCCTTCCAGCATCATGGTGCGGGTCACCACCTGGTCCTTGTGGCGCAGCAGATATTCCAGCAGGCGAAATTCGCGCGGCTGCAATTCAATCCTCTTGCCGGCCCGGGTCACGCGGCGGTTAAGCAGGTTCATTTCCAGATCATCGCAGGCCAGGACGGTTTCAACCGAAGGGGCAGCCTGAACCGATCGCGCCATCAGCAGCTTGAGCCGCGCCAGCAATTCGGAAAAGGCGAACGGCTTTGACAGGTAATCGTCCGCGCCCGATGTAAGTCCTTCAACCCGCGCATCGACTGTGCCGAGTGACGAAAGGATCAGCACCGGGGTTTGCACCTTTGCCGCGCGCAGGGCGGCCAGCACCGCCATCCCGTCCATGCCGGGCAGCATCCGGTCCAGCACGATCGCGTCATAGCTGCCGTCTGTCGCCAGAAACAAACCATCACGCCCGTCATCGGCGCGGTCTGCAACGAAGCCGGCGTCGCTCAGCCCCTTGGTGAGGAAATCGGCGGTGCGCCGATCATCTTCGATAACAAGAATCTTTTGTGACATGGATTGGGTGCCCTGGTTTCGCGCGGCCTGTCCTACCATCAATGCGTACCCCGGGACTGACGGCAAGATGAAAAATCGGTCATCACCCCGGCTGGTGCAAATGACGGTGTTGTAATCCGCCGGACACCGCCCGGTTTCCCCGACCCGTCCATTTGCAGCAGGCCGATGCGTTGCCCATTTGCTTGCGGGCAAGGCGCATTGACAACCGGCACTATCCGCCGGTTTTCAGTTTCAATGACGCAAAAGGACGATCTGCCATGAATTCACGTTCGCTCACCCGTCTGGTCGGTTTCGTCGCGGCGGCCTCGCTTGGCTTCGCTGCTCCGGCCATTGCCGCCAATGCTCCGGCTGCTGCCAAGACGACCGCCGCAAAGACCGCCGCCAAGGCAAAGCCGGCTGCCGCCAAGACCGTCACCAAAACCACCGTCGCCAAAGCTCCCGCAGCCAGGCCTGCCGCTGCTCCGGTTCAGGCTGCCCCGGCCCGCCCGGCGCCGACCCGCGTCGCTGCGCGCCCGGCCGCACGTCCCGCCGCCACTGGCCGCATGGTCCAGACCCGGCTCAGCAACGGAAAGGTCGTGACCTATAACTGCAGCCTTGCCGGTAACCAGAACAAGCAGGCCTGCAAGCGCTGACGAAAGGTTGCCGCCCCGGCACGCTGCCTTAGCGCATCGGGGCGGCAAGCGAATGCAAGCCTGATTGAGAGGCGGTCCGACAACCCCCTGTTCGGACCGCCTCTGTTTTGTAGTCAGTGTGCGGTAATGCGCAGCGGCAGGGTCTTCAGCCCGCCAACAAAGGTGCTCTTGGCGCGCCGTGGTTCACCGGCCAGTTCGATGCTGTCGATCCGGTCAAGCAGCGCCTCAAACAACAGCCGCATTTCCAGACGGGCCAGATGCAGGCCCAGGCACTGATGCGCCCCGGCGCCGAAAGCGGCGTGGCGGTTGGCCGGGCGACTGGCATCAAAACGGCGCGGATCGGGAAACTGGGCCGGGTCATGGTTGGCCGCGACATAGTTGATCATCAGCCAATCGCCCGCTTTGATCTGGACCCCGCCCACCTCCACATCGCAGGCGGCGGTGCGCATGAAGTGCTGGACCGGCGTGGTCCAGCGGATCGCCTCCTCCACGATGCCGGGGATCAGGCTGCGGTCAGCCTTGGCGCGGGCGAACTGTTCCGGGTCGCGGGCCAGCGCCAGCATCGCGCCTGCGGTCGATGCGCTGGTGGTATCATGCCCGGCGGCGGCAACGATGATGTAATAGCCGGCCCGGTCACGCGCGCTGATCGGCTCGCCATCAACCGTCGCATTGGCCAGGATCGTCGCTACATCGCCGGTCGGGTTGGCGCGGCGCTGCGCGGCCATTCCTTCAAAATAGGCTTCGAAATCCGCCACCGCACCGGTAACGATCTGCAGGATCTGATCGGGGGTCATGGCGGCCAGACCCGATTTGTTCAGCTCTTCGTCCTGCCCGCCGAACATCTGCTGGGTCAGGAACAGCATCCGTGGCTCGTCCTCTTCTGGAACGCCCAGAATCTGCATCACGACGTGCAGGGGATAGGGCGCTGCAACCAGCGGGACGAAATCAACCACCGCCGGCTGGCCATCCGGCCCGGTCGCGGCGGCAACCAGCCGATCGACCGTCCTGGCGGCCAGTTCGCGAATCGATTCCTCGATCGATCGCAGGTTCTTGGGCATGAACCATTCCTGGGTCAGCCGCCGCAGCTTGGGGTGCTTGGGCGCGTCAAGCACCACCAGCGAACTGACCAGATTGGGGCTTTCCTCACCCTGGCTCTTGGTGACCTGACGGGCAAAGGCTTCGCCCTGCTTGTTGGTAAAGACCGTGGCGCGCGGGGCATTCAGAAAGGTGGCGTTGTCCTTGCTGATCCGCATCACCTCGTCATAGCTGGTGACCAGCCAGAACGGTTCATGCTCACCGGTGGGGCTTTCGATCCGGGTAACCGGCCCTTCAGCGCGCAGCCGGTCGAACAGGTCAAGCGCGGGGGTCCATTCGGCGTAGCTTCTGGGATCGATAACCGCTTCGGCGACGGCGGGCGGGGCGACGGGGGCGTTCATCGCATTCATACTCCTTCGGCCTCGGCCTTGTCATAGGCCGCCTTGTATTCATCACGAAGCAGCCGCTTATAAAGCTTGCCGGTCTGTTCACGGGGAAGCTGCTCACGAAAATCGATCTGGCGCGGCATCTTTACCTTGCTCAGCTGCGGGGCGAGCCAGGCGGTCAGTTCCTCGGCAAGCGCGGGGCCAGCCTCTGCCATGTCGGCGGGCTGGATAACCGCAACCACCTTTTCCCCCATGTCGGGATCAGGCGCGCCGATCACCGCCGCGTCGATAACCTTGGGATGCAACACCAGCAGGTTCTCAATCTCCTGCGGATAGATGTTGACCCCGCCGGAAATGATCATGAAGCTCTTGCGGTCAGTCAGGAAGACATAGCCTTCCTCATCCTCGTAACCGACATCGCCCAGGCTGGTCCAGCCATGCTTGTTGCGGCTTTCCGCGGTTTTGACCGGATCGTTGTGATATTCAAACGGCACGGCGTCAGCCGCCGGTTCGAAGAAGATCTGGCCCTCTGTCCCGCGCGGAACCTCGTCCCCGCTTTCGTTGCAGACCCTGACCACCCCGGTCAGCGCGCGGCCGACCGAACCGGGGCGCTCCAGCCATTCCTGACTGGTGATGAAGGTGAAACCATTGCCCTCTGTCCCGGCGTAATATTCATAGAGGACCGGTCCCCACCAGTCGATCATCGCCCGCTTGACCGGCACCGGGCAGGGGGCGGCAGCGTGGATCGCGCATTTGAGCGTGGAGGTGTCGAAGCGCGTGCGCGCCTCATCCGGCAGCTTGAGCATCCGCACGAAATGAGTGGGCACCCATTGGCTGTCGGTGACCCGGTATTTCTCGATCAGCGTCAGCGCGGCTTCGGGATCGAACTTTTCCATCACCACCACGGTTCCGCCCAGCTTCTGCACCGTCATTGACCAGCGCAGCGGCGCGGCGTGATAAAGCGGCGCGGGCGAAAGATAGATGGAATCGGCGGTGATCCCGAACGCCATGTTGGCCAGGCCGACCAGTGCATTGGCCTGGGCGATGTCGGGATCTTCCGGCAGCGGAATCTTGACGCCCTTGGGCCGGCCGGTGGTGCCGGAGGAATAGAGCATATCAACCCCGGCACGCTCGTCCGCAATCGGCGTGTCCGGCTGCGCGGCCAGCGCCGCCTCGGCATCGCCGTCCGCGCCAAAGCGTAATTGCGGCAGATCGGGCAGTTGCCGGGCAACCTCATCCAGCACCGGTGCAAGATAGCCGGACCCGAACAGCAGGCGCGCGCCGCTGTCCTGCAGGATGTAGGCGATTTCCGGTGCGGTCAGGCGGCTGGAAATGCAGACATAGTGAACCCCGGCGCGCTGCGCGCCCCAGGCCAGGCCGTGATACCAGGGGTGGTTTTCCATGCAGATCGCCACAGTGTCGCCCGTGCCGATCCCGCGCGCGCGGATAAGCTGGGCCACCCGGTTTGAGCGCCGGTCCAGCTCGCCAAAGGTAATCGTTTCGCCGCTTGCGCCCATTATCACGGCGGGCTTGTCTGGATTGGTTCTGGCATGAATCGAAGGATGCATGGGCCTCTCGCTTTCCCGGCGCGGCTTTCCGCCACTGCCCTTGAAAGCGGTTTAACCGAACGATTAAATCACGGCAAAGGGAATTTTGCGCCGACCATCGGGCAGGGCAAAATCCCGACGAAACACGCGCGCATATGGAAAGGGCGGCGCTTGCGCGCCGCCCTTCCTTTCAGCTTCCTCTCCAAAGCTGAATATCGGCCCGGCTATTGTCCGGTGCCGTGGTTTTTGGCTTATTCTTCCTCGCCGCCGCCGGTCGCGCCGCCGCTCACCGCAGCAAGCTGCGCCTGGGGCTGGCCCTGACCCTGCAGGTAGGGGATGGGATTGACGGCGTTGCCGGCAATCCGGACTTCATAATGCAGGTGCGGGCCGGTAGAACGCCCGGTCGATCCGACATAACCGATCAGGTCGCCCTTGTGCACGGCCTGGCCGGCCGCGACGTTAAGGCGCGAAAGGTGGCCATAGCGGGTCTGGATTTCCGCGCCATGTTCCAGGCTGATGAACAGGCCATAGCTGGAAAACCAGTCAGCGCGGCTGACCACGCCGTCAGCCGTTGCATAGACCGGGGTGCCAACCGGCTCGGCCAGGTCAACGCCCTTGTGATTGCGGCGGCCACCCAGAACCGGGTGCCAGCGCATGCCGTAACCGCTGGTCAGCGCCGCGCCGTTTACCGGCATCCGTGACGGGATCGAAACGCCGTGCGGGCGGAACCCGCCAATGGCAGTCGCCGCAGTGGTGCCGGTGCTGGCGGTAACGATGCCGGCCTTGTCGAGCGATTTCCAATTGGAGAACAGCCGGCGGAATTCTTCATCGCCGCCAGTATTCTTGGTGGCCTGGGCCGCGCGCAGCGGAGCGGTCACATCGGCAGCAGCGGCGCTGCTGTTGGCCATGGCAGGCGTAGTGAAAACAAGGCTGGCAACCGCAGCGGAAGCGCCAACAAATGTGCGAGCCTTGGCAATAATCGTGAACGCGACCACTAAATCTACCTTGTTCTGCGCCCGAAAGGCCGCGAGGCCTCCCGCGCCGATCCGCCGCAAAGCGCATCAGCCGATTGTATTTTTGAGATGGTCGGACCCCCCGCCGTCTCTTGCCACCGGGGTCTGACCCCTAATCCTTAACTAGGCAACCCCGGCGTACCATTCGCGCGACAAACCGGCAGAGAGGCGCGCCGAGTCGTTGAACGGTGGCTTAACGGACCCGCGAAAGTGGCGCGTAACCAAGGTTTTCCATAGGGTTTCAGGGGATTCGCCGCGATCAGCGCAGACTGCGGCGAAATGCATTGCGCCGACACGGACGTGACGGATTTCATCGTCAAGGATTCGTTCCAGAATGCGCGCGCCGGTTTCATCGCCGCCGGCGCGGACCCGCGCCAGGGTGTGCGGGGTAACATCCAGTCCGCGCGCTTCAAGCACCATTGGCACCACGGCCAGCCGTGCAGCGCAGTCATGCGCGGTTTCGCGGGCCGCGTCCCACAGTCCGCTGTGCGCCGGCAGCGCGCCATACCCGCTGCCCAGTGCCCGCAGCCGCCGGGCGATCAGTTCAAAATGCATCGCCTCGTCAGCGGCCACGCCCAGAAAGTCGCGGACAAAGCCGGGCCCGCGTTCCGCGCCGAATCGCCCCGCCATGTCGAGCGCGAGATCAATCGCGACGAATTCGATATGTGCCAGCGCGTGCCACAGCGCGATTCGCCCGCGTTCGGACCCGCCCTTGCCCCGCCGGGGCATCCGGTTTGGGGCCAGCAGTTCGGGCAGGGCGGGGCGGCCCGGCTCGTCAGGCATGGTCACATCAAAAACGAAAGGCAGCCGGCCAGCCGCAAAATCGCGGGCCACAGCGCGCGCTGCAAAAGCCTTGGCGCGCGGATCATTTTCAAGAAGCGCGGCGCGGATGGCCGCTGCCACAGAGGTCACAGGGCCTTCACTGCCTCCAGCACCTCGGCGGCGTGGCCCTTGACCTTCACCTTGTTCCAGATCCGGGCGATCTTGCCATCGCGATCGACCAGATAGGTGGAGCGGACCATGCCCAGATAGGTGCGGCCGTAATTCTGCTTCTCGGTCCAGATCCCCAGCGCGTCAGACAGGCCACCCTCAGCCGCGTCGCTGGCCAGCGGAGCCTTCAGATCATGCCTGGCGATGAATTTCTGGTGCTTCGCCGGCGGATCCTTGCTCACCCCCAGCAAGGCTGCCCCGGCCTTGGCAAAATCGCCCGCCAGCGCGGTAAAATCCAGATTCTCGGTCGTGCAGCCGGGGGTGTCGTCCTTGGGATAGAAGAACACCACCAGCTTTTTGCCGGCAAAGTCGGACGGCTTGATGGTGCCGCCATCGGGCGTGGTCAGCGGCAGATCGGGAAAGGGATCGCCCACGGCAGGAAATGCGTTCATCAGTTCAGCTCCAGGGTTTCGCCAAAGGTCTGCGCCCAGCACGCCGCAACGGCGGCGCGGGCCTGGTCCAGCGCATCGGTCAGACCGTTCCAATCGCCGCATTGGCACGCCTTGGCAAGCACCGCGCGGGCCGCCGGCAGCGGCTCTTGCCCATCGGGGGCCAGCAACCGCGCCGCAATCAGGAAGCGGGCCAGCATGGCGTGGGCGGGGCGGACTGCTTCCGGGACCAGCCCGGCCGCGGCCAGCTCGGCCAGCGCCTCGCTCATCTGCGGGGAAAGCCCGATGCTTTCGCGCAGTTGCAGATAGTGCGTGATGAATTCAACGTCGACCAGCCCGCCCCGCGCCAGCTTGACGTCGAGCGGCCCCTTGGCCGGTTTGTGGCGGGCCATTTCGCCGCGCATGTGCAGCACGTCCGCGCGCAATTTTTCCGGATCGCGCGCCATGGTCAGCACCGAATGAACGATCGCTTCCAGATCCTGGCGATCAGCCTGCGGACCATAGAGCACCCGCGCGCGGGTGAGCGCCATGTGTTCCCACGTCCAGGCCGATTCGCGCTGATAGCGCGCGAAACTGTCAAGGCTGACCGCCAGCGGCCCCTGCGCGCCGGATGGCCGCAAGCGGGTATCAACCTCGTAAAGCGCACCTTCCGCCGTCGGCACCGACAAGGCACCGCTGACCCGCTGAGCCAGGCGGTTGTAATACAGCGTCGCGCCCAGCGGGCGGGCTCCATCACTTTCCGCGCCATGCTCGCCGCTGAACAGGAACACCAGATCAAGATCAGAAGCGTGGGTCAGCACCCCGCCGCCCAGCCGGCCATAGCCCATGATCAGCAGGGCGCTGCCGGGGATGTGACCGTGGGCACGGGCGAATTCGCCGCGCGCCGCATCGGCCAGCGCGATCAGCGCCGCTTCCGCGACCCGGCCCAGTGCCTGGCCAATCTCCAGCGGATCGCGCGCGCCTTCAATCAGCTGGACGCCCAGTGCAAAGCGCAGTTCGCCCACCTTGCGCCGCACCCGGTCAAGCAGGCGCTCATAATCGTCATCGCTTTCCCCGCGAACCAGCGCCCGCGCCAGTGTCGGCACGTCAGGCGGCAAGTCGAAGGCGCTGGCATCGATCAGCGGATCGAGCAGATCGGCGCGCCGGGCCAGCGCATCGGCCAGCGGCGGGGCCACGCTCAATATCCGGCCAAGCAGTTCAAGGAGCGCGGGCCGCGCCTCCAGCAGCCGGAACAGGTTGACCGCGCTGGGCAGATTGGTGAGAAGCTGTTCCCAGCGCAGCAGCGCGCGCTCAGGCTCGGGAGCGGCGGCAAGCGCGGTCAGCAGCGGCACCTGAATGGCATCGAACGCGGCGCGCGCGGCTTCGCTGCGCAGCGCCCGTAGCTTGCCGGACCGCCAGCCCTGAATGCGCGCGGCAAGCGCAGCCGGATCGGCAAAGCCCAGCCGGCCCAGTTCCCCGGTCAGGGCATCGCCCCGCGGCGCGGCTACCACGATAGCCGTACCCGGATCGCTGCCATGTTCGGCAATCAGCCGGTCATAGCGCCGCCCAACGGCCTCGGTCACCAAATCGAGTTCGGCCAGCAGGTCTGCCCCGCTGTCCAGCCCGTCAAGCCGGGCGACGGCGTCAAGCGCGGCGGGATCCAGCGGCAGGCGGTGAGTCTGCTGGTCCGCCACCATCTGCAAGCGGTGCTCGATCTGGCGCAGCCGGTCATAGCTGGCGCCCAGCACTTGTGCGTCATCGGCGGCGATGATTCCGGCGGCGGCCAATGCGTCCAGACTGGCGCGGGTGCCGCGCAGGCGCAGCGCCGGGTTGCGTCCGCCGTGAATCAGCTGGTGAGTCTGGGCGTAGAATTCCACCTCGCGGATGCCGCCGCGCCCCTTCTTCAGGTCAAAGCCGGGGCCGGGGCGTGTGGGGCCGGCCTGGCTGGCGCGGATGCGGTGAGTCAGCCGCCCGATCTCGGTTATCGCGCCAAAGTCCAGGCTCTTGCGCCACACGAAGGGGCGGATCGCGGCCAGGAAGGCCTCGCCCGCCGCCACGTCCCCGGCGCAGGCGCGGGCGCGGATGAAGGCGGCGCGCTCCCACGCAAGGGCCGAACTTTCGTAATGCGTCAGGGCCGCCTCGATCGGGATCGCCAGCGGGCTGACCTCAGAGGCCGGGCGCAGCCGCAGATCGACCCGGAAGACATACCCCTCGGCATCGACGTGGCTCATCGTCTGCATCAGCGTGCGCGCCACGCGCTGTGCTGCCTCGCCCGGCTCGTCGCGCGACCGGCGCGGCAAAAGCGCGGGATCGTAAAGCAGGATCGGATCAATGTCAGAGCTGTAGTTCAGCTCCATCGCGCCATGCTTGCCCAGCGCCAGCGCCAGGAAACCCGCAGGCTCGGCATCGGGCACCCGCGCGCGGATCGCATCGGCAATCGCCGCATCCAGCGCGCGGTCGGCGAAGGCGGAAAGTTCACCCGTAACGGTCAGCAGCGATAATTCCCCGGCCAGATCGCCGATTGCCAGGACCACGGCCAGAGCCAGCTTTTCGCGCCGCAGCGCTGATCCGACGCTGTCCGCCCCATCGCCCGCTGCCCTGGCCAAGGACACCGCCGCGGTGCAGTCGCCCGCCGCAAGCAAGCCTTCAAG
Organism: Pseudomonadota bacterium; assembly: GCA_018240895.1. GTDB lineage: Bacteria > Pseudomonadota > Alphaproteobacteria > Sphingomonadales > Sphingomonadaceae > Novosphingobium. Next base: position 62,261 of record JAFEEX010000018.1, on the reverse strand, counting down.
CGCGGGCAAACGATCAAGCCCCTGGGCAAGGTAGGGGGCATAGCTGCGTGCGCGTTCAAGCGCGCCGGTCCAGTCGGCAGTCATCGCAGATTGCGATGCCCTGATGCGCGCGCGCAATCAAGCGGTTGGACTCTGCTCTTTGTCGAACCCGCCCTTGCCGCAGGGCGGCGGCTCTGCCACATCGCTGGCCATTCCCGCTGTTTCAGGAGAAGCCCCTTGTCATCACTTTCCCGACGCTCGCTACCCCTTTTGGCCGCCGCGGCACTGATCGTGCCAGCCACGCTGGCCCAGGCGAAGGCACCGCCGCCGGTTCCGGCGGTCAAGGTTCCGGCCATTTCGGTCGATACGCTGAAGGACGTGACCCGCGTGTTGGCGTCGGATGCCTTTGAAGGGCGCGGTCCCGGAACGGCCGGGGAAGACAAGACCGTTGCCGAGATCATTTCGCGGTTCAAGGCGGCGGGGCTGAAGCCGGGCAACAAGGGAAGCTGGACTCAGCCGGTGCCAACCGTGGTGGTTGAAGCGCAAAATCTGTCCCCCCTGACGGTCAAGGCTGGCGGACAGGTGCTGAGCTTTGCGCATGGCAAGGACTATGTCGCCGGCTCTTACCGGATCGTGCCGCATACCGCGATCGCAGAGGCACCGCTGGTTTTTGTCGGTTATGGCATCAATGCGCCGGAACTGGGCTGGAACGATTATGCCGGGCTGGACATGAAGGGCAAGATCGCGGTCATCCTGATCAACGACCCCGACTATGCCCAGGCGGATGAGGCCGGGCTCTTCAAAGGCCGGCGGATGACCTATTACGGGCGCTGGACTTACAAGTTTGAGGAGGCTGCACGGCAAGGCGCGGCGGGCGCGCTGATTGTCCACGATACTTTCCCCGCAGCCTATGGCTGGCAGGTTGTCCAGTCGAGTTGGTCGGGCAAGCAGAAATATGTCCAAAGCGCCAACGATGGCATGGATCAGACCCAGGCCAACGGCTGGATTCAAAAGCCCGTGGCCGAGGCGGTGTTCAAGGCTGCCGGGCAGGACTTTGCCGCGCTTAGCGAGGCGGCCAAGCACAAGGGGTTCAAGGCCGTGCCGCTGGGGGCCGTCGCCAGCCTGTCATTCGACAACGCGGTTGAGCGGGCGACTTCGCATAACGTGATCGGGATCCAGCCGGGCAAGACCCGTCCGAACGAATATGTGCTTTATACCGCGCACTGGGATCATCTTGGCCGCTGCCAGGCCAATGCCAAGGGTGATGATATCTGCAACGGTGCGATGGACAATGCCACCGGGGTTGCCGCGCTGGTTGCCCTGGCAGAGGCCAACCGCAGGGCTGGTCCGGCCCCGCGCAGCCAGGTGTTCCTGGCGGTGACGCTGGAGGAATCGGGCCTGCTGGGTTCGGAATATTATGCCCGCAACCCGCTCTATCCGCTGGCGCGCACGGTTGGCGGGGTCAATATGGACGTGGTCGCTCCGGGCAGTCCGTCACGCGACGTGATGGTAACCGGCGGAGACAAATCTGACCTTACCCGCTATCTTCAGGCGGTGGCCAAAACCATGAACCTGACCATAGTGGGAGAGGATCATCCGGAACGCGGGCACTATTACCGGTCGGACCATTTCAGCTTTGCCAAGCGCGGCGTGCCGATGTTCTCGGTCGGGCGCGGCACCGACTGGGTGAAGGGCGGGAAGGCCGCGGGTGAGGCCGCCGCGGACGCCTATACCAACAACGATTACCACCAGCCCAGCGATGAATTTCATGAAGACTGGGATTGGTCCGGGGCGCTGCAGGAAACCACGCTGCTTTACCGCCTTGGCCGCAGCCTGGCCGAAACCACCGATTGGCCAAACTGGCACAAAACTGACGAATTCCGCCTGATCCGCGATCGCAGCCGCGCCGGGGTGAAATAGGCCGCATGGCGGTATTCTTTCCCCCCGAATGGCACCCGCAACGCTGGATCTGGATCGGTTTTCCGCATGACGGGGATGAATGGCCGGGCTTTCTTGATCTTGCCCAGGAACAGATTGCGGCCTTTGCCAATGCTGTTGCCGACAGCGGACAGGAAGTGCGGCTGATCGTAAGGGATGGGGGCAATGCCGCGCGGGCGCGCAGCCTGTGCGGTGAAGCGGTGAAGCTGGAAACACGGCGCTATGGCGATGTGTGGCTGCGCGACACCGGGCCGCTGGTGGTGCGCGATGGGGGCCATGCCAGTGCCCGCCGCTTTGGCTTCAACGGCTGGGGCGGCAAGTATCTGATGGACGGCGATCAGCAAATCGGCGCGGAGCTGGCGGAAAGCGCCGGACTGCCGGTTGCGGCGGCGGATTGGGTTCTGGAGGGCGGGGCGCTGGACGGTGACGGCACCGGGCTGGTGGTGACCACCGAACAATGCCTGCTCAACCCCAATCGCAACCCTGGCCTTTCCCGCGCTGAGATTGAGGGGCGATTGAACCGGGATCTGGGTTATGACCGGGTGCTGTGGCTGGGTGATGGATTGATCAACGATCACACCGATGGCCATGTTGACAATCTGGCTCGTTTCATTGCGCCGAACGTGCTGGCCCTGCCGCGCGCCACGGGCAGCGATGATCCCAACGCCGCAATCTATGCCGATGCAAAGGCCCGGGCCGCGGCCTTTGGCGTCACGGTTCGCGAAGTGCCCTCTCCGGGGCGCGTCGAAAGTGCGGGGGGGCGGATCGAGCCGGCGAGCTATATGAACTTTGCGATCACATCCAATCTGGTGGTGGTCCCAACCTATGGCACGGCCCATGACGAAGACGGCGTTGCTGCGGTGCAGGCGCTGTTTCCGGATCGTCCGGTAACAGGGATTCTGGCTGATGCCGTGCTGGCCGGCGGCGGCAGCTTTCACTGTGCCAGCCAGCAGATGCCGCAGCTGTGAACAAAACGCTGATCGCATCCATCCACGATGTCGGCCCCCGTTTTGAGCGGGAGGTTGATCAATTGGCCGATCAGCTTTCGCGAATCCTGGGCGGGCCGAAATTTGCGATGCTGGTCGTGGCCGATCACTGGGGCGAGGCTCCGCTGGCCCAGGCGCCCGCCTTCCAGAGCAAATTGCGGACGTGGTCCGATGCGGGCGTGGAAATGTTCGTCCATGGCTGGTTCCACAAGGATCTGGCCGAGCACAGCGGCGCGGCCTCGTTCAAGGCGAAGCACATGACCGCGGGCGAGGGGGAATTTCTGGGCCTGACCCGGCAGGTCGCGGCGCAGCGCATGGCCGATGGCAAAGCCTTGGTGGAAGACATCATTGGCCGCCCCGCCGCCGGTTTCATCGCCCCGGCCTGGCTTTATGGCGATGGCGCGCGCCAGGCCTTGGCGGAAAGCGGTTTTGCACTGGCCGAAGATCACTTCCGGGTCTGGCGTCCCGCCGATGGTGAGGTGCTGGCGAAGGGGCCGGTGGTGACCTGGGCCAGCCGGAGCAAGGGGCGGCAATTGTCATCGCGTTTTTTTGCCGGGCTGGCGCGTCATGCCCTGCATCCCCAGCAAGTTGTGCGGGTTGCGGTTCATCCGGGCGATACCACCGTTCCCGCGTTGATCGGCAGTATTGAAAAGACCTATGGGGCCTTCGCCGCGCGGCGGTCCGCCGGGCGCTATGCCGATCTCTTGCCTGCCAGCTCCGCAAACAGTTCCAGATAGGCGCTGGTCGCCGCGCCATAACGGCTCGGCTCAACCGCTGCCCGCAGCAGCTCTGGCGGGGCAGGCGGAGTGGCAAGCTGCGCCGCAACGGCCTCTGCCAGCACCGCCGGATCACGGCTGGAAACGATCCGGCCCAAACGCGCATCATCCAGCAGGCCGCGCAGAAAGTGCGAACAATCAGTGCTGACCACCGGCACGCCGCGCGCCAGCGCCTCCACCGCGACGGCGGGGCCGCCTTCATAGCGCGAGGTGATCAGCAGCACATCGGCGGCATCAAGCGCGGCGGCAATGTCGGCCGCGAAGCCGGGCATATTCACCGCCTGCTCCAGCCCAAGTCGCTTCACCTCAGCCTCGATTCCGGGGCGCAGATAACCTTCGCCCAGAATGGTAAGCTGTGCCGGCACGATGCCGCGCAGCGCAGCCAACGTGCGCAGCGCCAGCGGCACGTCCTTTTGCGGTTCAAGCCGGCCGATCAGCAGCAGGCGGCACGGCCCGGCCCCGCCGCGCCGGTCACGCATTGGCAGGACCGGCACATCGTCAGGCACATTGGGGTCAGTGATGGTGCGGACCGCGCCCCCCGGCATCATCCGGCGATGTTCTGCCTCCAGCCCGGGGTTCATGGTCACCACCATGTCGATCGGGGCCAGATACCGGCGGAGCAGGCCCGCGCCCGGGTCGCGCAGCAGCGCCCCGGCCACACCGCCCGGCAGCATCGGATTGCTTACCTTGGCCGCGATTGGCAGACGGGGCAGCGCCTTTTTGAATGCGCCGGCCAGAATGAAATGGAAGTTGCCGGGGATGAACACCACGTCTGGGGCGATCCGACGCAGCGCGGGGACCATAGCCGGGCCAAGCCGGAGCCTTGACAGGGCGCTGCGGGCAACCGGCGGATCAAGGATTTCCACCGCGGCCCCGGCAGGGACGCGGGCGCGCATCGCGCCGTCCGCTGCGCCGGCAAGAAATGTCACCCGGCATCCGGCGGCAAGCCATTGTTCGGCCAGCCGAAAAGCGATTACCTCGGTGCCTCCGGCTGAAAAGTCGTGGATCGGAACCAGAATGTGCAGCGCAGGCATTGCGGTGGGTTAGCCGGGGCCAGCAACACCGGCAAGGGCGGCGAGAAGGCGGGCATGGCGCGCACTCTTCCCAAGCACATCGAATTCTGCCAATGGCGCAAACCGAGAACACCCGTACGTGACCACGCGAAAACATCTTCTTCGCACGATCCGTGCATCAGGCGCCGGGGCTGCGCCGGACTTGTCCATGTGCCAGCCAGAGGACCACCGCGATGCCTGACAGCGCAGCAACCGAAACGGTTCCGCCCGAAGCCCCGCCCTTGCCACTCACCCCCGCCGATGAAAAAAGCCGCACCCGGCTGGCCGGCTGGTTCAGCGCGGCGATATCGCTGGCCATGCTGGTTGTGGTGGCGATCCAGTTCCGCAAGCTGCAGCCTGACCAGTTGCTGGAAATGGTGCCGCATCATGCCGGATTCTGGATATTCTTCGCGATCTATTACATGGCGCTGCCGGTCAGCGAATGGATCATCTATCGCCGGATGTGGCCGATCCCCTTTGTTTCGGGGATGGCGGCGCTGCTGCGCAAACTGGTCAGCAACGAATTGCTGCTGGGCTATCTGGGTGAGGCGCAGTTCTATGGCTGGGCGCGCAGCCACCTGAAGATGGAAACCACCCCCTTCGGCGCGATCAAGGATGTGACGATCCTTTCGGCGCTGACCGGCAACATCATGACCCTGGTGATGCTGATCTTCACCTGGCCGCTGGTTTCATCGGGCCAGATCGGCATGGAAATGAAGGGCACCTTCATGTCGCTGGGGGTGATCCTGATCACCTCGTTCGTGATCCTGCTGTTCCGCCAGCGGCTGTTCACGCTGCCGAAACGTGAGTTGTGGTTTATCTCCATCGTTCATGTGCTGCGTATCCTTGTGGTGCTCGCGTGTTCGGCGGTGATGTGGCATCTGGTTTTGCCCGACGTTTCGGTCGACTTGTGGATCGTTCTGGCTACGCTCCGTATGCTGCTTTCCCGCCTACCGCTTTTGCCCAACAAGGACGTCGTCTTTGCCGGCCTGGCCGTGTTCCTGCTGGGGCACGAGATTCAGGTCGCCAGCCTGATGGCGTTGATGGCGGCCATGCTGTTGGTGACGCACCTGTGCGTCGGCGCGATCGTCGGCGCAGTGGGATTGCTGGATTCAAGGAGTACCAGGTGAAGAAAGCCGTTCTTTGTCTTGCCCTGCCGCTGATTATCGCGGCCGGACAGCCAATTCCATCGACGCCCGATCTTGGCAAGGCTGAAGGCCGTTGCCGCGCCGGGGAGGGCGGACCGGCATTGCTGATCAATGTGACCGGCCTGAAGGACCGTAAGGGCAACATCAAGCTGGAAGTCTATCCGTCAAACGACGAGGATTTTCTGGCCGATGACAACATCCTGGTCGCCGCGGGAAAGACCTTTCGCCGTGTCGAGCAACCGGTTCCGGCCAGCGGAAACGTGCAGATGTGCGTGCGCATCCCGGGGCCGGGCGCCTACAGCGTGTCGGTCCTGCATGACCGCGACGCCAATCGCAAATTCGGCCTGTCGGTTGACGGGATCGGGTTCACCGGCAACCCCAGGCTGGGCGTGCGCAAGCCAAAGGCAGCGGCAACGCGGCTGGTGGTGAACAGCAACGGCGTTTCGCAGACGACCGTGGTGATGAACTATCGCAAGGGGTTGATGAGCTTCGGCCCCCTCAACCAATAGCCACTGGCGGGGGCCGCGCTTGCGGATAGTCGATGTCTGCGCTTTCTACTCGCCGCAGGGCGGCGGGGTGAAAACCTATGTCGAACAGAAGCTGCGCCTTGGCCCCGAACTCGGGCATGAAATCATCATTCTTGCACCGGGCGACAAACGCGAGGTGGTGGAGCGCGGGCCGGGCGCGCGGGTCGTCACCATTCCCAGCCCGCGCTTTCCGCTTGATCGCAAGTATTGGTATTTCGCCGATGAGGAGGCGCTTCACGCAGAGCTTGACGCACTGAAGCCCGATTTCGTCGAGGCATCGTCGCCGTGGCGCAGCCCGGCAATGGTGGCGCGGTGGAAGGGTGATGTGCCGCGTGCGCTGGTGATGCACGCCGACCCGTTGTCAGCCTATGCCTATCGCTGGTTCGAACCGCTGTTCTCGCGCCGGACCATCGATCGCCGGTTCGAACAGTTCTGGGATCACTTGCGCGAACTGGGTCATGCCTATGACCGGGTGGTCTGCGCCAGTCACGAATTGCAGGTCCGGCTGGAAAGCGGCGGGGTTGCCAATACGGTGCTGCACCCGATGGGGGTTGAGGAAGGACTGTTTTCGCGCGACCGGCGCGATCCACAGGTGCGCCGCCGCCTGCTGGAAATGTGCGGCCTGCCCGAATCCGCCACCTTGCTGATCGGGGTGGGCCGGCTTTCCGCTGAAAAGCGCTGGCCGATGGTGGTTGATGCAGTAACGACGGCAAGCCACAATCATCCGATCGGCATGGTCATTCTGGGCGATGGCAACAAGCGCAGCCGCATCGCCCGCGGGATATTCGGCAATCCGCATATCCGGATGCTGGAACCGGAGCGCGACCGCATCCGTTTCGCGACGATACTGGCCAGCGCCGATGCCCTGGTCCACGGCTGCGAGGCGGAGACATTTTGCCTTTCCGCGGCAGAGGCACGGGCCAGCGGGGTTCCGGTGATCGTTCCCGATCGGGGCGGGGCGGCTGATCATGCCGCTGGCGGTGCCGGCCTGACCTATACCGCGGGCAGTGCAGAGGCCGCCGCCGCCGCGATCCGGCATCTGATCGAAGGGCCTGCCCTGCCGCTGGATCTGGTGCCGCCCAGCGAAACGATGCGCGGCCATTTTTCCAAGCTGTTTGCCGACTATGCCGGCGTGGCCGCCCGCCCCCTCGCCCTGGCCTGACCCGCTCACTGCGATCATTGCCATTCCTGCACGCGGCGACGCTGCGATGCTTGACTCGCGGCCTTGGTTCATTTAGTTACATATGAAACCAAAACCGTCAGGAGCGTGAAATCATGGCCGATCTGTTCGACAACCCGCTGGGCCTTGACGGTTTCGAGTTTGTTGAATTTTGCGCACCGGAAAAAGGCGCGCTGGAACCGGTCTTTGCCGCGATGGGTTTCACCCGGATCGCGCGGCATCGTTCCAAGGATGTCGAACTGTGGCGCCAGGGCGGGATCAACCTGATCGCCAATTACGAACCGCGCAGCCCCGCGGCTTATTTCGCCGCCGAACACGGGGTTTCGGCCTGCGGCATGGGCTGGCGCGTGCGTGATGCGAGGAAGGCCTATGACCTGGCGATAGAGCGCGGGGCCGAACCGGTTGAGGTCCGCACCGGGCCGATGGAATTGCACCTGCCGGCGATTCGCGGAATCGGTGGATCGATCATCTACCTGCTTGATCGTTACGAGGGATCGGCCGGCGGTGACCTGTCAATCTATGACATCGATTTCGTTTACGAACCGGGCGTTGATCGCCATCCGGCGGGCGCAGGCTTTCAGGTGATCGATCACCTGACGCACAATGTCTATGGCGGGCGGATGGCCCATTGGGGCAGTTTTTATGAACGGGTCTTCGGCTTTCGCGAGATCCGCTATTTCGACATCAAGGGCGAATATACCGGCCTGACCAGCCGGGCGATGACCGCGCCCGACGGCAAGATCCGCATTCCCCTGAACGAGGAAGGCAAGGCCGGCGGCGGCCAGATCGAGGAATTCCTGCGTGCCTACAACGGTGAGGGGATTCAGCACATCGCGTTCTCATGCGATGATCTCTACGGCGCGTGGGACAAGCTCAAGACGTTGGGCACTCCGTTCATGACCGCGCCGCCGGCGACCTACTACGAAATGCTGACAGAGCGTCTGCCCGGCCACGGCGAGCCGGTGGAATCCCTGCAAAGCCGCGGTATTCTGCTTGATGGTTCGACCGAAAAGGGCGATCCGCGCCTGTTGCTGCAAATCTTTTCGGAAACGATGATCGGGCCGGTGTTCTTCGAATTCATCCAGCGCAAGAAGGACGAAGGTTTCGGCGAAGGCAACTTCACCGCCCTGTTCGAAAGCATGGAGCGCGATCAGATGCGCCGCGGCGCGCTGCAGGTGGAAGGCGCTGCGCAATGAGCGGCGCACCCAGCCTGAAGCGCATTCACCACGTTGCCTATCGCTGCAAAGACGCGAAGGAAACGGTGGCCTGGTACGAACGGGTGCTGGGCATGACCTATACCACTGCCTTTGCTGAGGATCATGTGCCGTCCACCGGGGAATTCGATCCCTATATGCACGTCTTCCTTGATTGCGGCGGGGGCAACGTCCTGGCCTTTTTCGAGCTGCCCCAGCAGCCTGCGATGGGCCGTGACGAGCACACCCCGGCATGGGTCCAGCATCTGGCCTTTGAGGTTGAGGATCAGGCCGCATTGCTGGCCGCCAAGGCCCATATCGAGGCGCAGGGGATCGACGTGCTGGGGCCGACCTATCACGGCATCTTCCGCTCGATCTATTTCTTTGATCCTAACGGCCACCGGCTGGAATTGGCCTGCAACATCGGCACGGCAGACCAATATGCCGAGCTGGAAAAGCTGGCCCCGGTGATGCTTGAGGAATGGAGCCAGACCAAACGCGCCCCGCGCCATGCCGCCTGGCTGCATGAGGACCCGGCGGAACGGGGCGACGCCTGAACTTCAGGCCTGGGCGCTTGCCGAACCGTCCTCCCCCGGCACCTTGACCCGCGTCATCGCCAGCGCCGCCAGCACCAGTGTTCCGGCGGCGAAGGCCATGGTCCAGATCGGCTGGCCGGGGAAGAACGCCTTCATGATCGATCCCATCACCGTCGCCACCAGCAGTTGCGGGATAACTACAAAGACGTTGAACAGCCCCATGTAGATGCCTAGCTTGGCCTGCGGCAGGCTGGAGGCAAGAATCGCGTAAGGCATGGCCAGGATAGAGGCCCAGGCAATGCCAACGCCCACTTCGCTGAAGATCAGGTGATCGGGGTTTTTCAGCACGAAGAAACTGGCATATCCCGCCGCACCCGCCAGCAGGCAGATCATATGCGTCCGCGCCTTGCCGATCCGCCGTGACAGCGCGGGCAGCAGGAACAGCGCCGCCAGCGCGGCGACGCCGTTATAGACCGAAAACAGCACCCCCACCCAATTGCCGCCTTCCTGATAGGCGGCGCTGGCCGGATCGGATGATCCGAAGAAGTTCTGTGCGACGATCGGGGTGGTGTTGATCCACATGATGAACAGCGCCGACCAGCTGAAGAACTGCACCAGCGCCAGCCGCTTCATGATTGGCGGCATCCCTGAAAAATCGCCAACAATGCTGGCCAGCATTCCCTGGCTGCGCCCGGCGCGGGCAAGGCGGATCGCGATGTAACTGAGCAGGCCATATCCCGCGAGCAGGCCAGCGAGCAGGTAGACTTCCTTCTTGAACCCCAAGCGCTCGGTTACCAGCGCGAGCAGGGTGCCCGCCGCTATCCACCAGAACGAGGAACCGCCATTGCGCTCGGCCAGTGCGGCACCGGTATCGGTATCGGTATGGGTTTCGCTTTCTTCGCCAAAGGCTCGCAGCTCTTCCGGCGAGTATTCCCGGGTGGTGAACACCGTGCACAGCACCGCACCCAGCAGGGCAATACCGCCCGCCCAGAACGAATAGCGCACCGTATCGGGAATGGTCCCCTGCGGCGCGGTATTGGCCACCCCCAGATGATCGAGCAGATAGGGAAACAGCGATCCAACCACCGCGCCCACGCCGATAAACGCGGTCTGCACCGCATAGCCGGCGGTATGCTGATCCTTGCGCAGCATATCGCCAACAAAGGCGCGGAACGGCTCCATCGACACGTTAAGGCTGGCATCAAGCATCCACAGCAGCAGCGCCGCCATCAGCAAGACGTGGCTGAGCGGCATCAGCAGCAGAGACAGCGCCGCCAGCACCGCGCCCGCCAGGAAATAGGGCCGCCGCCGGCCAAAGCGGCCGAGCCAGGTGCGATCCGACATATAGCCGATCACCGGCTGGACCAGCAGCCCGGTCAGCGGCGCGGCGACCCACAGCGCGGGCAGATCATCCAGGCTGGACCCCAACGACTGGAACACCCGGCTCATATTGGCGTTCTGCAGCGCAAAGCCGATCTGGATGCCAAAGAAGCCGAAGCTGATACTGGCCAGACCGGCCCAATCCTGGCGGGGCTTTTCCATACCGTGTCCCATCCCAATTCCCTTGTGGCCGGGCTGGCACGGCTTGGCCCGCGTCACAATAGACGCATACGAATACGTAGCGCCAAGCTTGGCGGCGGAATGCGCCGGCCTGCTTCAGCCGGTTGTGCTTTGCCTTGCTATCAGGCGGGCCGGGATTACCGCATCGGGAACCGGGCGGTCCTCAATCCGGGCCAGCAGGGTTTCGACCAGCAGCTCGCCCGCGCCTTTCAAATCCTGCATCACGGTGGTCAGGGGCGGGTTGGTCATGCTGGCGGCGGGCTGATCATCAAACCCCATGATCGCCACGTCATGGGGGATGCGCAGTCCCGCTGCCGAAAGCGCCCGCATCGCGCCGATGGCTATCAGATCGCTGGCCGCGAAGATCGCGTCAAAACCGGTTCCCGCTGTCAGCAGATCTTGTGCCGCCGCGCGGCCATCCTCCTCAATGCTCACCCCGCCGCGCAGCAGGGCCGGATCGGGATCGATCCCGGCGGCTTCCAGCGCGGCGCACAGCCCGCGATAGCGATCGGCGAATTCGGGATAGTGCTCGTCAGCCTGGCCAATAAAGGCAATCCGCCGCCGGCCCAGCGACAGCAGATGCTCCCCCGCAGCGCGGCCTGCACCGAAATTGTCTGATCCCACCGTGGCGCCAATGGTATCGGCACCCACCGATCCCCAGCGGACGAAATCAGTGCCTGCGCCAACCAGTGTTTCCAGCCGGCTCTTGTAAAGGGTATAGTCGCCATAGCCCAGCAGGATCAGCCCGTCGGCCCGGTGGCTGTCCTGATAACGGGTGTGCCAGTCATCCTCCATCTTCTGGAACGAGATCAGCAGATCGAACCCGCGGTTGGCACAGGCGCGGGTGATTGACCCCAGCATCGCCAGGAAAAACGGGTTGATCTTCGATTCTTCCGGGGCCTGTTCCTCAAAGAACAGCAGCGCGATGGTGTTGGACCGCTGTGAGCGCAGGGATGAGGCGTTCTTGTCAACCGAGTAGTTCAGTTCCTGCGCAATCGCCTCGATCCGTTGCCGGGTCGCCAGGCTTACCGCGCGCGATCCGCGCAGCGCGCGGCTGACAGTGGGCTGTGACACGCCCGCCAGATAGGCAATGTCAAAGCTGGTTGGCTTGTTAGACCGAATGCGCCCCATGGCCGCTCCCCGCGCCTTTGGCAGGCGCTGCCATTTCCCTAGGCCCGCGCGGCACCGGCTGCAATCGTTCACAATGCGGCCCGGCTCCGCATGATGCAGGCTGCTGCCGGGGCGTTGCACTACGGCCACACCCGGGCCGCCTGCATAATATGCGTATACGTATGCCTTCTATCGGACCGTCCCGGCCCGGACGTACAGCCGCAGCCCGTGGGGCCAATTCATGAAAAATTGCCCCGGTTCCAGTTTCAGGGCTGATCGCCGGGGCCCCTGTTTGCCGGCAAGGTTTTGGGAGACATCCTTTGGCACTTCGCACTCGTCTTCGTGGCCACCTTGGCGCATCCGCCATCGCCCTGACAGTTTCCGCTTTCGCGCTTCCGGTCGCCGCCTGGGCGCAGGACGCAGCCCCCGCCGCCAGCGATACCGGTGCCGATAGCGGCGAAATCGTCGTTACCGGTTTCCGCGCCGCGCTGCAGAGCGCAACCTCGGTCAAGAAGCGTACCGAAGCGGTGGTAGAGTCGGTCAGTGCCGAAGACATTGGCAAGCTGCCGGACAATTCGATCGGCGAATCGATCGCCCGTCTGCCGGGCATCGCCGCCCAGCGCAGCAATGGGCGCGCCAACATCATCTCGATCCGCGGCTTTGGGCCGGACTTTTCGACCACCACGCTGAATGGCCGCGAGCAGACCACCACCAATGACAGCCGCGCGGTGGAATTCGACCAATTCCCCTCGGAAATTCTTGCCGGTGTTGACATCTACAAGACCGCACAGGCTGATCACACGGCTGGCGGGCTTGTCGGCTCAATCAATATGCGTACAATCCGTCCGCTTGACCTGGGCAAGCGTGTTGTGGCTGTTGGTGCCCGCGGCACCGTTGTTGATCAGCGGGTTATCCCGACTGCGACGAACAAGGGGTACCGCGTCTATGGTACCTATGTTGACCAGTTTGCGAATGACACGATGGGCATCGCCCTTTCTGCCGCTTATTCGGACGAGCCTTATCAGACTCACGACTGGAACGCTTGGGGCTATGGCAGCTATGGCACCAATCAGTACGGCATCAGCGGCGTTAAGACTTGGGAAGAATCGTCACGCCTGAAGCGCCTTGGTCTCAATGGCACTTTTCAGGCAAAGTTCAGCGATCAGCTGACTTTTACCGTTGATGGTTTTTATTCGCATTTCAATGAGAAGCTTGACCAGAAGGGCTTCGAAATGCCGATCCTGTGCTGTGGATCGACCGTCACCAGCTTTACGCCCGGCACCGTTAACAGCTATGCCATTGGTGGCAACGTCTATCCTATCGGCATTATCACCGCTGCCACGTGGACCGGCCGCCCGATCGTCGAAAATTACGCAACCGACAACAAGAACAACACCTATTCGTTCGGTGGCAATCTCAAGTGGGATAACGACGCCGGCACTCGCGCAATCCTTGATGTGAGCTGGTCCCGCACCGATCGGTGGCAGGATCGCCTGGAAACCACGGCGGGTTTGGGGCGCAATCTGTCCACGCCGGGCGGAACCTTCAGCTCGACGCTTACCGGTAGCAATGCACTGCTGTTCACCAGCAATTTCAACGGTGCCAACCCGGCACTGGTTCTGACGGACGTCCAAGGCTGGTCAGGATCAACCAACCAGGCCGGCTATGACAAGATCCGCAAGAGCCGCGATGACCTGAAGGAGATCCGTGCCGAAATCGAAAAGGATATCGGCGGTTTCATCAAGGCAGTGAAGGTCGGGGTGGATCACACCTATCGCAAGAAGCATCTGACGCAGGATGAGGCGTTCCTGGTACCGCCGGGCGGGGCTGATGGCGTCGTCGTTCCCAGCAATCTGCTACTGACTTCGGTAAATCTGAGCCGGGGTTTCGGACCGCTCCTGTCCTACGATCCGCGCACTCTGGTCCCGGCAGGTGTGCTCCTCTACCAAGCGAACCCCTATGGTGCTTCGCAAGCCTATCGGATCAGTGAAGATGTCTGGTCGCCCTATGCCATGGCCACGCTCGACAAGGATCTTGGCAACGGCAATACGCTGACGGGCAATTTCGGCGTTACTGCCGTTCACACTGCGGTCAATTCATACGGGGCGGTCAACGGAACGCTGACTGACAAGTACTGGATGATCCTGCCTAGCGCCAACCTGAACATTCGTACACCGAATGACATGGTGATCCGCCTGGCTGCATCGGAACAAATGATGCGTCCGCGCCTGCCTGATATGAACAATACTGTTGGATTCTCTGCAAATATTGCCTACACACCTCCTATCTACACCGGTGGTGGCGGAAATCCGAAACTGCGCCCGTATAAGGCCGTGGCATTGGACCTTTCGGTTGAAAAGTACTTTGGAAACAAGGGTTACATCGCGGCGCAGCTATACTACAAGCACTTGGTGGATTATATTGATCCGAACGGGATAGATTTGAACTATAATTATTCTGGTTATCCTGTTCCCGCCGGTATTGTGCCAAGCACGCCGATCGGCGTCTTCAGCGGACCCGTCAATACCAAGGGTGGATGGATTATCGGCGGCGAACTGGCTGGTACTCTGCCGTTTGACGTGTTCACGTCGGCGTTGAGCGGCTTCGGTATCACCGGCGGTATCGGCTACACCGAAACCAAGGCTTTCGATTCGGCAGGCAAGGCAACAGTCATTCCGGGTTATTCGAAGTACGTCGGCAACCTTACCGCGTTCTATGAAGACCACGGCTTCAGCGTGCGCGGATCGATGCGGTATCGCTCCGGCTTCCTGGGCGATTTCTCGCTGTTCAGTGGTGGCCTTGATCGTCAGGCGGTCCTGTCTGAGACTGTCTACGACGCTCAGATCGGTTATGACTTCCCGAAGGGATCTGCGCTTCAGGGGCTGTCCTTGTTCCTGCAGGGCCAGAACCTGACTGACGAGCGCCAGGCGACTCTGGCTCAGATCAATGGGGCGGCCGTGCCGGACGCCTGGCTCAAGTACCAGACCTATGGCCGCCGTTTCCTTGCGGGCTTCACCTACAAGTTCTGATGACATAGGCGGTTCCGTCGGTATGACCGGCGGAACCGTTTCCCGTTCTCAAGGGGCATGACTGTCATGAGCGAAGAGTCGCGCCTGGAGTTCGTGATTGCCGGTGGGGGGACCGCAGGGTGGATTGCTGCCGCAATCCTGGCGCGGTTCCTTGGCGACTGCGCCTCAATCACCCTTGTCGAATCCGATGAGATTGGCACGGTTGGTGTCGGCGAAGCGACCATTCCGCAGATTCACAATCTGCTGATTGGGTTGGGGCTGGATCAGACGGAGTTCCTGCGCCGCACCAATGCCAGTTTCAAGCTGGGCATTGAATTTGCTGACTGGCTGCGCCCGGGTGAAAGCTACATTCACAGTTTCGGCACCGTCGGACGCGGGGTGGGGCTGATCCCGTTCCGACAGTTGTGGCTGCGCGGGCGGGCGCTGGGCGTCGCAGGTGATTTTGGCGACTACAGTTTCAATATTGCTGCGGCGCGCCAGAACCGTTTTGCCTTTGCCCAACCACAGGGTCTGGCAGGTGCGGATCTGGCTTATGCCTATCACCTCGACGCGACGCTGTTTGCGCAGATGCTGCGCGACTATGCCACTGAACGCGGGGTAAGCCGCGTTGAAGGACGGATTGTCGGGGTAGAGCGCGATGGTTTGAACGGGGACATTACCACGCTTCGCCTTGAGGGCGAGCGCCGCGTTGCCGGAAACTTCTTCATCGACTGCACGGGCTTTCGTAGCCTGCTGTTGGGCGACACGCTGGATGTGCCCCACACCGACTGGACCAATTGGTTGCCATGCGACACCGCGCTGGCCATGCCGACGGCCTCTGGCCGCCATTTTCGTCCCTACACCCAATCAATCGCCCACAAGGCGGGCTGGCAGTGGCGTATTCCGCTGCAGCACCGCACGGGCAACGGCCACGTATTCTGTTCGTCATTCATGTCGGTTGACGAGGCGAGCGCGATCCTGCTTGCCAATGTCGACGGCGAACCGCTGGCCGACCCGCGGCCAATCCGGTTTGGCGCAGGCCATCGCCGTGAATACTGGTCGCACAACTGCGTGGCGCTTGGACTCTCCGCGGGGTTCATGGAACCGCTTGAATCGACCAGCATCCATCTGGTCCAGTCTGGTATCGGACGGCTGCTGAATCTGTTGCCGCGTGATCTGGGTGACCTGGAAACGGCACGGTCAACGTTCAACCGGCTGTCAGTTGCCGAATGGGAAAGAGTCCGGGACTTCATCGTCCTGCACTACGCCGCCAACCAGCGGGTAGGGGAACCATTCTGGGATCACTGCCGGTCCATGCAGCTTCCCGCGACGCTGGCGGACAAGATCGCTCTGTTTCGCGAAGCCGGGCTGTTCATGCGTGAAGACGACGAACTGTTTCTGGATGATAGCTGGGGGCAGGTGATGATCGGTCAAGGCATTGTGCCGCAGGGATGGTCGCCGCTGGCGGATAACGTCCCCGCGCAGGATATTGGACCGTTTCTGGACAGTCTAAGCAGGGCCTATCAAGCCAGAGCGGACTCATTGCCTAAGCACGCCGACTTTGTTGCCCAATTGTCTGGTCACCCCGACCAGGGAGCTGCCTGATGCGTTTTTCCCTCGCCTTGCTCGCGCCGTTACTGGCCTGTGCTGCTCAGGCTCAGCCCATTCCGCAGGCGCAGGATTACCGCGCCCGCACGCCCGAACAGGAGGTGGTCTATTTCGTTCTGCCTGACCGGTTTGAGAACGGCGATCCGAAGAACGACACGGGCGGGATCAAGGGCGATCGGTTGAAGACCGGGTTTGATCCATCGGCCAAGGGTTTTTATCATGGCGGCGATCTCAAGGGGCTGACGCAGCGGCTTGATTACATCCAGGGGCTGGGCGCGACGACGATCTGGTTTGCGCCGATCTTTCGGAACAAGCCGGTGCAGGGGCCGAAGGGTGATGAAAGCGCGGGCTATCACGGGTATTGGATTACCGATTTCACCTCGGTCGATCCGCATTTCGGCACCAATGCCGAGTTCAAGGCCTTTGTCGATGCTGCCCATGCGCGCGGGATCAAGGTCTATATGGACATCGTGGTCAACCACACCGCCGATGTGATCCAGTACCGCGAGGGCGGCGATTATTCCTACCGTTCCAAGGCCGACTATCCGTTCTCGCGCCGGGGCGGACCGGGCGGCGCGGCGATCAATCCGGGCTTTGCCGGCGATGCCGATCCCTCGCCCGCCAACTGGGCGAAGATGACCGATCCCTCGTTCGCCTATACGCCGTATGTGCCCAGGGGTGAGGAAAAGGCCAAGACGCCGGCCTGGCTCAACGATCCGATCTGGTATCACAACCGCGGCAATTCGAACTGGAAGGGCGAAAGCGCGCTCTATGGCGATTTCGTTGGGCTGGACGACATCGCCACCGAAAACCCCCGTGTGGTTGCCGGGATGATTGAAATCTATGGCGACTGGATTGATCGCTATGGCGTTGACGGCTTCCGCATCGATACGGCCAAGCACGTCAATCCCGAATTCTGGCGCGCCTTCGTGCCCGCCATGCTGGCGCGGGCCAAGGCGCGCGGCATCCCCAACTTCCACATCTTTGGCGAGGTGGCGACCGGGGATTTCGATCCGGCGCTGCTGGCAAGCTGGACCCGTAACGCCGGGCTTCCCGCCGTGCTGGATTTTGCCTTCATGCGCGCCGCGATCGATGCTTCAAGCGGCAAGACCGGGACTGAGGAACTGGCCCGCCTGCTGGATGATGATGTGCTGTATGAAGGGGGCAAGCGAGCCGCCAACCGCCTGCCAACCTTCCTGGGCAATCACGATGCCGGGCGTTTCGCGATGTTCCTCAAGCAGGCCAACCCGGGGATCGGCGCTGATGAACTGCTGGCGCGCGACAAGCTGGGCCATGCCCTGATGCTGACCATGCGCGGGGTGCCGGTGATCTATTACGGGGATGAGCAGGGCTTTGCTGGGCATGGCGGCGATCAGCTTGCCCGGCAGGATATGTTCGCCAGCAAGGTGCCCGAATACAATGACGAGGCGCTGGTTGGAACATCATCAACCACCGCGCAGGCCAGTTTCAACCCGGCGCATCCGCTGTACCGGCTGATTGCCGAACTTTCGCGGATACGCCGCGCCACCCCGGCGCTGACCGATGGGGCCAGCACGGTCCGCGCCGTATCCGACAAGCCCGGCCTGTTTGCCGTTTCCCGTTTCGATCCGGCCACCGGGCGAGAGGTGCTGCTGGCCTTCAACACCTCAACCGCCGCGCTGACGCATAGCATTGCAGTCGATCCGGCCAGTCTTGCCTTCACCGCGCTGGCCGGGCAGTGCCCGTCTGCGGCCGCGGCGCCCGGCACCGTGACCATGACCCTTCCTCCCCTGAGTTTTGCCGTCTGCGCGGCGAAAGAGTGATCGTTCCAGCCAGCCCATGAATCGCCAATCGTCTGTTTCCGCTGCCCGCCCGGCACACAGCACCAGCCCGTGGTGGCGCGGCGCGGTGATCTATCAGGTCTATCCGCGCAGCTTTCTGGACACCAACGGTGACGGGATCGGCGATCTTCCGGGGGTTACCCGGCGGCTTGATCATATTGCCGCGCTGGGGGTGGATGCGATCTGGCTGTCGCCGTTCTTCACGTCGCCGATGAACGATTTCGGATACGATGTTGCTGACTATTGCGATGTCGATCCCATCTTCGGCACGCTGGCCGATTTTGATGCGC
Organism: Pseudomonadota bacterium; assembly: GCA_018240895.1. GTDB lineage: Bacteria > Pseudomonadota > Alphaproteobacteria > Sphingomonadales > Sphingomonadaceae > Novosphingobium. The sequence continues at coordinate 43,550 of JAFEEX010000018.1, read as the reverse complement.
TGGTGGCGCGGGCTCATGCGCTTGGCCTGAAGGTGATGATCGATCAGGTCTATGCCCACACCTCTGATCGGCACCCGTGGTTTGCCGAAAGCCGCCAGAGCCGCGACAATCCCAAGGCCGACTGGTACGTCTGGGCCGATCCCAAGCCAGAGGGATCGCCGCCATCCAACTGGCAATCGGTGTTCGGCGGCCCGGCCTGGACCTGGGATGCGCGGCGCGGGCAATATTACCTGCACAATTTCCTGGGCAGCCAGCCGCAGCTCAATTGCCATTTGCCCGCAGTGCAGGATGCGCTGCTGGATGTGGCGCGGTTCTGGCTGGACCGGGGGGTGGACGGTTTCCGGCTTGATGCCCTGAATTTCGCGATGCACGATCCCGCCCTGCGGGATAATCCGCCCGCCCCTGAAGATGGCCTGCCGCGGACGCGCCCGTTTGATTTTCAGCTGCGCAAATACAATCAGTCAAATTCCGCGATTCCCGCTTTTATCGAGCGGATTCGCGCGCTTACCGATGAGTATGGCGCGGCCTTTACCATGGCCGAGGTTGGCGGGGCCGACGCGCTGCGGGAAATGCATCTTTACACCCACGGCAACGCGCGGCTCAACAGCGCCTATGGATTTGACTTCCTTTACGCAGAGGCGCTGACCCCGGCACTGGTCGCGGCGGCCCAGGCCGATTGGCCCGCCCGCCCGCAGGAAGGGTGGCCAAGCTGGGCCTTTGAAAACCACGATGCCCCGCGCGCCCTGTCGCGGTGGTGCGCGCCGCAAGACCGGCCGGCATTTGCCCGGATCAAGATGCTGCTGCTGGTGGCGCTGCGCGGCAATCCGATCATCTATCAGGGGGAGGAACTGGGGCTTACCCAGGTCGATATCCCGTTCGATCTGCTGCAGGATCCCGAAGCGATCGCCAACTGGCCGCTGACCCTGTCGCGCGATGGAGCCCGCACTCCGATGCCGTGGCAGGCCCAGGCACCGGAAGGCGGCTTTACCACTGGCCAGCCGTGGCTGCCGCTGGGGCCGGAAAATCTGGACCGCGCCGCAGACCGCCAAGCGGATGATCCCGCATCGCTGCTGAACCTGACGCGCGATCTTGTCGCGCTGCGCCGTGCCAATCCGGCGCTGCGACTGGGCGGTTTTGAAGTGCTGGAGGCCGGCGATGCCTTGCTGGTCGCGCGCCGTCAGGCTGAAGGGCAGGCGGTGCTGTGCCTGTTTAACCTTTCTGGCCGGGAACAGGCCTGGCCGAACGGACTTGTGGTAAAGGGCCGCGTGCTGGTGGCCGTAAACGGCGCGACGCCGGGTGAAGCGCTGCCCGCCTATGGCGCGCTGATGGTTGAGGAGAAGGTGTGATGCCCTTTGGTCGGATGATGACGGCGCTGTGCGCGCTGGTGGTTGCGGTTCCAGCGCTGGCGCAGAACGCGGGGCCGGTCACTGCGACTTCGCCCGATGGGACCATCGGCGTGGCGGTGGACATCGTTCAGGATGGCCATGCGGTTTACAGCGTCACGCGCAAGGGCAAGCCGATCATCGCGCAGTCGCGACTTGGTTTTCTGTTCACTGACGCGCCGAAGATTGATCGGCACATGACCATCACCGGGCAGGAAACGCGCGATTCCGATGATACCTGGCAGCAGCCGTGGGGCGAATGGCGCACGATCCGCAATCACTTTCGCGAATTGACGGTCCATCTGAAGGAAGCGGATCAGCCGGCGCGCAGCTATGACCTGAAATTCAGGATCTATGATGATGGCCTGGGCTTTCGCTATGAAGTTCCCGATCAGCCGAACCTGCGCAGCGCCAACATTGCCGAGGAGCTGACCGAGTTCGCTTTCGCCAGCGATGGCACCGCCTGGTGGAAGCCCGCATTCCTGTGGAACCGTGAGGAATATCTCTATGAAAAGACCCCGCTGTCCGCGGTTGGCACAGCCGATACGCCGATAACCATCAAGCTGGCGGACGGCACCCACGTTGCCCTGCATGAGGCGGCGCTGACCGACTATTCGGGCATGGCCGTTGCGCGCAGTACCGGCACCACCCTGCGCGCCGCGCTTACCCCCGGCGCGGGCCGGCCCAAGGTGGTCAAGACGGGTGCCTGGACCACGCCGTGGCGCACCATGATCATCGCCGATGATGCACCGGGCATCTACATGAGCCACCTGATGCTGAACCTCAACGAGCCCAACAAGCTTGGTGATGTCAGCTGGTTCAAGCCCGGCAAGTTCGTGGGGGTGTGGTGGAATATGATCAAGGGCGAATGGTCATGGGCGCGCGGACCCAAGCACGGCGCAACCAACGAACACGTCAAGCAATATATCGATTTCGCCGCCGCCAATGGCATTCCGCAGGTGCTGGTGGAAGGCTGGAATGTGGGCTGGGACGGTGACTGGTTCGGCAACGGCAATGCCATGGACTTCGCCAAACCGACCGAGGATTTCGATGCAGATATGCTCACCGCCTATGCCAAAAAGAAGGGTGTCCGCCTGATCGGCCACCACGAAACCGGCGGATCGGCCAGCCATTACGAAGCGCAGTTTGACAAGGCGTTCAAGTTTGCCGCCGATCACAATTACATGGTGGTCAAGACCGGTTATGTCACGGACGCCGGGCAGATCGAGCGGGTTGATCCCGATGGCACCAAACTGCGCGAATGGCACGAAGGCCAGTGGATGAGCAATCACTTCATCCGCGTTGCCGAAGCCGCCGCCAAATACAAGATCGCCTTTGACAGCCACGAACCGATCAAGGGCACCGGGCTTCAGCGGACCTATCCCAACTGGGTGGCGCGTGAGGGTTCGCGCGGGATGGAATACAATTCGTGGGCCGGCAAGAACCCGCCAAACCACGAAGCGAACCTGGTGTTCACCCGGATGCTGGAAGGGCCGATGGATTTCACCCCGGGCGTACTCAGCCTGACCGGCAGCGACAACAGCGCGATCCTGTCGACCGAGGCCAAGCAGCTTGCGCTTTACGTGGTGCTCTATTCGCCGGTGGTGATGGCGGCGGATACCCCGGAAAACTACGCCAAGCACATGGACGCCTTCAAATTCATCCGCGACGTGCCGACTGACTGGGAGGAAACGCGCGTGCTTAACGGCGAAGTTGGCGACTACGTCACCATCGCGCGGCGGGTGCGCGGCGGTCAGGACTGGTATCTGGGCGCGGTGGGCAACGAACAGGCGCACACGCTGACCGTTCCGCTCAGCTTTCTTACCCCCGGAAAGCGCTATGAAGCGGAAATCTATCGTGATGGCGATGACGCCGATTACCGCACCGAAAAGCGCCACAGCATCGCGATTGAAAAGCGGGTACTGACCGGCGCCGACACCCTGACCCTGCGGCTGGCCCCCGGCGGCGGCGCGGCGATCCGCTTCAAGGCAGCCAAATGAACCGCCCGCCGCACCGTTTCGTCATTCTCGGCGGCGGTACGGCGGGGTGGATGGCAGCTTGTCTTATCGCGCGTCGGTGGGGGCCAGCGATCGCCAGCGTCACCTTGGTGGAAAGTCCTGAGATAGGCATTGTCGGAGTTGGTGAAGGATCAACGCCCCAGCTCAAAGCGTTCTTCGACGCATTGGACATTGCCGAAGCGGAATGGATGCCGCGCTGCAATGCAACGTTCAAGAACGGGATTCGGTTTCGCAACTGGTCTGACGTACCCGGATACGGATCCTATTTTCACCCGTTCCAAAGTGATCTTGACGTTCACACCGCGCCCGCATTCTTTTTTCACACGCGTGCGCGGCGTACCGGGCGCGATGTTTGCGCTCATCCGGACAGGTTCTTTCTTTCCGCACGGCTTGCTGAGGCCAGGCTCGGCCCGAAGCCCACTGAAAACTTTCCCTTCGATGTCAGCTACGGTTATCACTTCGATGCACAGTTGCTTGGGGAATTCCTGCGCGATCATGCCACCGGCAAACTGGGAGTGACCCATTTGCCCCGTAAGGTTGAAACCGCTCGCCGGGCTGACCAAGGCGAACTCGCGGCACTGATCACCGACGAAGGCGAAGAGATTGCCGGCGATTTCTTTGTCGATGCATCAGGATTTCGCTCGGCGCTGATACAGCAGGCGTTGGGCGAACCGTTCGAGTCATTTGCGGATAATCTGTTCAACGATGCCGCCGTCGCCATGCCCACCCCGCGCGGGACGGGCGCAACCGGGTGCGAAACCGTGTCGACTGCGCTTGACAGCGGATGGGTCTGGCAGATTCCCCTGACCAACCGCACCGGGAATGGCTATGTCTATTCTTCCGGGTTTGCTTCGGCGGACGCCGCGGAAACCGAGCTGCGCCGCCATTTGGGCCTGCTCGACGCGGACATATCCGCACGGCACCTCAGGATGAAGGTTGGGCAGGTGCGGCGGACCTGGGTGCACAACTGTTTGGCGATAGGTCTGGCTCAAGGCTTCATCGAACCGCTGGAGGCGACGGCGTTGCATATCGTCCACGCAACATTGGTCGACTTCATCGAAGCTTATGATGCGGATCATTTTGGCTGCGCTCATGCCGATCACTTCAACGCCGCTATCCATGCGCGCTACGAAGGCATCCGCGACTACATCGTGTGCCACTATCGGATGAACCGGCGCAGCGGAGGTGAATACTGGCGTGCAAACGCGGAAAACCAGCACCTGTCGAGCAGGCTGAAAGCGGTAATGACCGCCTGGTTCCGCGGTGAGGAGTTGGATGCAGAGGTGGACCGCCTTGGTATTCAGAACTATTATTCAGCGATATCATGGCATTGCCTGCTGGCGGGATACGGCCAGTATCCTGACGCAGCTATGTTGCGGGTGCCCGAAGCCGATTTGCCTCTGGCTGACATGGCAAGAATCGACCGCTTCCTTTCAGGATGTGTTATGAACTTTCCGGGGCACGATCAATTGCTGGCCCACCTGCAATGACGTTTCCGTCAGATGGGCCGGGGGAGGGCGGTGGTTGCCTTCATCCGTTCCATCGAGAAGCTTGAGCTGACATCGGCGAGATCGGGCACGGCGGCGATCAGCCGGCGGTAGATCCGGTCATAGTGGGCGATGTCTTTGACAACGATCTTGAGCAGATAGTCAACGTCGCCGGCCATACGGTGACACTCGCTGATTTCGGCGATGCCCGCGATCCCGCGCGAGAAAGCGTCAAGCCATTGCGGATCGTGCCGCTGGGCGCGGATTGAAACGAAGACCGTGGTGGCAAGCCCAAGTTTCTCAGGATCGAGAAGGGCGACGCGGCGGGCGATAACGCCATTGTCTTCCAGCCGCCTGATCCGCCGCCAGCAGGCATTGCTCGACAAGCCGACCCGCTCCCCCACTTCATGCACCGCGAGCGAGGCATCGGCCTGCAACACACCCAGGATCGCCCAGTCTATCGAATCAATTCGCGAAATTTCCTCGATCATTGGGACAAAATATCATCATTATGTAGAAATAGCTAGAAATTAGGTGATGAAATTGCCTTCTGTGATCAATATCATGCCAAGGCAGAGGAGAATGCATCATGGATCCCGTCCGCCTGTTTCGCGAACACCCTGCCAGCGTTGGCGAAACCTATGTCGAGCATCTGGGCGTGGCTTCCAGCTTTGGCTTTCGGATGATCCTGGGCGGCTGTGCCTGCCTGATCCATGGCCTGCTGCCGTTCCTGTTCGTCAAGACCGGCAGCAAGCAGGTGACGGAACTGCATACCCGGATGGTCACGAACCGCCGGCGTCAGCCGATGCCGGGCATTCTCGATTTCGTGATTTAAAACCGGGTCAGATCAGCAGCAGGGCGAAACCCAGCGCGGTGGCGAAACTTGCCAGCGTTGCGGTCACCACGGGAACGGCGGCGCGCCAGCCCATTTGCAGCAACAGGTCCATGCGGCTGCGCATGGCAGTGGCGGTCACGGCCAGCAGCAGCAAAGCCTTGGATGCAACCAGCGCGGCATGGCTGATCACCGTGGGAACGGTGACCACGCTGTTCAGCACCACAGCCGCCAGGAAGGCGACGATGAACCACGGCAGGGCCAGCCGGCGCCACAGCGGCTGGTCCTGCGCCGCGCCGGCCTGACCGATGGTCAGGCTGACCAGGGCGACGATCGGCGCCAGCATGGCGACCCGGGCCAGCTTGACGATCGTGGCATAGCTGCCCGCAGCATCGGAAAAGGCGTAACCGCCGCCGATCGCCTGGGCGACATCGTGAATCGACGCGCCGATCAGGAACCCGGCCTGGCCGTGATTCAGCCCAAGATCGCCAGCCAGAATCGGATAGACCGACATGGCAAAGGCGCTGGCCAGTGAAATGCCAACCAGGGTCAGCGCGAATTGCGCCTGGCTGAGCCGGTCCTTGCCGATCACCCCATAAAGCGCCAGCGCGGCGCTGGCCCCACAGATTGCCGTGGCCCCGCCGGCCAGAATCCCGGCATAGGGGGATTGTCCGCCCAGCCGCGCGCCCGCCATGCCGGCGGCGAAAGTCACCCCCATGACCACCACCAGAGCCGCAAAAGGCGCGACCCCGAGTGCGACGATCTGGGCGATGGTTACCTGAAAACCCAGCACGACAATGCCGATCCGCAGGCAGGTGCGGGCCGCGAAATCAAGCCCGCGATGCGTGCGCAAATCCTGCGAGATGAAATTGAGCGCCAGGCCGACCAGCAGCCCCAGCAGGATGATCGGGAAACCGTAATGATCCGAAAGCCAGGCCGCCGCTGCAGAGGCCACGCCGCACATCGCCAGCCCCGGCCACAGCGCTGGCAGTGGTGCCAACGGTCCGGTCTGGGCGGCGGTTTGGGAAAGGTGCATTTCCCCGAACAGATCGCCGCCATGGGGCAGGTCCGCCCAATCGATGCCCCGCAGCCCGCCTTGCCCGCTTCGTCCGGTTTCGGTCATGATGTCCCTCTGTCTTTCATGTGCCATGGCCCAAGGGCGGCTTTGGTGAAAGTGAATTTGCACACCGCGCCGGCGTTTCTTTGAGTGGGGCCACCGTGAGGAAATTCGCCGCTACGCCCGCAGCGCTTGCCAAGATTGCGCTGAGTTGCAACAGTCTGGCCGGTATGTTTTCTGCCGTTCTTTTCCTGCAACCGTGAACCGGCCAACGATCGATGACGTGGCCGGACTGGCCGCCGTGGCGCGGACCACGGTGTCACGCGTGCTCAACAATCAGCCTAACGTCCGGCCCGAAGTGCGCGAACGGGTGCTGAAGGCGGTGGATGATCTGGGCTACCGCGTAAACCAACAGGCGCGCAATCTTGCCGGGGGCAAGACCGTGCGGGTGGCCCTGATCCATGCATCAGATTTTGATACCGAGCCGAACTCCTACTTCGCCTCCGCACTGGAATTGGGGGCAACGCGCCGCGCGGTTGCACTGGGCGCGCACCTTGTTACCCACGTGATCAACCAGAATGACCCGGGCGCGGCCGGCGATATTGTCGAGCGGGTCCGCGATGAATTGTGCGATGGCGTGATCCTTACCCCGCCGTTCGCCGATATGATTGATCTGCTGAAGGATTTGCACGGGCGCGGCGTCACCGTGGCCTGCATCGCCGCCGGGGCGGAGGCGGAACGGATAGTTCCCAGCGTGGGAATTGATGAGTACCGCGCGGGATATGACGTGGGCGTACATCTTGCGGCGCAGGGGCACCGCGCTTTCGGTTATATCAAGGGCCGGCGTGAACATATTTCGGCAGAGGGGCGGTTTGACGGGTTTCTGGCCGCGCTCGCCGCTGCCGGAATCGCAGCCGGGAATGTCACCGCCGTTCGCGGCAACTTCACTTTCCGCTCCGGACTGGATTGCGCGCAGGATCTGCTGGCGCGCACGCCCCGGATGACCGCGCTGGTCTGCGCCAATGATGACATGGCCGCCGGCGCGCTGCTGGCCGCGCACAAGGCGGGATTGAACATTCCGCAGGACATTGCCGTCGCCGGTTTTGACGATACCCCCGTGTCCGAAATCGTCTGGCCGCCGCTGACCACGATCCACCAGCCCCTGCGGCGAATGGGCGGGCGGGCGCTGGAAATTCTGGTTGCGCGCGCCGGTACGGAAAGCGCGCCGCCCCCCGGGCGAGAGGTAGTTGAGCACAGCCTGATTATCAGGGATTCCAGCCACATCGCACCGGCCTGAGCCCTAACCGGCCCCGTCCGTCCATCGATGCCGCTTGACCGGGTGAGGCGAATGAGGCAGAATTGGAAGCGCTTCCAATAGAGAGTGGAAGTAACCCGACCTGATTGCGCCGCATCTGCGGTGAAGAATCGGCGGATTCATGGAGGATGCGATGAAATTGAGGGACAAGTGCGCCGGCGCAATGCGAATCAGCCGATTCGGCGCTGGTTCGGTATCCTTGCTGGCACTGGCTGCGATGATGCCGCAGGTGGCCTGGGCTCAGGACGCTGCCCCCGCTGCGGATGCCGGTGCCGACGGTCAGGAGATCGTTGTTTCGGGCATCCGTTATTCGATCGCCAATTCGCTGAACATCAAGAAGCGGGAATCCAGCATTGTCGAGGCGGTTTCCGCCGAGGAAATCGGCAAGCTGCCCGACGTGTCGATCGCCGAATCGATCGCCCGCCTTCCCGGCCTTGCCGCGCAGCGCACCGGCGGACGGGCCAATATCATCTCGGTTCGCGGCTTCTCGCCCGATTTCAGCACTGTGCTGCTCAACGGCCGTCAGCAGGCCAGCTCGGGCTATAACCGCGCGGTTGAATTCGATCAGTACCCGTCAGAACTGATGTCATCGGTGGTGGTCTACAAATCACCGGATGCCGACGTGTCGGGAATGGGCCTTGCCGGCACCGTGGATCTGCGCTCGATCCGTCCGCTCGCTTATGGCAAGCGCGCAATCGCGATCAACGTGCGCGGCCAGATGGATGAAGGCGGCGATCGCAACAAGGATTTCTCCAAATGGGGTGGACGCGGCTCGATCAGCTATGTTGATCAGAACGCCGATGGCACTTTGGGCTGGGCGATCGGCTATGCCTATCTTGATGCCGGAACCCACACCAACCACACCAAGAACTGGTTCTATGACAATTACGGCGGTTCGACCTATCTGCTGTCCGGCCAGGAAGCATTGGCGAACAGCAGCCGGGATCGCCGCCACGGGGTGATGGGGACGTTGGAGTGGAAGCCAAGCGATTCGGTCCATTCAACGCTTGATCTCTATTATTCGCGCTTCAAGCAGAAGACCATCAGCCGGGGGGCGATGTGGTTCTCTGACCAGTGGGCGGACAGCGGCACTTTCAGCAATACCACTGCCACCACGATCGGGGGTAATTCGTTCGGCGCGGCGGGGCACTTCCAGAATGCAGTGCCGATCCTGCGCAACGATTACAACACCCGGAAGGACGAGCTGTTCTCTGCCGGCTGGAACGGAGAGTTCAAATTTGATGAGAAGACCGCGCTGACGGCCGATCTCAGCTATTCCAGCAACAAGCGTGACGAATCCTACATCGAAACCTACGCGGGTTATGGCGCAGGTGCCTATCAGACCCGGGTGATGGACAGTTACGATTATACCGTCTCGCAAAACGGTTTTCCGCAGTTCACCGGTTTCGGCCTGAACTATGCCGATGCCAGCAAGGTGGCGCTGGGGGACAAGGCACCGTGGGGCGGCTGGGGCCATGATGGGCTGTTCAAGTCACCCCACATCAAGGAAACCCTTTATGCGGGGGATCTTGGATTGTCGCGCGAGCTGGGCGGTTTCTTCAGCAAGATCGATCTTGGCGTGAATTACACCCATCGCAAGAAGACCAAATCGGTTGAGGAACTGGACCTGTTCCTGAAGAACAGCCGCGCCCAGATACCGATCGGATCGCAGTTCCTGATCAACCCCACTTCGCTTGATTTCGCGGGATCGCTCAGCACGATTGCGTTCAACGTGCCTGGCGCGCTCGGCACCTATTACGATCAGGTCCAGCTTCTGGACAGCAACCATTACGACAAGTCGTGGGGGATCAAGGAAGACATCATTACCGGCCGGGCCAAGCTGACGATCGAGCATGGCAACCTGCATGGCAACATCGGTTTGCAGGTCGTTCATCAGAAGCAGAATTCAACCGGACTGCGGATCAATCCGCTGGTGTCGCCGATCGCGCTTGCCAGTGTGGACGTGAGCGATTCCTATACCGACTGGCTGCCAAGCCTGAACCTGTTCGTCGATGTAAACGGCGGGCACCGCTTCCGCCTGGCGGTGGCCAAGGTGATGGCGCGCCCGCGCATGGACGATATGCGGGCGAACATGACGCCCAATTTTGACAGCAACATCTGCGCTGGCGGTGCGGTTTGCACCGCGGGCCAGACGGTTCATCCCTGGTCAGCCACCGGCGGCAATCCCAATCTGAAGCCCTGGCGCGCGACCGAGGCAAATGTGGCCTGGGAATGGTACGGCGGGAAAGCAACCTATTTCAGCGTCAACGCCTTCTACATGCAGCTCGACAATTACATTTACACCCAATTGCTGCCTGCCGATTTTTCCGGCTTCACGCCGCCCGCATCCGCATCGAATATTCCGGCGGGCGTGATTGTCAGCAACACCGGCACACTTTCCGCACCGGCCAACGGCCCCGGCGGCTGGGTTGACGGGGTGGAAGTATCGGGCGCGTTCGAATTCGGAAAGATCAGCTCGGCGCTGGACGGATTCGGCATGAGCGGCAGCGTGGCCTACAGCGGGTACAAGCTGAGAAAGGCGGCATCGGCCACTGTCGGCATCCTGCCCGGTTTTTCGGACTGGGTTTACAACGTCACCGGCTATTACGAAAAGAACGGCTTCCAGGCCCGGGCCAGCTATCGCTATCGCTCTGCCTTCAAGGGGGAGGTCGTGTCGCTGTGGACCAATCTTGGCACGCCGATGATTTTGGCTGACAAGCAGCTTGATGCCCAGATCGGCTATTCCTTCCCCGAGGGATCATCGCTGGGTGGATTGGGCGTGCAGCTTCAGGTCAACAACGTCCTCGATTCCCCCTATCGCACCAGCTATGCGGTGAATGGAACGCAGGTTCTTGAAACATATGAAAAATATGGCCGGCAGTGGTTGCTGGGCGTAAGTTACAAATACTAAGCCGATCGGGTCGCCATCGGTGCTGATCGCCCGGATGAATGATTTCGTCCGGGCGCATCGGCCTTGCGGTGTGGCCCTGTCCCAAACGGCGCAATTGGGCGGAGTAAGTTTGTGAAATCCCGCTATGTCCTGTCGCTGGCGCTGGCCAGTTCCGCATTTCCCACAATTGCTGCGGCAAGGCCCGCGGCCCCGCAATGGACCGCGCCAGAGCGCGAGGCGATTGCCGCCTGGCCCGCGCGCAAGGCTGCACGGATGGATCCCGCGATCGAACGGCGCATCGCCGCCATCGTCCGGGGTATGACCCTGGAACAAAAGGTTGGGCAGATCACCCAGGCGGAGATCCGCTCGATAACGCCGGATCAGGTGCGCCAGTACCACATCGGCACCATACTCAACGGCGGCGGGGCCTGGCCGGCGATGAACAAGCACGCGCCGCTTGCCGACTGGACCGCGCTGGCGGATGCCTATGCCAAGGCCGCGCTAAAATCTGACGCGAAACAGCCGATCCCGCTGATCTGGGGGATCGATGCGGTCCACGGCAACAACAACGTGGTTGGCGCAACGCTTTATCCGCACAACATCGGGCTGGGCGCGGCGCATGATCCGCAGCTTGTCTATCGCATTGGCCGGGCCACGGCCAAGGCGGTGCGCGCCACCGGGATCGGCTGGGCCTTTGCGCCGACCGTGGCCGTGGTCCAGAACCAGCGCTGGGGCCGCACCTATGAAAGCTATTCCAGCGATCCGGCGCAGGTGGCGGCCAATGGCCGGGCGCTGATCGAAGGGCTTCAGGGCACGCTGAAGGGCGATGGAGACGTGCTGGCATCGGTAAAGCACTTCGCGGGCGATGGCGGAACATTCCGCGGCATTGATCAGGGGGAAACCCGCGCCTCTGCCGGTGATTTCGCCCGCGTGCATGGCGCGGGATACTACACCGCGCTGGACGCCGGGGTGCAGACGGTGATGATTTCCTACAATTCATGGACCATGGCCGGCACGCACCCCTTTGGGAAGATGCACGGCAACCGCGCGCTGGTAACCGGCGTGCTGAAGGACCGGCTCAAATTTGACGGGCTGGTGGTGTCTGACTGGAACGCGATCGAACAGGTTGATGGCTGCACCACCGATCATTGCCCGGCGGCAATCAATGCCGGGATCGACGTGTTCATGGTTCCTGAAAAATGGCAGACCTTCATCACCAATACCCTGGCCGACGTGCGCGCGGGGCGGGTATCCGAAGCGCGGATAGACGATGCGGTAAAGCGGATCCTGCGGGTCAAGTTCCGGCAGGGCCTGTTTGACCGGCCGATCGCCGCAGGCCGCTATACCGGCGATGCCGCGGCGCTGGTCGATCGCCCGCTGGCGCAAGAGGCAGTGCGCAAATCGGCGGTCCTGCTCAAGAACGATGGCCTGCTGCCGCTGGCACCCGGCAAGCGGATACTGGTGGTGGGTGACGCGGCAGACAGCTTCCCCGCGCAGTCGGGCGGCTGGTCTATAACATGGCAGGGGACCGAGACGGACAATGCCGATTTTCCGATCGGCGAAACGCTGCTGGGCGGTATCCGCCGCGCGTTTGGCGCCGGCGCGGTAACCTATTCGCCCGATGGCAGCGCCTTTGCGCCGGGCAAGTTCGACGTGGTGATCGCGGTTCTGGCCGAGCTGCCCCACGCCGAAATGAAGGGCGATGTGCGCTGGCCTGAACCCCTGGCCCAATCGCGCCGGTATCCTGAGCAGCTTGCCTTGCTTGGCCGGGTATCGGGCAAGGGGGTGCCGGTGGTCAGCGTGCTCTATTCGGGGCGGACGACCTATGCCACCGATCTGATCAACCGGTCTGACGCCTTCGTGGCGGCCTTCCTGCCGGGGACCGAGGCTGGCGCGCTGGCCGATCTGCTGGCCGGAACCGGCAAGCGCGATTTCAGCGCAAAGCTGTCTTTCGCCTGGCCATCCACCGCCTGCCCCAGCGGTGGTGAGCCGGCGGGTGAAAGCCTGTTTGCGCGCGGTTTCGGGCTGACCTATGCTCACGCGGTTCATACCGGAACGCTGACGGAAACGCCCATTCCTGCCACCTGTCCCTGAAATGGAAAGCGCGATTACGTGAGTGCGGTGAGGCCCCTGAAACGGATAGTGATCGTTGGCGGTGGGTCATCGGGGTGGATGGCCGCGGCGCTGCTGGGCCGGCTGTTCCAGGGGCTGTACGACATCACCCTGATCGAATCCGCAGATATCGGCACCATCGGCGTGGGCGAGGCGACGATACCCGCGATCAAGAAATTCAACGAGCTGCTTGGCCTGGACGAGAACGAGTTCATGGCCCGCACCCAGGCAACCTTCAAGCTGGGGATCCAGTTCGTTGACTGGCTGCGCAAGGGTGAAAGCTATATCCACGGCTTTGGCGTGATTGGCCAGGACTGGGAATGGCTGCGCTGCCACCATTACTGGCTGCGCGCGCATGAACGGGGCCGGGCAGGGGATTTTGCCGCCTATTCGATCAACACCGCCGCAGCGCTGGAAAACAAATTCGTTCGCGCCCAGACCAACATGGGTGACAGCCCGCTGAGCCAGATCGCCCACGCCTTTCAGTTCGATGCCGCCAGCTTCGCGCGGTTCCTGTCAGGCTATGCCCAGGACCGCGGGATCAAGCGGCGCGAAGGCACGGTGGCCGATGTCACGCTGCGCGGGAATGACGGCTTCATCGAATCGGTGACCATGGCCGATGGCGAGGTTATCGGGGCGGACCTGTTCATCGATTGCTCGGGCTTTCGGGCGCTGCTGATCGAAGGGGCGTTGGGGACCGGGTTTGAAGATTGGTCGCACTGGCTGCCTTGTGACCGGGCGATGGCCATGCCTTGCGCGCGGTCGGATGATTTTACGCCCTATACCCGGTCAACCGCGCATGATGCCGGCTGGCAATGGCGTATTCCGCTGCAGCACCGCACCGGCAATGGCCACGTCTATTGCAGCCGCTTCATTGACGATGATGCTGCCGAGCGGGTGCTGCGCGAAAACCTTGATGGCGATCCGCTTGCAGAGCCCAACCGCCTGCGCTTTACGGCCGGCAAGCGCCGCAAGTTGTGGAACCGCAATTGCATCGCGATTGGGCTGGCCGGCGGCTTTCTTGAGCCGCTGGAATCGACCAGCCTGCACCTTGTCCAGTCCGGCCTGATCCGGCTGGTGCGGCTGTTTCCCGATCTTGATTTCGATCCTGCCACCATCGCCGAATTCAACCGGCAGAGCGATTTCGAATATGAACGAATTCGCGATTTCATCATCCTGCATTACAAGGCGACCCAGCGCGATGACACGCCGTTCTGGACCTATTGCCGGACAATGGAACTGCCCGAAACGTTGCAGCGCAAGATTGACCTGTGGATGGCGGGCGGCCGCATTTTCCGCGAGGATGAGGAACTGTTTGCGGAAGAAAGCTGGATCCAGGTGTTCCTGGGCCAGGGCCTGATCCCGCGGTCCTATGATCCGCAAGTCATGCTGAAAAGCGATGTGCAGATTGAACAATACCTTGGCAACATCGCCGCGGTCATCGGCAAATGCGTCAAGGTCATGCCCAGCCACGCCGAATTCATTGCCAAGACCTGCATGGCCCAGTCATGATCGACGCTCTGGCGAGAGCGCTGACCGCGCTGTTGCTGCTGACCCTGGCCGGCTGCGCCACCACCGGCGCACCGCGCAGCGCCGCCGTATCGGGCTGGGCAAGCAGCGCTGACGGCACCCGCAAGCTGGCCCCGCTTTCCCCAATCCCGCTTGTTGCGGCAAGCCCGGCCAGCGGCACCGTGGTGACTGTCGACCCGGCGCGGCGGCAACAGGCAATGGTCGGGTTCGGCGCGGCGATGACCGATGCTTCCGCCATGCTGATCCAGGGTCTGCCAGCGGCGCAGCGTCAGGCCTTGCTGGCCGACCTGTTCGGACGCGAAGGCCTTGGCATAGCCTTTGTGCGCGTGCCGATCGGCGCTTCGGACTTTTCTGCCGAGCATTACAGCCTTGACGATATGCCAACGGGGCAGGCTGATCCGGACCTGCGCCATTTCACCATGGCCCAGCCGCTGCGCCATCAGATCCCCATGCTGCGCGCCGCCAGGGCCGCCAATCCCGATCTGGTGCTGATGGCTTCGCCATGGAGCGCGCCGGGATGGATGAAAGACAGCGGCAGCCTGATCAAGGGGCGGTTGAAGCCGGAAAGCTATGATGCCTTTGCCCGCTATTTCGATCGCTATCTTGATGCCATGGCCGCGCAGGGCCTGCCGATCCGCTATCTGACCGTTCAGAACGAACCGCACTTTGAACCGGCGGATTACCCGGGAATGCGTTTCGATCCGGAAGAGCGCGCGCGGTTCCTCAAGCAGGCGCTTGGCCCGCTGCTGACGCGCCGCCGTCAACCCGTGGGGGTGCTGGACTGGGACCACAACTGGGACCGCCCGCAAGACCCGCTTGCGGTGCTGGCGGATCAGGATGCGGCGCGGTATGTTTCGGGGGTTGCCTGGCACTGCTATGCCGGCGATCCTGCGGTGATGGAACAGGTGCGCGCTGCCCATCCCGAAAAGGACGTGTTTTTTACCGAATGTTCGGGCGGCCAGTGGTCTCCCAACTGGGGGGAAGTGCTCGGCTGGATGACTGACAACCTGATCATCGCCCCCAGCCGCGCCGGATCGCGCGGAACCCTGCTGTGGAACCTTGCGCTTGATGAAAACCACGGCCCGCACAAGGGCGGCTGCGGCGATTGCCGGGGGGTGGTTACGATCGACAGTCGCACCGTGGCGATCACCCGCAACGTCGAATACTATGTGCTGGGGCAGGTGAGCCGGTTCGTGCGCCCCGGCGCACGGCGCGTGGCCAGCGATGGCGGCGATGGCGGCGATGGTGATTTGCGCCATGTCGCCTTCGTCAATCCCGATGGAAGAACGGTGCTGCTGATCCACAATGCCGCCGCCGCACGCGATGTGACCGTTCGTGATGGCACGCGTCAGTTCACCGCCAGCCTGCCCGCGGGGGAGGTGGCCACTTTCGTCTGGGCGGGGGCGCCGTCATTACATTGATGGACCGATTGCGCGGGCTGGGCATATCGGGTGCCTTCGTCGCAGTGACCACGGTGTTTTTCGCCTGGGGGTTCATCGCATCAAACAACGATCCGCTGATCGTTGCGGTGCGCGCGGCATTTCAGCTCAATTATACAGAGGCGCTTGCGGTCCAGCTGATCAGCTTTCTGGCCTATGGGCTGGTCTCACTGCCGGCGGCATCGCTGGGCAACCGGCTGGGCGCGTTCAGCACCCTGGTCATCGCGCTTGGAATCATGCTGACGGGCTGCGTCGCGGTGCGCCTGTCCCTCAGGTTTGACAGTTTCGCGGCAATTCTTGCGGCGCTGTTCGTTCTGGCGATGGGGATTACCACGCTGCAGGTTTCCGCCAACCCGCTGGCCGCTGCACTGGGGCCGCCGCGCACCAGCCATTTCCGGCTCAATCTGGCCCAAGCGTTCAACTCGCTGGGGGTGGTGGTCGGGGTCAACTTCGGCGCGTCAGTCATGCTGGGCGAACAGGTCATGCGCGCCGGGCAGGGGCAGGTCAGCGGACCGGAGCAGCGCGCCGCGGTGCTTCAGGCGGTTGGCCATGCCTTCACCCTGATTGCCGTGGTGCTGGCGGTGCTGATGGCTTTTCTGTGGAGCCAGCGGCGGCGGATCATTGCCGCCAGCGTGGTGGCGGCGGACCCTGGGCGGCAGGCATCGGTGCTTGATGCCCTGCGCTCTCGCTGGGCGATTTTCGGTGCAGTCGCCATCGGGCTTTATGTCGGGGCGGAGGTTTCGATCGGCAGCATAATGATCAACTTCCTGCATCAGGACAGCGTGCTGGGCCTGCCGCTGGAGAAGGGCGCACGGTATCTGGCCAATCTCTATTGGGGAGGGGCGCTGGCTGGCCGGGTGGTGGGATCTGTCCTGCTCACCCGCGTTCCCGCGGCGCGCCTGCTGGGGTTTTGCGCCGCAGTGGCGGCCTCGCTGTGCGCCCTGGCGCTGGCCGATGCCGGCGCGGTTTCAGGCTATGCCGCGTTGGCTGTGGGGCTGTTCAATTCGATCATGTTCCCGACGATCTTCACGCTGACGCTTGAGCGATCAGGCGCATCGCAAAGCGCAACATCCGGCCTGCTGTGCCTGGCAATCGCCGGCGGGGCGGCGCTGCCGTTTCTGGTCGGGCGGATTGCCGATACCGCCAATCTGGCGCTGGCCTTCGCCGTGCCGGCGGCGGCCTATCTGGTCATAACCTGTTTCGCGCTGCGTTCCGCGAGGGAAGCAGAACAGTCAATGGCCTGAACCGGCGGCGCGTTTTCCGCGCCGCCGTCAGTTGTGACACGAAGTCGCACAGAGTGCGACTGGCCTGGACAGGTTCATGTCAATGAACCTTGATGAAACTCAATGATCGCCCAGCGCCTTGTCCTCATTGGCGCGCTTGACCACGTAGAACCGGATCGCCTCGATCTGGTCGGGACTGAACTGGTCCTTCCATGCGACCATGCCGTTGTCCTTCAGGATGCCGTCGTGGACGATCTGCTGCCACAGCTTGGGATTGCCCAGCGCCACCGAATGGCGCAGGTCCGGGTTGAGCGATCCGGCGATTGCCGCGTTGCCGTGGCAGACCGAGCAGGAATTGGAATAAAGCTTGGCGCCCAACGCCAGTTGTTCGGGGGTTCCGCTGACCGGTGGGGGATCAAGCACGCGCTTGGCGCTGGGCGGTGCCGCAGCAAGCGTGCCCTTGCCGCCCAACTTGAAGACCAGCAGGCGCGAGATGTTGGGGGTGATCTTTGAACTTACCCCGCTGCCCCCCGACACGTCCCAAACCCCGCCCCAGCCGACCATCACCGCGACATATTGCTCGCCGTCGATTGAATAGGTCATCGGTGCGGCCAGCACGCCCGACTGGGTGGCAAAGCCCCACAGCTTTTTGCCGGCATCGGCGGAATAGGCGTTGAATTCACCCGTTGCGGTACCCTGGAACACCAGGTTGCCGGCAGTGGCAAGCGTGCCGCCGTTGGTCGGCATCGGATAGGGCACCTTCCACTTTACCTTGCCGGCGACCGGATCGAAGGCGACCAGCGCCCCGGTCATCGCCGCGCGGGTTGCCTGGCGCACTTTCTTGTCGGCGGGAACATTGCCCAGCGTCGAATCGATGCCCAGCTGGAATCCGGTGGTCCCCGGTTTCCAGTCCGGATCGGGGGCATAAAGCTGCGGGGTGTTGTTGGTCGGGATATAGACCAGCCCCGTCAGCGGCGAATAACTCATCGGGGTCCAGCTGTGCGCGCCGATCGCACCCGGCATCCCGACAAAGGGCTTGCCGGTAACCTCATAACGCGCGTCGGGGTTAACGTTGGGCCGGCCGGTGACCGGGTCAATCCCGCTGGCCCAGTTGATCGGCTCGACAAAGGGCTTGGCAGAGATGAACTTGCCGGTCTTGGCATCAAGCAGATAGAAGAACCCGTTCTTGGGCGCGTGCATGACAACGTGCTGCTTCTGCCCGCCGATGGTCAGGTCTGCCACGGTGATCTGCTGGGCCGAATCGAAGTCCCAGCGGTCTTCGGGCGTTTCCTGGAAGTGCCAGGCATATTCGCCGGTGTCGGCGTTCACCGCGACGATCGATGCGGTGTAGAGGCTGTCGCCCTCGCCCTTGGTATTGCGGTGCGCCGGGTTCCACGGCTCGGCATTGGCGGTGCCGAAATAGACCAGGTTGGTGACCGGATCATAAGTGATCGAATCCCAGACGTTGCCGCCGCCGCCCAGTTTCCAGAAATCACCGCTCCAGGTCTTGACCGCGGCGTCAAGATGCTTGCCCTCCTGCGGTTTGGACGGATCGCCGGGCACGGTGAAGAAGCGCCACAGCTCGTTGCCGGTCTGCGCGTCGAACGCGGCAAGGTAGCCGCGACTGAAATATTCCGAACCGGCTGAACCGATCAGCACCTTGCCCTTGACGATGCGCGGCGCGCCGGTGATGGCCATGTGGCTGTCTGCGGGGAAGGTGCGCTTTTCCCACACTGCCTTGCCGCTTTTCTGGTCAAGCGCGACCAGCCGCCCGTCCAGCGTCGCGACATAGACCTTGTCACCGTACAGCGCGACGCCGCGGTTGACTGCATCGCAGCAGACATCAACCAGCTTTTCGCGCGGCACCTTGGGATCATAGGACCACTTCAGCGCGCCGGTTTTGGCATCATAGGCCTTTACCAGCGACCAGGCGGTAGAAACGTAGAGAACCCCGTCGTGCATCAGCGGGGTCGCTTCCTGTCCGCGCGCGGTATCGAGATCGGCGGACCAGGTCAGACCGAGTTGCCCGACGTTGCTGTCATTGACCTGCTTCAGCGTTGAGAAGCGCTGTTCGGCATAGTCACGCCCATAGCTGAGCCACTCGCCCTCAGCCGCATTGGCAATCATCGCGTCGGTCACCCCGCTGGTGGCCGGAGCCGACGCGGTCTTGCTGTTATTGCACGATGCCAGCGCCAGCAGGGCAGTGGCGGCCAGAAGCCTCAGACGCATGGCAAAAATCCTCTCCTACAGCCGCCCGCTTGGTGCGAGTCAGTGCGCGCGACAATTCGCAGCATTCGCGCCGCGATTGCAACCTTAATTGTGCGGTTAAGCGTTTGCGGTGCTGGACCTTGCTCCGCAGCAGGCTATCCTGCGCGCGGGAGAAGAATGGAGCCGGACCATGTGTGACGATCTCACCGCTCATGAGGAAGATGCCGCGCTTGCCCGGATCGGCCTCAATCGCCGCCAGTTTGCCGCCGCCGGCGTTGCGGGCATGGTTGCCGCCTGCGCCGATGCCAAGGTGCCGGACAAGCGTGGCCTGGCCGAGGACATGGTCGATATCGCGACGCCGGACGGCACCGCCGATGCCTTTTTCGTGCGGCCCGCGCGGGGGAGCCATCCTGCGGTGATCATGTGGCCCGACATTGCGGGGCTGCGCGATGCCTATAAGGAAATGGGCCGCCGGCTTGCGCGGGCTGGCTATGCGGTGCTGGTGGTCAACCATTATTATCGGTCCGCACGGGCGCCGGTGGTGGGGTCGATGGCGGAATGGCGCACGCCCGAGGGGCAGGCAAAGCTGAAGCCGATGATCGCCGCGATCACGCCCGATGCAACCATGCGCGATGCCGCCGCCTTCACCGTCTGGCTGGACCGGCAGCCCAGCGCCGATCCGCGCAAGGGGATCGGCACCTGCGGCTATTGCATGGGCGGGCCTTCCACATTGCGCACCGCCGCCGCCGCGCCAGAGCGAGTCCGCGCCGCCGCCTCGTTCCACGGCGCTGGGCTGGTCACGCCCGGGGCGGACAGCCCGCACCTGCTGATCGCCAAAAGCAAGGCCAGCTTCCTGTTCGCCATCGCCCGCAATGATGATCAGCGTTCACCCGCGGACAAGACGGTCCTTGCCGACACGGCAAAGGTTGCGCTCCGTCCTGCGGAAGTGGAGGTCTATAACGCGGATCACGGCTGGTGCACGCTTGACGCGCCGGTCTATGACAAGGCCGAGGCGGAGCGGGCATGGGCGCGGATGCTGGCGCTGTTCAAAGGACTTTAGCCGCTGTAGGGGCGGCGGCATGATCCGCCTGTCCGGCCTGTCCCTTCCGCTCGATCATTCCCCTGACGCGATTGCCCCCGCGATTTGCGCGCGGCTGGGCATCGGGGCCGATGCCCTGCGCGGGTGGACGCTGTTCAAGCGCGGCAATGACGCGCGGCGCAAGAATGCGATCCTGCTGGTTTACACCTTTGATGTCGATGTGACGGATGAGGCCGGGGTGCTGGCCCGCCTTGCCGGGGACAAGGACGTGCGGCCCAGCCCGGACATGGCCTGGCATCCGCCGGTCCGCGCGCCCGCGGGCTGGACTGGCACGCGCCCGGTGGTGATCGGCGCGGGGCCGTGCGGGCTGTTCGCCGGACTGGTGCTGGCGCAGATGGGGCTGCGGCCGATCATCCTTGATCGCGGCAAGGTGGTGCGCCAGCGCACAAAGGACACCTGGGGCCTGTGGCGGCGCGGCGAACTGAATCCCGACAGCAACGTCCAGTTCGGAGAGGGCGGGGCGGGAACCTTTTCCGATGGCAAGCTCTATTGCCGGGTCAAGGACCCGCGCTTCCTGGGCCGCAAGGTGCTGGAGGAATTCGTGCGCGCCGGGGCGCCTGACGATATCCTGTGGGAAGCGCACCCGCACATCGGCACTTTCCGCCTCGTCACCATGGTTGAATCCCTGCGCGAGACGATCGAGGAACTGGGCGGCGAATACCGCTGGCAGACCCGGGTTGACGATCTGGCGCTTGACCGGCGCGGTGACGGTGCGCTGGCGCTGCGTGGGCTGCACCTGTCGGACGGATCGTTTCTGGAAGCTGACCATGTGGTTCTGGCGGTGGGCCATTCGGCGCGCCCGACCTTCGAGATGCTGCACGCGCGCGGCGTTCATGTAGAGGCCAAGCCGTTTTCGATAGGGGTGCGGATCGAACACCCGCAAAGCTGGATTGATGCGGCGCGCTATGGCCGCTTTGCCCGGCATCCTGATCTGGGCGCGGCGGCCTATAGCCTGGTTCATCATGCCAGCAATGACCGCACGGTCTATTCGTTCTGTATGTGCCCGGGCGGGCGGGTGGTTGCCGCCACCAGCGAGGAAGGGCGCGTCGTCACCAACGGGATGAGCCAGTATTCGCGCGCGGAATTCAACGCCAATTCGGGCTTCGTCGTCGCGATTGATCCGGCGCGGGACTATCCTGACGGGCCGCTCGCCGGGATCGCCTTTCAGCGCCATTGGGAAAGCTTGGCCTATCAGGCCGGGGGCGGCGGCTATCAGGCACCGGGGCAACGGGTTGAGGATTTCCTTGCCGGACGCGCCTCAACCGCGCTGGGCACGGTAACGCCCAGCTACAAGCCCGGCGTGACCCCGACGGATCTGTCGCAGTGTCTGCCGGCTTTCGCGGTTGAAGCAATGCGTGAGGCGATCCCGGTGTTTGGCCGCCAGATTGCACGGTACGATCACCCCGACGTGGTGATGACCGGGGTGGAAACCCGCACCTCCAGCCCGGTACGGATCACGCGGGGCAAGGATTTCCAGTCGATCAACGTCACCGGCCTGTTCCCCGGCGGTGAGGGCGCGGGCTATGCCGGCGGCATCCTTTCCGCCGCTATCGACGGGATCAAGCTGGGTGAGGCGGTGGCGCAAAGCATTGTGCGGCAGTGATGGTTTTGCCCCCAACTGTGTCCGTCCTGAGCTTGTCGAAGGACTGCATTTCATCTCAAACGGCTGCGCGCGGGGCGCGAAGAAAAGGACAGTGCTTCGACAGGCTCAGCATGGACGGAGCACCTGGCAAACTCTTGGCAATTTGTTCAAATGGCTGACCGCAAGGCTCCCCCCTTCGATGCCATCATCATCGGCGCGGGTGCGGCGGGGATGATGGCTGCGGCCCAGGCCGGGCAGCGCGGCAAGCGGGTGCTGCTGGTGGATCACAATGCCCAGCCGGGACGCAAGATCCTGATTTCGGGCGGGGGCCGCTGCAACTTCACCAACCTGCACACCGCGCCGGACCGGTTTCTGTCAGGCAATCCGCATTTCGCCAAGTCGGCCCTCAGCCGCTATGGCCCGCGCGATTTTCTTGATCTGGTGGAGGCGCGCGGGGTCGCCTGGCACGAAAAGACCCTGGGCCAGTTGTTCTGCGATGGTTCGGCGCGGCAGGTGGTCGATCTGCTGCTGGATGAATGCGCACGCGGGCAGGTCGTGCTGGCGCTTGGCGATCCGGTTGAAGCGCTGGATCATGGCGACGGGCTTTACCGCGTGACATTGGGCGGGCGGATCCACACCGCTCCGGCGCTGGTTCTTGCCTGCGGAGGTCCGTCGATCCCCAAGCTGGGGGCCAGCACCTTTGCCTATGACACCGCACGCCGGTTCGGGCTGGCGATTGTCCAGCCGCGCCCGGCATTGGTACCCTTTACCCTTGGCGCGGACGAGGCGCTGTTTCGCGAACTGTCTGGGGTTTCAACCGAGGTCGAAGTGCGCTGGAACAAGGTGAAATTTCGCGAGGCGGCGCTGTTCACCCATCGCGGCCTTTCGGGTCCGGCGATGCTCCAGATCAGCAGTTACTGGCAGCATCGCACCGCGATCCAGGTTGATTTCGTGCCCGGTGCCGCGCCGGGCTGGCTGATCGATGCCAAGCACGCCGCGCCGCGCCAGTCGCTGCGCCGCACGCTTGCCGAGCGCTTGCCCGAACGGCTGGGCGATGCCCTGCTTGACCGGCTGAAGGCCGGCGGCGAACTTGGCGCGCAGGGTGACAAGGCGCTGCGCCAGATCGAGCAGGCCTTGCGCGGCTGGGCTTTTCACCCCAGCGGCACCGAAGGTTTCGCCAAGGCAGAGGTAACCGCCGGCGGGATCGCCACCACCGGCCTGTCCTCGCAGACGATGGAAGCGGGCAAGGTGCCGGGGCTTTACGCCATTGGCGAGGCGGTGGACGTCACCGGCTGGCTTGGCGGCTACAATTTCCAGTGGGCCTGGGCCAGCGGCGCGGCGGCAGGACGGGCGATCGCGGGCCGGCCGACCACTATTTCCTGAGATTGGTCCAGATCGCCATCCCGTCACAGATCGCGGTCACGGCTATTACTGGGCAAACCGGTCCGGTTTCGCTTGTCGCCGCCGGCCCATCCGCTACCATTGCCGCAGTTAGGCAACGGGAGTGCAAGTGATGGGTGGAGTGCTGCTGGCCCTGGTCGGCGTGGTTTTCATTTTCCTGCTGATGGGCGTGCGCGTGGTGCGGCAGGGTTATGTCTATACGATTGAACGGCTGGGCAAGTTTACCCTGGCGGCCACTCCCGGGTTGCACGTCATCGTCCCCTTCGTTGACCGCGTGGGCCACAAGGTCAACATGATGGAGCAGGTGCTGGACATTCCGGGGCAGGAAATCATCACCAAGGACAACGCCATGGTCGGGGTTGACGCGGTGGTGTTCTTTCAGGTGCTGGACGCGGGCAAGGCCGCCTATGAAGTGTCCAACCTTTATATCGCGATCATGCAGCTTACCACGACCAACCTGCGCACGGTGATGGGCAGCATGGACCTGGACGAGACACTGTCGAAGCGGGACGAGATCAATGCCCGGCTGCTGGTGGTGGTTGATCACGCCACTGCGCCCTGGGGGGTCAAGATCACCCGCGTAGAGATCAAGGACATTCGCCCCCCAGCGGACATTTCCAACGCCATGGCCCGGCAGATGAAGGCCGAGCGTGAAAAGCGCGCCCAGATCCTTGAGGCAGAGGGGCTGCGCGCTTCTGAAATCCTGCGTGCAGAGGGCGAAAAGCAGGCCCAGATCCTGTCCGCCGAGGGGCGCAGGGAAGCCGCCTTCCGCGATGCCGAGGCGCGTGAACGCTCCGCCGCCGCCGAAGCGGAAGCGACCCGGGTGGTGTCAGAAGCGATTGCCGGATCGGGCAGTCAGGCGCTCAATTACTTCATCGCCCAGAAATATACCGATGCGGTGGCCGGCTTTGCGACATCGCCCAATGCCAAGACCATCCTGTTCCCGGTGGAGGCGACACAGCTGATCGGCACGGTCGGCGGGATTGGTGAGTTGGTCAAGGATGCGCTGGGCGGGGCAGAGGGCAAGAAGTGATGGCCTGGTTCGATTCGCTGTCACCCCACCTGCTGTGGCTGGGGCTGGGACTGATCCTGGGGATCGGCGAAATGGTCATTCCCGGGTTTTTCCTGATCTGGCTGGCGGGTGCGGCGCTGGCGACCGGGCTGCTGACCTGGCTGGTGCCGATCGGCCTGCCGCTTCAGGTGGTGGTGTTCGCCGCGCTGGCGATGATTTTCGTATTCGCCGGGCGAAACTGGCTGCGTCGCAATCCGGTGGAGCCGGCCGATCCCCGGATGAACGATCGCGGTGCGCGCGCGGTGGGAGAGGTCGTGATGGTGACAGAGGCGCTGCGCCCCGGCGGCGGGCGCGTGCGGCTGGGCGATAGCGACTGGATGGCGCGCGGCCCCGATGCCGAACCCGGCACCCGGATGCGGGTATCGGGCCACGACGGGGCGACGCTGATTGTCGAACACCTTCACTGACCCCATATTGCCGGGGGCAAGGAGATGAACATGACCGACAAGCTGACCCTGACCGAAGCCGAATGGCGCCAGCGCCTTAGCCCCGAGCAGTACCATATCCTGCGCGAACACGGCACCGAACGGGCCTTCACCGGTGAATATGAACAGAACAAGGCCACCGGGGTCTATATGTGCGCCGGTTGCGGCGCGCCACTGTTTGCCTCTGCCACCAAGTACGATTCCGGTTCGGGCTGGCCCAGCTATACCGCCCCGGTTGAGGGCGAGGCGGTGACGGAAATCCGCGATATGTCCCACGGTATGACCCGCACAGAGGTCCGCTGCGCCCGCTGTGAAGGGCACCTGGGCCACGTATTTCCCGATGGCCCGCGCGATGCGGGCGGGCTGCGTTATTGCATCAACAGCGCCAGTCTGGATTTCAAGCCGCAGGACTGAATGGCCCGTTCGACGATTAGTCATTAACCCTTCAGGACAAATGCCCTAAGAAGCGCGCGGTGTGCCGGGCCTTCGCCCGAACCGAAGGATTGTTCGAGCCTTATGGCCAGAAGTGATATCCGGCGTTCCGCGCCGAATGGCCGCCAGCCGGAAAAGGCGCCGGCATCCAGCTGGTGGTGGCGCCTGATCCGCCGTCTGTTCGTCTGGGGTGTGGCGCTGGCCCTGCTGGCGGCAATCGTTCTGGCGGTGGCGGTGGGGCTGACCGCGCAGACCCTGCCCAGCTACAACCAGCTCAAATCCAGCCAGGCCGGGCAGATGATCGTGGTGCGCGCGCGCGACGGATCGGAACTGTTCTCCATGGGGCCAAGCTATGGCAAATGGCTGCCCTACGATCAGATCCCGCAGGTGATGAAGGACGCGATGCTGTCCACCGAGGACCGGCGGTTCCGCAGCCACATCGGCGTCGATCCGGTTGGCATCGCCCGCTCGTTTTACGTGCGTTATCGCGAAGGCCGCTTCAAGCAGGGCGGATCGACCATTACCCAGCAGCTTGCCCGCACGGTGTTCCTCAACAACGATCGCACCTGGAGCCGCAAGCTGCGCGAGGTGGTGCTGGCGCTGGCGATCGAGTGGAAGTTTTCCAAGGACCAGATTCTTGAGGCCTATCTCAACAAGGTCTATTTTGGCGGTGGTGCCTATGGCGTAGATTCCGCGTCGCGCAAATTCTTTGGCCATCCAGGGACTGACCTGTCCCTGCCAGAGGCGTCGATCATCGCCGGGCTGGTCAAGGCGCCATCGCACTATTCACCCACAGCCGATGCTAAGGCCGCGATTGATCGCGCCAAGGTGGTGCTGGCGCTGATGGAGCAGAACGGTGCGATCAGCGCCGCCCAGGCAGGATCGGTCGATTACGCCTCGATCAGGTTTGCGGCGGAATCCGGGCAGAATTCGGCGCGCTATTTCACCGATTGGGCGCTGCCGCAGCTTGATCTGCTGCTGGGCGACAATACCGAGCCGATCGAGGTATGGACCACGCTCGATCCCAAATTGCAGGCGGCGGCGACCGATTCGATCAAGGTCAATGCCCCCGCCGGCGCGCAGGGCGCGCTGGTCAGCATGGACCGCGATGGCGCGGTGCTGGCGATGGTTGGCGGAACGGATTACGTCACCTCCAACTACAACCGGGCCACCAATGCGGTGCGCCAGCCCGGATCGGCGTGGAAGCTGTTCGTCTATCTTGCCGCGCTTGAGGCGGGCTATACCCCCAATGCCAAGGTGATGGATGAACCGGTGACGATCGACGGGTGGAGCCCGCGCAATTCGGGCGGCACCTATGCCGGCCAGATCGACGTGCGCACCGCCTTTGCCTATTCGAAGAACACCGTTGCCGCCCAGCTTGGCAATGAAGTGGGTTTTTCCAGCGTGGCCGGCATGGCGCGCCGGTTTGGCATCACCACGCCGATCAGCACCTATCCTTCGATGGTGCTGGGTTCCAACGAAGTCCGCCTGATTGACATGACCCGCGCCTTTGCCGCGGTTTCTGCCAAGGGCCAGGCGATTGAACCCTATGGCATCAGCAAGGTGACCACCACTGACGGGCGGGTGCTGTATCAGCGCGATGCCCGCGGCGGGCAGATGCTGGTTCCGGCCTATGTCTCGGCGGGGATTACCGATCTGCTGCAAAGCGCGGTCAGCATCGGCACTGGCCGCGCCGCGCAGATCGGCCGGCCCGTGGCTGGCAAGACCGGCACCACCACATCGAACAAGGATGGCTGGTTCCTGGGCTTTTCCAGCGGGATCACCACCGGGGTATGGATGGGCCGCGATGATGACAAGCCGGTAACCGGCCTGCAGGGCGGGACCGCCCCGGCGCGCGCCTTTGCCAGTTATATGAAGGTGGCGGTTGCCAATCGTCCGATCGAAAAGTTCGATACCGAAGTTACCTTGCCGGCCTGGCAGCTTGAACCGGATGACGAAACCAACCTGATGGGCAACCCGGAGGAGTATTATTACCCTGACGAGCAGGGCAACCTTGTTGACCCGGCCACCGGGCGGACCGTTCGCCGCACCGATCAGGGCCAGCCGGTGCAGTCACAGCCGCAGCCTGGGCCAAATGACAACGGCGGGCTGGAACCGGTGCCGCCGCCCCCGCCTCCGCCGGCCGCCAATCAGGACTTCCTTAATGAGGCGACCGGACGGTCGAAGGAACCGGCAGGGCGGCCACGCAGCGGCCAGCCGTAAAGGCGGGCCGGCGCTGAACGGGTTACGCAGGGACGTCTTTCCCCGCCAGGGAGGGGCGATTCAATCCCAACGGGACAGACTTGGGCCAACCATGCCGCTCAATGAAAGGGCCTCTTTCTCCGCGTGGGGAAAGAGGCCCTTTCAGTTACGGGTGCCTGTGGATCAGCGCAGCCGGACCGGTTGGTATGATGCCGGTTGGCCCCGGCGCTGAATGCGCAGCAGCACGGCGGAACGTCCGTCAGCCTGTGCCGCACGGATCGCCGTTTCAAGATCGCCCACCGTGGCGGTATCGCGGTAATTGGCCGACAGGATGATGTCACCGCGTTGCAGCCCGCGCGCGCCCGCATCGGACGATTGATCAACCGCGGCGATGACCACACCCTTGGTATTGGCCGGCACGCCAAGCTGTCCGGCGATCTGGGCATTGAGCGGCAGAACCGACAGTCCCAACGCCTTTTCGCTCAGCCCGTCGCCCTTGGCCTGGGCCTGATCGCTTTGATCGTCAGGCTGGGCATTGGGGTTGAAGCTTTGCTGCTGGGCCAGTTCGTCCTCGCTCGGGCGCTTGCCGACCGTGGCGTTCAGCGTCAGCCGCTTGCCCTGGCGGATCAGTTCGATCGGGATGCGCTTGCCCGGTGCGGTGTTGGCGACAATGTAGGACAGCGTCTGGTCCGGGCTGACGTCCTTGCCGTCCACCTTGACGACCACGTCGCCTTCCTGAATGCC
Organism: Pseudomonadota bacterium; assembly: GCA_018240895.1. Classification (GTDB taxonomy): domain Bacteria; phylum Pseudomonadota; class Alphaproteobacteria; order Sphingomonadales; family Sphingomonadaceae; genus Novosphingobium. The sequence goes on along the minus strand of JAFEEX010000018.1, from coordinate 15,100 downwards.
GGCGGTTGCGGCAGGCCGGCCCGGCTCGACCGCCTGTACCAGTTCACCCCGGTTGTGAGCCAGGCCAAGCGAATCCGCCACATCCTCTGTAACCGGCTGGATCCGCACACCCAGATAGCCGCGATCAATCGACACGCCCTTGATCAGCTTGTCGACAATCGGCGCGGCGGTTTCGGCGGGAATGGCAAAGCCAATCCCCACCGATCCGCCGGTGGGCGAAAAGATCGCATTGTTGATGCCGATCACCTGGCCCTTCATGTCAAACATCGGCCCGCCCGAATTGCCCCGGTTGATCGAGGCATCGGTCTGGATATAGCGGTCATAGGCCGATCCCGATCCGGTGGAACGGGTCACCGCCGAAACGATTCCCGATGTAACCGTGCCGCCCAGGCCAAAGGGGTTGCCGATGGCGATCACCCAGTCGCCCACCCGCGCATTGCGGCTGTCGCCGAACTTGACGAAAGGCAGCGGCTTGGACGCGGTGATCTTCAGCACCGCCAGGTCTGACGGGGCATCCTTGCCGACCAGCTTGGCCGGATATTCGTTGCCGTCGGGCATGGTCACGGTGATCGATTCGACCTGTCCCTTGCCCTCGGCGGTGATGACGTGATTGTTGGTTACCACATAGCCATCGGACGAAACGATGAAGCCCGAACCGAGCGACTGCGCCTCGCGCGTTTGCGGTGCGCCGTTTCCGCCGCCGCCGCCAAACAGCCCTTCAAGCGGGGTTCCGGCAAAGGGATTGTTTCCGGCCTGGACCTGAACTTTCTGGCGGGTGGAAATGTTGACCACTGCCGGCTGCAATTGCTGGGTCAGGTCGGCAAAGCTGGCCGGGGCTCCGCTGCGGGGGACAACGCCCTGCATCTGGCTGGCATCGTTCTGGGCAACCTGCGCACCCGCGGGCAGGCCTGTCGCCAGCGAAAGGGCCGCGCCGCCCATCAGCAGCGCCGAAGTTACTCCATAAGCATATCGCACGTGATCACGTTCCTCTTGTTAATCTCTTCCTGCCCCGCCGGCGATTCACGCCGCTGTGCCTGAACAGGATTTGAATGGGCTAATTCCCCTTGAACTGCTTCAGGTATTCGTTGTCAGACCCCAGAATGATGGTCGATGACCCCTTGTTGGCGGGGTTGGCGAAAATCAGCTCATAGCTCTGCATGGCGCGGTAGAAGTCATAGAATTCCGGGTCCTGGCCGGCGGTGCTGCCCAGAATCCGGGCGGCGTCGATCTGCGCCTTGGCGGCGATCTGTTCGGCCTGGCGGTTGCCGGCGTCAATTTCGCTGGCGGCAATGCGGCTGCGTTCGGCGTCCATCCGTTCATAGGTTTGCTGCAATTCCGCCTCGGGCAGGGCGCTGGCGGTCAGGCGCACGTCAACCACCTGAATGCCCAGCGGGCGCGCCTTGGCATCCAGCGCGGCGCGCAGGCTGGCAAAGGCTCCGCCGCTGCCCGGTTGAAGCAGCGTCATCGCGCTGGCCTGGCCCAGTTCCTGCTGGGCCAGCGACCCCAGCACCGATCGCAGCTGTTCGCCCGCGCGCTGCGGCCCCCCGGCCTGATCGATCAGCTTGACCGGATCGAACACGCGGTACGTGGCGGTAATATCGGCAAGCAGCGGAAACTGGTCAGCGGTGCGGATCGGCTGACGCTGCGCGGTAAAGGTGATCAGACCGCGATCGACCCAGGCCACCTGTTCCACAAACGGCAGGTGCGCCACCAGTCCGCCGCCTCCGGGCGGGCTGTTCGGCTTCCAGCGATTGATGACCCGCACCGGATCACCCATGCGCAGCACCACGGCCTGCGACGATTCGGGCACGAAGGTAACGCACAGGCCCAGCAGCAGCGCGATCGATCCCACCAGGAACATCGCCGCGCGGTGGCGTTGTATGAAGGCGTTCATCCTATTGCCCTCCCGTCGCGGCGGGTGAGGGGGTTTCGCCTGGGCTGGGGGCTGGCGGCGCGGCCACGGTCACCCCTGCCGTGCCAGAGCCGACCACGATCTTGGCATTGTTGGCCAGCACCCGTTCCATCGCTTCATAGTAACGGCGCTTGCGGGTGATGCCGGGCGCCTCCTTGTACTGGGCATAGACGGCTTCAAAGTCGGCTGCCTCGGTCTGGGCGTTGCTCAGCGTCCGTTGGGCGCTGTTCTGCGCGTCCTCGATCTTCTTGCGGGTTTCCTGCTTGGCGTCGGCAATCTTGCGGAATGCGTCAGACAGGCGCGCCGGCGGATTGGCGCGGACTATCTCCACGCCGTCAACCTTGACCCCCAGTTTCCAGGCATCGAGCACCGCCTGGCTGCGCGCCGCGATCACCTGCTGCAATTCAACGCGCCGCGATCCTTCGATCAGATCGTCAAAGGTCTGCTCGGCAACGGCGGCGTGGACCTGGGCATCGGCCAGTTGGGCGATCGCCTTCTCGCTATTGTCAGCGCCATAGGTAAAACGCTTCAGATCGGTGATCCGCCAGCGAAATTTTACCGCGATATCAGCTAATTGCCGGTCGCTTGTGATCATCAGGTTTTCGCCGTCGGGATCGGGCAGGGCAAGCTCCTCGATCTTTGCGGTGTTGCGGCTTGCAATCGCCTGGACCGGCCAGGGCAGCGTCAGGGTCAGGCCCGAACCAACGGTCTTCTGATACTTGCCGAAAGTGGTGACCAGCCCCTGTTCGCCCTTGCCGAGGAAATGAATCGAGGTGCCCCCGATCCAGGCCACGACGGCCCCGATCAGCACCAGCGGCAACCAGGTACGCGCGCCGCCGCCGGTTCCACCCGGGCGAAAGGCCCGCTGCCGCAGGATATCCTCGATATTGGCTGATCGCCTGCCGCTTTCCGGCTCACGCTGGGGGGGCAGCCACGGGTTGAACGGGCGCGGAGCGCTGTCGCTGCCGCCCGCAGCCGGCGCGTCCTCGGCAGTTCCGGCGTCCGGATCGACCACGGGTGGATCGGCTTCGGCCGTGCCGCTGCCTTTGCCCCACGGACTCTTGCCGCCGGCCATTGCCAGCACGCGTCCGCTCTCGAATTCGTCATTTCCTCTCATTGCCACCCGTTATAGGTGTGCATCACGCACAAAAACAGTGTCTCCTGACGCTTTTTCCTTGCTAGGGGGGTGGCATGAGTGATCCGACCGACGCCCTGCGCGCCGCGCTGCCCCAGCTTGCCCAGTCCCGCCTGCAAAGCCTGCGTCTTAATGACGGCGTGGCGATTGCCGTGCTCGATGCCGCTGGCCTTGACCAGGTGGAGCGCGAACGGCTGGAAGCAGCGGTGAAAGAGGCGCTGGCCGGCAAGCCGGGCGTGCAGGATGTGCGCGTGGCGTTGATGGCCGACAAGCCCCGGCGCAGGATCATCGCGGTGGGTTCGGGCAAGGGCGGGGTTGGCAAGTCAACCGTATCGGCCAATCTGGCCGTGGCCCTGGCGCGGATGGGCCGCAAGGTCGGGCTGGTCGATGCCGATATCTATGGCCCGTCACAGCCGCGGCTGTTCGGCAGCGAGGGCGTCAAACCGGAGGCGCGCAATGACAAGCTGGTCCCCGTTCCCAACCAGTGGGGCGTTCCGGTACTGTCGATGGGGCAGTTGATTGATCCTGACAAGGCGATCGCCTGGCGCGGGCCGATGGCCAGCAATGCGCTTGGCCAGTTGATCGATGCCGACTGGGGCGCGGTCGATACCCTGATTGTCGATCTGCCGCCGGGCACCGGCGATGTGCAGCTTACCATTCTGCAACGCCACAAGCCTGACGGCGCGGTGATCGTTTCCACCCCGCAGGATCTGGCACTGATCGATGCGCGCCGGGCAGTCCAGTTGTTTGAGGTGGGACAGGTGCCGGTGATCGGCATGGTGGAAAATATGGCCGGCTATGCCTGCCCGCACTGCGGCGAGGTAAGCGACCCGTTCGGCGCGGGCGGGGCAGAGGTGGCGGCCAGGGACATGGGCCTTGCCTTCCTCGGGCGGATTCCGCTGGACCTGCAAATCCGCAAGGCCAGCGATGCGGGAACGCCGCCCGCCGCCAGCGACGGCCGTGAAGGAGAGGCCTTCTCCGCCATCGCCCGCCGCATCTCCAGCTGGCTTGACAACCGGTAAGGGCACGGGCGCGATGCACCTTTCGCGGCGCGGCGTGATATTGGGCGCGGGGGCAGCGGGGGGATTGCTGCTGGCCTGGACGCTGACCCCGCGCCGCTTTACCGCGCCGCTGCCCGCCGGGCCGGGCGAGGTAGCTTTCGATGCCTGGCTGAAGATCGGCAAGGACGGCGTGGTCACTGTGGCTGTCCCTGAAACCGAAATGGGCCAGGGCATCACCACCCTGATCCCGCAGATCATAGCGGGTGAGCTTGGCGCGGACTGGCGCCAGGTTGCGGTGGAGCCAGCCCCGGTTAGCGGGGTCTATGCCAATGTGCCGCTGGCGGCGCGCTGGGCCAGCCTGTGGATGCCGCTGTTTTCAGGCCTGGCCGACAAGCCCGACGATTATCTGGCCCGGCGCTATGCCGAGGGGGAAGCGTTTGACGTTGCCGCCGATGGTACATCGATCATGGCGTTCGAAATGCCGGCGCGGATCGCCGCGGCATCGGCGCGGGCCATGCTGGCAAAGGCCGCGGCATCGCGCTGGAACCTGTCCTGGGAAGAGTGCGACGCCGTGGGCGGCTTCATCGTCCATGACAAGCGGCGCCTGTCCTTCGCTGACCTTGCCGAGGATGCGGCGGGATATGCGCCGCCCTCTCCGCCGGTGCTGCGCGCCCAGCCGCCGGGCGAAAACCCGGCCGAATTTCCAGTGGGCGCGCCGCTGGCCTGTCCCCGGCTTGACCTTCCCGCCAAAGTCGATGGCAGCTATGCCTTTGCCGCAGACGTGCGGCTGACCGACATGGTCTTTGCCGCGATCCGCCATGCCCCGATCGGCGAGGCAGCGCTGGGCAGCCATGATCCCGCGCCGGGCAAAAGCGTCAGCGGCTTTCTACGGTTGGTCGAAGGGCCGGACTGGCTGGCGGCGACGGGATCGAACTGGTGGGCCGCGGAAGAAGCACTGAAGCGGATCGCGCCGCGTTTCAAGGTAACGCAGCGTGCGGATTCGCTGCGGATCGGCAAGGTGCTGGATCACGCGCTGCGCCGCGGCGATGCGGTGGAAGTGGCCCGTTCCGGCGATCCCGGCACCTGGCTGGCCAGCAAGTTTGAACATGTTGCCGGCTATTCGATCGAACCGGCGCTTCACGCCCAGCTTGAAACCGCCAGCGCCACGGCGCGTTATGATGATGGCAAGCTGGAACTGTGGATTGCCAGCCAGGCCCCTCAGGCGGCGCGCCGCAGCGCGGCGCGGGCCCTGGGCATCGGTATCGACAATGTCATTCTCTATCCGATGCCCGCTGGCGGCAGTTTCGACCGCCGGCTGGAAAATGATCACGCCGCCGAAGTGGCACTGATCGCGCGTGAGGTTGGCAAACCGGTGCAGCTTTGCTGGTCGCGCTGGCAGGAACACGTCGCCGGGTCGCCGCGCAGTCCGGCCCGCGCGATCCTGGCCGCGCGCACCACGCCGGACGGAACACTGACCGCGCTGAAGGTGCGGGTGGCAATGCCGGCGACCGTGCGCGAATTCGGGGCACGGCTGTTCGATCAGCGCAGCCTGCGCGGCGCGCTTGCCGCGCAGGGCCAGGGCGATCCGCTTGCGCTGGAAGGGATGGTGCCGCCCTATGCGGTGGAGACACTGCTGATCGAGCATTGCCCCGCCCGGATCGATTTGCCCACGGCGCGGCTGCGCGGCAACAGCGCGGCGCTGGGCTGTTTCCTGATCGAGACATTCATTGACGAACTGGCGTCGCGCGCCCGCCGCGAACCGATGTCCTATCGCATGGCGATGCTGGGGCATGACATCAGATTGGCCAATGTGCTGCAGCGCGCTGCTACCCTGGCTGAATGGAACGGCGGCGCGACTGGCAGCGGGCAGGGGCTGGCCTGTCACAAGATGGTGGTGGCCGGGCGCGAGGGACGGATTGCCGTGGTTGCCAGCGCGCGCCGCGATGAACGCGGAATTCGCGTCGACAAGCTGACCGTGGTGGCTGACATCGGGCGGATCATCAACCTCGACATCGCCCGCCAGCAGATCGAGGGGGGGCTGATCTTTGGCATGGGCCTGGCCAATGGCTGCACCACCATTTACGCCAACGGACTGCCGCAAACCGGGCGGCTTGGCCTGCTGGGCTTGCCGCTGCTCGCCGATTGCCCGGAAATTCTGGTGGAATTCGCCAGCAGCAAGGGTGAGCCTTTCGATCCGGGTGAACTGGGCGCTTCGGCGGTGGTTCCGGCAATAGCCAATGCGCTTTATGCTGCCGGGGGAACCCGTGCCCGATCGCTGCCGCTGGGGGCACAGGCGCAGTGACTCGGCCCGCCGATCATCCCCCGGTTGTGCCCGCGCGCATCGGGGTGCTGCTGGTCAACCTGGGCACGCCCGATGCGCCAAGCCCGGCAGCGGTGCGGCGCTATCTGAGGGAATTCCTGTCTGACCGCCGCGTGGTGGAAATTCCCAAACTGGTGTGGTGGCCGATCCTGAACGGGATCATCCTTGTCACTCGCCCGGGCAGGTCGGCTCACGCCTATCAGCAGATATGGGGACCGGAAGGCTCCCCGCTCGCCGCAATCACCCGGGTACAGGCTGAGGCATTGCAGGCGCGGCTGGGCGATGGAGTGCAGGTCGATTGGGCGATGCGTTATGGCAACCCGGCTTTGGGGCCGAAATTGCAAGCGATGAAGGATGCGGGCTGCGAGCGGATTCTGGTCGCACCGCTTTATCCGCAATATTCGGGCCCAACCACCGCCACCGCGATTGACGCACTGGGCGCACAGCTGGGCAAGATGCGCTGGCAACCGGCGCTTCGCATCCTGCCGCCGTACCATGACGATCCCGCTCATATCGAGGCATTGCGCGCCGATACCGCGCGCCAGCTTGCCGCGCTCGATTTCGTGCCAGAGGTGCTGCTGCTGTCATTCCACGGAATGCCGCTGCGGACGCTGCAGCTTGGCGATCCCTATCACTGCCAATGCCAGAAAACCGCACGCCTGCTGGCCGATGCGCTGGCGGCGGACTATCCGGCGCTGCGGATAGAGGTCACCTTCCAGTCTCGCTTCGGTCGCGCCAAATGGCTGGAACCGGCGACTGACGCGGTCCTGCTGGCCGAGGCAGCCAAAGGCACCAGACGCCTTGTCATCACCGCCCCCGGCTTCGCGGCTGATTGTCTGGAAACCCGTGAGGAACTGGCGATCCGGGGGCGCGACGCCTTCCTTGCCGCCGGCGGCACCCACTTCGCCGCGCTTGATTGCCTGAACGCGGGCAAGGCCGGAATGGCCATGCTGGAAACGCTGGTGCGCCGCGAACTGGCGGGGTGGATCTAGAAATCCACCGCCACGCCCTTCAGCGTCCAGTCCCCGAACCGCGTGGGCGAAAGGCCGAGCGGATCGGGCTCTGGCTTGGCGGGTTCCGGCACCGGCGCAGGGGCATTGCTCCAATAGGCTGGCTTCACGAAAGCTTCGGGCCGCTGGGTGGCGCGCTTGGTCATGGCTTTATTGTGCGCCTGCTGGCCCTTGAATGCAATCGCGGCTAGGGGCGGCGCATGGATATTCCCGGCCTTCCGGCGCGCAAGGCAGCGCTGCGGTTGCTTGATGCGGTTCTGCGCCGCGGCGAAACGCTTGATCAGGCGGCGCACGGCGCGCTGCAGGGCCTGCGCAGCGCGCCCGACAAAGCGCTGGCCCGTGCCCTTGCCGGAGAGGTGCTGCGCTGGCTGACCGATCTGGACACCCTGATTGACAGTGCCACGCGGCAGCCCTTGCCCGATGATGCCAAACCGCGCGCCGTGCTGCGGCTGATGCTGGCCGGGTGGCTGCGGCTCGATACCCCGCCCCATGCGGTGATCGCCACCGGATTGCCGCTGCTGTCAGGCGGCCCCCGCCGGCTGGCGCATGGAGTGTTTTCGGCGCTGGTAAAGCGCGGAGCCGCGCTGCCGGAGACGCCCAGTCTGCCAGCCCCCGTTGCCGGGCGTTGGGGAGCGCGCGCACCTGCCATTGCCGCCGGGCTGGCCGAACCGCCCCCGCTGGACCTGACGCTGCGCGATCCCGCCGCGACGGCGCAGTGGGCTGAGCGGCTGGGCGGTACATCGCTGATGCCCGGCCATGTCCGGCTGCCGCGCGGCACCGCGGTTGAAAATCTTGAGGGCTTTTCCGAAGGCGCATGGTGGGTTCAGGATCTGGCCGCCAGCCTTCCCGCGCGGCTGCTGGGCGCAGGCGGCGGACGGCGCGTGCTCGATCTTTGCGCCGCGCCGGGGGGCAAGACGCTGCAACTGGCGGCTGCGGGCTGGCAGGTTACCGCGCTGGACAGGGGCGCACGGCGGCTTGAACGGATGCGGGACAACCTCAAGCGGACCGGGCTCACCGCGGACCTGATCACCGCCGATGCCCTGACGTGGGAGCCGGCGGAGCAATTTGACGCGGTGCTGCTTGATGCGCCCTGCACCGCAACCGGCACCTGCCGCCGCCATCCCGATGTGCTCCACCGCATCGGCTCGCGCCAGATTGCGGAAATGGCGGAATTGCAAACTGCATTGCTGGCGCGCGCGGCGCGCTGGGTCGTGCCGGGCGGGCAACTGGTCTATGCGGTCTGCTCGCTGGAAGCGGCCGAGGGGGAAGGGCAGGTTGCCGCCGTGCCGCTCCCTGCCGTTCCGCTCCGCATTGATGAACTGCCCGCCGGCATCATTCCAACCGGCCAGGCCTGGCTGGGCACCGATCCGGGGATGCTGGGCGATGTGGGCGGGCTTGACGGATTCTTCGCGGCGCGCTGGCGAAACGGTTGAGGGCGCTTGCCCCGGGGCGGCTGTTCCTGTCACAGTCAACCCAAGCCTTGTGGGAGACAATTCATGCCGCGTTTCGCCGCGCTCACCGTTTTCGCGCTGGCTCTGGCCGGCCCAGCCGCCGCCGCGCCCTATCATGCAGAGATCGTGCGCGACGATTGGGGCGTCTCGCACATTTCGGGGCAGACTGACGCCGATGCGGTATTCGGGATGATCTATGCCCAGGCCGAGGATGATTTCAACCGGATCGAGATGAATTACCTCACCAGCCTTGGCCGCCGCGCAGAGGCTGAGGGCGAGGGGCAGCTCTGGCAGGATCTGCGCCAAAGACTATGGATCGATCCCGCCGATCTCAAGGTGCAATATGCCAAAAGCCCGGCCTGGCTGCGCGGGCTGATGCAGGCATGGGCGGCGGGCCTCAACCAGTATCTGGCCGATCACCCGCAGGTGAAGCCCAAGGTCATCACCCGGTTCGAACCGTGGATGGCGCTCAGCTTTTCGGAAGGGAGCATCGGCGGCGATATCGAAAGCGTCTCGCTCAGCCAGCTTCAGGCTTTCTATGAACACCGCACTGTGGCCCTGACCGACGAGGAACGGGGCCTGACCCCGCGTGAGCCGCAGGGATCGAACGGTTTCGTGATCGCCCCGTCGCACAGCGTCAGCGGTCATGCCCTGCTGCTGATCAATCCGCACACCAGCTTCTTCTTCCGCGACGAACAGCAGGTGACCAGCAAGCAGGGCCTCAACGCCTATGGCGCGGCAACCTGGGGGCAATTCTTTATCTATCAGGGTTTCAATGCCAGCGCGGGGTGGATGCATACTTCCAGCGGGGTCGACAATATCGATGAGTTTGCGGAGGTGGTGACGCCCGCAGACCGGGGCTTCACCTATCGCTATGGCAAGCAGGACCGCGCGGTTGCGGTGAAGCCGATCACGCTGCACTATCGTTTGGCCGATGGCACCATGGCCAGCCGCACCTTCACCACCTATACCACCCACCACGGCCCGGTCGTTCGCGCAGAGGGTGACAGGTGGATTGCCGCCGCGCTGATGAACCGCCCGGTCGCCGCGCTTCAGCAAAGCTTTCTGCGCACCAAGGTCAGCGATATTGCCAGCTTCCGCAAGGTTGCCGCGCTGAAAGCGAATTCATCCAACAACACCCTGTTTGCCGACAGCAAGGGCGAGGCGGCATTTTTCATGCCGCAATTCATGCCGATCAGGGACAACCGCTTTGACTATACCAGGCCGGTTGACGGCAGCGACCCGGCGACCGACTGGCGCGGACTTCACGCGCTGAACACCCTGCCAGAGGTGGTCAATCCGGCGAATGGCTGGGTGTTCAACGTCAACGACGGACCATGGTGGGGTGCGGGCAAGGACAGTCCGAAGCAGACGGCCTATCCGCGCTATCTCGACCAGGTGGGGCAAGTGCCGCGCACCCGGCACGCGATCAGGGTACTGTCCGCCGCGCCGCGCCTTACGCTGGATGGTCTGGTGGACGCGGCTTACGATCCGTGGTTGCCCCTGTTCGCGCGGCTGATTCCGGGGCTGGTGGAGGCGCAGGCCCGCTCCCCCGATCCCGCGCGCGCCGGGGCAGTGGCGCTGCTGGGCAAATGGGATTGCCGCTGGAACCTTGGCTCAACCGAAACCAGCCTTGCCGCATTCTGGGCCGATGCGCTGTGGAGCAAGGGGGCAGAAGCTGCCGCGGCGCAGCGCATTTCCGTGCAGGACTGGATGGCCACCCAGGCCAGCGACGCGCAAAAGCTGGCCGCGCTGGACGAAGCCATGGCCAGGCTGACCGCCGATTTCGGATCGTGGCAAGTCCCCTGGGGAGAGATCAACCGGTTTCAGCGCAACGACGGCGCGATTACCCAGGTCTTTGACGATGCCCGACCCAGCACCCCGGTCCCCTTCGCGTCGGCGCAGTTCGGCTCGCTCGCCGCGTTCGGGGCGCAGCGCTATCCGGGAACGCGGCGCTGGTACGGGACCAAGGGCAACAGCTTCGTCGCCGCGATCGAATTCGGCCCAAGGGTCCGCGCCCGCGCGGTAACCGCCGGCGGCCTGAGCAGCGATCCCGCCTCACCCCACTTCAAGGACCAGACCGGGCGCTACGCCGACGGCAACCTGCGCCCGGTCTATTTCTACCCGGACGAACTGGCCGGGCATATCACGGCGAGCAAGGTGGTGAAGGGCGATTGAAGACCTGGGGCAGGCCGACTTCCCCCTCTCCCAACCCTCTCCCCTGAAGGGGAGAGGGCTTTGCCCGCTTTCCCTACCCCTTCACCCGCGCGGCAAAACCCTTTTGCAATTTCGCCAGCTTGGGCGGGATCACTGCCAGGCAGTAAGGGTTGCGCTGGCCTTCGCCTTCCCAGTATTCCTGGTGATAGTCCTCGGCCGGATACCACTGCGCTGGCCCTTCAATTGTCGTGACAGCAGACTGCCCGGCATGATCGGCGTTCCAGCGGGCGATCCCGGCCTCTCCCTCGGCGCGCTGATCGGCATCAAGGGGGAAAATGGCGGAGCGGTACTGTGTGCCGATGTCGTTGCCCTGGCGGTTGAGCTGGGTTGGATCATGCGTGGCCATGAACACGTCGATCAGGTCGCCATAGGTCAGCACCGCGGGATCGAAGCTCACGCGGATCGCCTCGGCATGGCCGGTCTGGCCGCTGCACACCTGTTTGTAAGTCGGATCGGGCACTGTGCCGCCGATATATCCGCTTTCCACCTCGCTCACCCCATCAAGCCGGCGGAACACCGCCTCTGTGCACCAGAAGCAGCCGCCCGCGATTATTGCCTGTGCCATACCTTCGTGTGCCTCCTTGTCCGCTTTCATCCCAATGTGGGGTGCGCGGGGCGCAACGGCAATATGGACTTCGCGCGCCGCAGCCCATAATCCGCTGGCATGACCCGCACCCTTACCGTCGCCGCCCTTCAGCTTCCGCTTGGCTCCCCTGACGAGGCGGAGAACATCGTTGCCGTCTCGATGCTGGTTGAGGAAGCCGCGAAGCAAGGCGCGCAGCTCGTGCTGCCGCCAGAGCTGTTTTCAGGCCCCTATTTCTGCAAGCAGGAAGAGGAAGCGCGCTTCGCGCTGGCCCGGCCCACGGCGGAACATCCCTCGGTCCGGGCGATGCAGGCCCTTGCCCAGCGGCACCGGATCGCCATTCCGACCAGTTTTTTTGAACGGGACGGGCATCACTATTACAACACTATGGCGATGATCGGGCCGGACGGGGCAGTGATGGGCACTTACCGCAAGAGCCACATCCCCGATGGGCCGGGTTATGAGGAAAAGTATTATTTCCGCCCGGGCAACGACGGGTTCAAGGTGTGGGATGTGCCTGCCACCGGCGGAACCGCGCGGATCGGCGTCGGGATCTGCTGGGACCAGTGGTATCCCGAAGCTGCCCGGGTCTTGGCGCTGAACGGGGCGGAGGCGCTGCTTTACCCCACCGCGATCGGGTCCGAACCCTATGACCCCGATCTTGATACCAGCCGGATGTGGCGGCGCGCCATGCTGGGCCACGCCGTGTCGAACTGTATGCCCGTCATCGCCGCCAATCGCACCGGGCTGGAGGATGGACAGCGCTTCTATGGCCATTCGTTCATCGCTGACGAATGGGGTGATTTCCTGGCGAACTATGGCGGGGAGGAACAGGGCGTGCTGATCGCCACGGTCGATCTGGACCGGGCGGCGCGCCACCGCGCTGGTATGGGCTTTTTCCGCGATCGCCGTCCCCAGCTTTACGGCCGGATCGCCGAGGATATCTGACCATGCCCGCCGATGCCGCCGGGTGCTACCTGATCGCGCTTGGTTCCAATCGGCGTCATCACCGCTACGGTGCTCCGGAAAGGGTGCTGAGCGCGGCGCTGGAGGTGCTGAACGGCACCGAAGTACGAGTGATCAAGGCCAGCCCGGTGATCCGCAGCGCCCCGCTTGGCCCGTCGCGGCGGCGCTATGCCAATCGCGCGGCGCTGGTGGCGACCCGGCTGGACCCGCCCGCGCTTCTCGCCCTGCTCAAACGGATCGAGCGCCAGTTCGGGCGCAGGCGCGGCGGGCAGCGCTGGACCTCGCGAGTGCTTGATCTTGACATCGTGTTGTGGGGCGGCGGCCCGTGGACATCGCCCGGCCTGACCGTGCCGCACCCCGCCTTTCGCCAGCGCGCCTTCGTGCTGGTGCCGGCGCTGAATATCGCACCGCGCTGGCGCGATCCGCTCACCGGGCTGACCCTGCGCCAGCTACACGCCCGCTTGACCTTGCCGCGCCCGCTGCCTAGGGCGCGCAGATAGTCGGGCCCTTAGCTCAGTCGGTAGAGCAACTGACTTTTAATCAGTAGGTCGCTGGTTCGAACCCAGCAGGGCTCACCATAAAAACGATTATAAATCAGATACTTGAATTTGTAAGAAGGAAAAGGGAAGCGCCTGAGAAAGCATCGAGTACCGAATAGGCACCGAATTTCAGCGGCTGGGCTTTTCCTTCGGACCCCCGTAAGGCAAGATTGACCGCCAGGCGCACCTAGAGGGAGTGGGCACGAATGCGATGAAGTTGGTCGATCTCTTTTGCGGAAGTGGTGGATTCTCCCTTGGCGCCCATCAGGCGGGCTTCGAGGTCGCAGCCGCCTATGACATCGACCCGATTCTTACGTCATCCTACACACGCAACTTTCAAAGCACCCAACTCCACCTCGCCGATATTGCCCAATTGACGGGACAGCAGGTCGAAACCTCGGTGGGTCAGCAAGTCGATGGCGTCTTCGGTGGCCCGCCTTGCCAAGGCTTCAGCAGCATCGGACGCCGTGACGCAACGGATGTCCGCCGAACCTTGCTCGGTCACTTCTTCCGTCTGGTAAGCGAATTGAAGCCTGCGTTCTTCGTCATGGAGAACGTCCCAGGTCTCGCCTATGAGGATGCTCGATCCGAATTGGACGATGCAATCGCCGTCGTGGCCGGGTCGTATGATGTGATTGGCCCGCAGGGATGGGACGCTTCCCAATTCGGTGCGCCGACCAAGAGGCCCCGCATTTTCGTTATCGGCATTGACCGTGATCGTTGCGACCCGTTTTCGGCCGAAGACATGGATGCCTTCAAGCGGCCGGCGGCGACGGTGCGTGATGCTATTCTGGACTTGCAAGACGCCCGGCAACTTCTTGACCATGGTGGGTTCGATCAGTGGAAAATTACGCGCCGCGGCACTCCGTCGAACTACGCGCGCCAGCTTCGTTCAGACAGCGGGCAATTTACCGGCCACAAGTTTACAGCGCACACCGAAAGCGTCGTTGATCGCTTCTCTCGCGTTGTGCCGGGGAGCATGGATAAGATTGGTCGCCACCCCCGCCTGGCATGGGGCGGGCAATGCCCAACGCTTCGAGCGGGAACGGGTGCCGATCGCGGTTCATACCAATCGGTAAGGCCGATCCATCCTTCCGAGAACCGCGTTATCACCGTTCGCGAAGCCGCAAGGCTGCAAGGATTCCCCGACGCCCATCTTTTCCATCCTACTGTCTGGCACAGCTTCAGAATGATCGGGAACAGCGTTTCACCCATCATCGCCAAGGCTGTGTTTCAGGCGATCCGCTCCAAGGTGGAAAATGTGCAGCAACCGGGTCGAACATTTGGAGATGAGGACCTAGCTCAAGCAGCGGAATAGTTTCGTGGTCGATAGGCTTACTCCCGAACGCAGATCATGGCTGATGTCTCGGGTCGCAAGCAAGCACACGACACCGGAGATGAGGGTCCGGCGAATGGCTCACAGCCTGGGTTTGCGGTTTCGATTGCATCGAAACGATTTGCCCGGAAAGCCGGACCTGACCTTACCGAGGCACAGGGTCGTAATTTTTGTGCATGGTTGCTTTTGGCACCGCCATTCCGGGTGCCGGAAGGCATCCATGCCGAAGAGCAACGTCGATTTCTGGCACGATAAGTTCACTGCCAACGTGGCGAGGGACAGTCTTGCATATTCCAAGCTCACGGCACTCGGTTGGCGAGTGATGGTGATTTGGGAATGCGAAACGAAAGACGAAGATGCGTTGATCGAGAAGTTCCGGGCATCGTTTGACGACGTTCCTTCACTTCAATGAAAACCCGGTCTTTACAGGTCGTCGCTATCCGTTGAGATTGCAGGACGTGGAGGAGTGCGGATGACCGACCAAAAGCATCAAATCGATACGGCTCGTGCGTCGCCGACGAAAGCATTCTTCGTTCGGATGCTTACCCGCGACATCGAACTTCAAGACGCAATCCTCGACTTGCTCGACAATTGCCTGGATGGAATTCTAAGAGTCTGATTCATAATTAT
>JAFEEX010000017.1 GCA_018240895.1 Pseudomonadota bacterium | reverse complement strand
CTTGATCATCACGGATACTCTAACCAGCCAGAACACCGGCAGCCCCAGCACGATCAGCAGCGCGCCCCAGCCAAGCGCCTGCAGGCCAAGGCCCCATTCGGCCCACAGGGTGAACGCCGCGGCAATGATCGCGGCGCACATCAGGCCGCGTTCACCGGGGATCAGCTTCAGCGCGGCCAGCGCGCTCATCAGATAGGCCAGCAGGCCGGCGGCCAGACTGATCGAGGCAATCGTCTCAAACAGGCTGGCCATGCCCTTTTGATAGTTCATCAGGGTCAGTCCGGTCAGCAGCGCGCTTGACAGGATGTGGCCGCGCAGCGGGGTGCCGCTCTTGCTCTCGGCGGCGAACCAGCGCGGAAACACCCCGCCGCGGGCCATGGCCCAGGGCATTTCACCCTGAACCAGAATCCAGCCGTTGAGCGCGCCGAATGCGCTGATCGCGGCAAACAGCGCGACCACGCTGGCAACTCCGGAACCGAAATAGTGGCCCAGAAAATCGGCCACCGGGGCCGGTGATCCTGCTGCTTCCCTCACCGGCATGAACAGGGCGAACGTCAGCGAGATCCCGAAATAGATCACCCCGGTCAGCACCACGCCGATCAGCGTGGCGCGCGGCACATTGCGCTGCGGGTTATCGACCTTGTCCGCTGGGACGGTTCCGGATTCAAGGCCAAGGAAGCCCCAGAAGGTCAGCGCCGCCGCTGCCGCGACATGGCCTGAAGTTATCGCCACGGCGGGATCGGGTGCGCGCGGTGCGCCGCTGATCGCCAGATAGAAACCCAGCAGGATCAGCGCCACCAGCGGCAGCAGCTTCAGCACCGTGGTTACTTCCTGCACCCGCCCGGCGGCGCGAACGCCAATGATGTTGATCAGGGTCAACACCCAGACGCAGGCAATCGCCAGCAGCGCAGGCAGGCCTTGCGTCTGCCCGATCGCGGGAAAGATCAGGCTGAGGTTGCTGACCACCGCCACGGCAATCGCCCCGTTGCCCACCCAGGTCATCACCCAATAGGACCAGGCAGTGACAAATCCCGCCAGCGGACCGAATGCGGCGTCGGCATAGGCATAAGGCCCGCCGGCACGCGGTACCCGGGCGCTGAGCCGGGCAAATACCACTGACAGGGCGAGCGCACCGCCAATCGTCACCAGCCAGCCGGCAAGCTGGTTCCAGCCCAGCGGGGCGAGCGTTCCGGGCAGCAGGTAGATGCCCGATCCGATCATGTTGCCAACGCAGAGCGCCAGCACCGCCCAGAACCCCAGCGCGCGACCGTTTGTCGATGCCAATCCAGCCTCCCCAACCATTACCCGCAACCTATCGCTTGATCCCGGCGCGTCACCATGTTTCTTGCAGCGCCAATGACCACCATCACCACCCAGTCCTGGCTATCCCGCCTTGGCCAGTACCATCCGCGCCTGATCGAGGCGGCGATGGCGATGAACGACAACGATCTGCCCCGGGCCGAACCGCTGCTGCGCGCGCATCTGAAGGAGGATCCCTTTGATGTCGCGGCGATCCGGCTGTTTGCCGAACTGGCCGGGCGGATCGGGCGCAACCGGGATGCGGAAAACCTGCTGCGGCGCGCGCTGGAACTGTCCCCCGCCTTCACCGCCGCGCGCGCCAATCTGGCGTTGGTGCTCTACCGCCAGAACCGGCCGGCCGAAGCGATCGAGGAACTCAACCGCGTGGTCGCGGAAGAACCCGACAATGCCGGCTTTGGCAATCTGCAGGCCGCCGCACTCAGCCGGCTGGGTGATTTTGACGATGCCCTGGCGGTTTATCAGACCGTGCTGGAACGCGCGCCCAATCAGCCGAAGGTCTGGATGAGCTATGGCCACGTGCTCAAGACGGTGGGGCGGCTGGAAGAAGGCATCGCCGCCTACCGGCGCTCGCTGCAACTGACGCCGACTCTGGGTGAAACCTGGTGGAGCCTTGCCAACCTGAAGACGGTGAAATTCACCGATGATGACATCGCCGCGATGCAGGCGGCGCTCGCTTCACCCGATCTGGCGGAGGAGGACCGGTTTCATCTGGATTTCGCGCTGGGAAAAGCGCTGGAGGATCGCGGGCAGGCTGACCCGGCATTTGCGCACTATGCCGCCGGCAATGCCCTGCGCCGGACGCAGATTGACTATGATCCGAAGCAGATTTCGGGCCAGGTCGATCGCTCGATCGCGCTGTTCACGCCCGAATTCCTTGCCGCGCGGGCCGGGCAGGGCTGCGATGCGCCTGATCCCGTGTTCATTGTCGGGATGCCGCGCGCGGGATCGACCCTGGTGGAACAGATCCTGTCCAGCCACAGCCAGGTGGAAGGGACCATGGAATTGCCGGATATTCCGGCGCTGGCCCTGCGCCACCGGCCCTACCCGGCCGCGGCCGAGCCGCTTGACGGGGCGGCTCTGCGCGCGCTTGGCCAGGAATTTCTCCAGCGCACCCGGATCCAGCGCAAGACCGCGCGGCCGTTCTATATCGACAAGCTGCCCAACAACTGGGCCTATGTGCCGTTCATCCACCTTATCCTGCCTAATGCGCGGATCATCGATGTGCGCCGCCATCCGCTAAGCTGCTGTTTTTCCAACTTCAAACAGCACTTTGCCCGGGGACAGGGGTTCAGTTATGATCTGGGGGACATGGGGAAGTACTATGCCGACTATGTGCGGCTGATGGCGCACGTAGACCGGGTGCTGTCCGGCCGGGTCCACAGGGTCATCTATGAACGGCTGGTCGACGATACCGAGGCGGAGGTCCGCGCGTTGCTGGACTATTGCCAATTGCCGTTCGAACAGGCCTGCCTGACCTTCTACAACAATGACCGCGCGGTTCGCACGCCCAGTTCCGAACAGGTCCGCCAGCCGATTTTCCGCGACGGAACAGAGGCGTGGAAGCCGTTTTCCGATCACCTCGACCCCCTGCGCGCTGTCCTTGGTGCGGTTCTGGACCACTATCCGGCACCGCCGCCAGCGTGGTAATTGTGCAACGGGTGCGTGCGATTGGTGACGGAAATCCGCGCATGACTTGACGCTGGGCATGAACAGGAATCAGTGTCGGCAATCTTTTTCTGCAAATGGGGAAGTTGCATGAATTCCACCCATCGCCGGGTCGCAATCGCGGCGCTGTTCACCACCACTGCGTTGATTTCCACCCCCGTACTGGCGCAGGACGCCGCGCCCGCCGCCAGCAACGTTGATCCGACAGAGATTGTCGTCACCGCGCAAAAGCGTTCGGAAAGCCTGCAGAACGTGCCGATCTCTATCCAGGCGCTTGGCACGCAGAAGCTTGATCAGCTCAACATTTCTGACTTCAAGGGCTATGCCCAGCAGCTGCCTTCGGTGTCGTTCCAGACATCGGGCACGCCTGGCGTCAGCGTGATCTATATGCGCGGCGTTGCCTCGGGCGGGGATGGCAACCACTCGGGTCCGCTGCCATCGGTCGGCGTCTATCTTGATGAACAGCCGGTGACCACGATCGGCGGTAACCTTGATGTTCACATCTACGATATCGCCCGTATCGAAAGTCTGTCCGGCCCGCAGGGCACGCTCTATGGCGCTTCGTCAGAAGCAGGCACGATCCGCATCATAACCAACAAGCCATCGACCGCAGGCTTCGAAGGCCGCGTCGATGGAGAGGTCAATCACGTCGAAAAGGGCGGTTGGGGCGGCAAGCTTGAGGGGATGATCAACGCGCCGATCAGTTCGATGATGGCCCTGCGCGTGGTCGGCTGGTATGAAAAGGACGCTGGATATATCGACAATGTCGCGGGTTGCCGCAGCTTCCTGCCCGAAACCAATGCCCAGGGCTGCCCCCCGGCCAAGAATGGCGGAATCGCGCTTAGCAACGCCGCCTATGTCAAGAAGAACTACAACGACACAGAGATTGCTGGTGGGCGCGCGGCGCTCAAGGTTGATCTCAACGAATCGTGGGTCGTCACCCCCAGCGTGACCTATCAGGATACCCGTAGCCACGGCTCGTACGGCTATGATGCAAAGGTTGGTGATCTTCAGGTACAGCATTTTGCGCCGGAATACCGGCGCGACAAGTTTGTCCAGGCGGGCCTGACAATTGAAGGCAAGCTGGGCAATTGGGATCTGACCTACGCCGGCGCCTATCTTGACCGGAAGACCTTCAGTTCATCCGATTACATCGATTATTCTGAAGCCTACGATTCGATGTATTCGTATTACGGCGGACTTGCCGGATACTTCTATTTCAATGATGCAACCGGCAACAAGATCAGCCCGGTGCAGAAGGTGATCGGGTCTGATCACTTCAAGAAGTTCAGCCAGGAACTGCGCATCGCTTCTCCGTCGGCGGATCCCGTGCGGGTGGTGGCCGGGGCGTTTTACCAGTACCAGTCCAATGATATTCATCAGGACTATCAGGTCGCCAACCTGGCACCCAATCTTTCGGTCAACGGTATGCCCGGCACGCTGTGGCTGACGCAGCAGCATCGCATTGACAAGGACTATGCGATGTTCGGCGAAATGGCCTTCGACGTGAGCGACAAGCTGACCCTGACCGGCGGCGCACGCGCATTTTTCTATGACAATTCGCTGATCGGTTTCTTTGGCTTTGGACGTGATCCGGCGAACAATTATGCGTCGACGCCGCACAACGCCGCCGGCTCTTCGCGTACCGGTGTGGCTGGTTGTTTCACCACCACGGGGGACCGGGTTCGGACCCTGTCGGGTACGCCGATGACGCTGATCGCACCGATCATCCCCGGCAGCCCATGCACCAATCTGGGTGTCTATGTCAGCGGGATCGGGATAGAGCCGGTCAAGGCCAAGGGTTCAGGCGTCACTTATCGCCTCAACGCAACCTGGAAGCCGGCGCCGGGGCTGTTGCTCTATGCAACCGCGTCAAAGGGGTATCGGCCCGGCGGCATCAACCGCCGCGCCGATGTGGGGCCGTATCAATCCGACTATCTCTATAACTACGAAATCGGCTGGAAAACCACGCTGACGCAGGGCTTGCGTTTCAACGGCGCGATCTATCACCAGGATTGGAAGAAATTCCAGTTCGCTTATCTGGGGGCCAACTCGTTCACCGAAATTCACAATGGCCCAAGCGCCAGGGTGAATGGTGTTGAAGCCGATCTGACCTACAATCGTGAAGGTATGACGCTCAACCTTGCCGGTGCCTATACCGATGCCAAGACGACGAAGAACCTGTGCATCATCGACGATCCCACGTACCAGTGCACCGGCACCGGTAACATAGTTTCGGCGGCGAAGGGCACCCGTCTGCCGATCACTCCGATCTGGAAGCTGTCGGGCACGGCGCGCTATACGTTCGGTACTGGGACGATGAAGCCTTACCTTCAGGCCAATGCGTCCTACCAAAGCTCTGCCTCAACAGACTTGCGAACTGCGATCTTCCGGACGATTCCGCCCAACACGATCATCGCCAATCCGGCGGCTGAACTGGGCCGTTTACCGGAATATGCCACGGTCAACCTGTCTGCTGGTGCGGACTGGAACAAGTTCAACGTGGAAGTGTTTGTGTCGAACCTGTTCAACACGCGCGGGCAGATTTCGCGGTTTGAGGAATGCGGTTCGTGCGGACAGCGGCCCTATATCGTGCCGATCACGCCGCGTATGATCGGCTTGCGGATCGGGGCGAAGTATTGACCTGATCCTACCCTAACCAACGATTGCGCCCCGGTTCCTGACGGAGCCGGGGCGTTGTCGTTTCAGGGGATGGGCGGCTCGGTGCAGATGCTGACCCAGCGCGCGCCGGTCAGTTCGGCAAGGCGCTCGGGCGAAACCTCGATTGAACTGGTGCGCGATCCGGCGGCGGGGAATACGGTAGGGTAAGCGAGCAATGACCGGTCGGTCAGGACCGGCACCGGGCTCGCCAGACCAAAGGGGCAGACTCCGCCCACCGCATGGCCGGTCAGTGCCAGGGTCGCCTCGGCATCAAGCATCCGCGGGCGTCCGCCCAGTGCCGCCTTGCAGCGGGCATTGTCGAGCCGGGCATCGCCGCGCGTGACCAGCAGCATCGGCACATCGCCGACGCGAAAGGCCAGCGTTTTGGCGATCCGCCCCGGTTCCACGCCCAGCACCTCAGCGGCTTCGGCTACGGTCGCGGTACTTGCGCTTTGATCGATCAGGCGCAGGTCCGGCGCGTGTTGCGCCAGCCAGGCAAGAACGCTTTGCGCGCTCACCTTGCCAGTTCCGCCACCAATGCGCGGGCCGCAGCGCTTACGTCTTGCCAGGTGATCAGGAAACCCTCCTCATCGCCGTACCATGGATCGGCCACGGCCTGTCCCGCGCGTCCCGGCACTTGGTCAAGCAGCAGGCCAAGCTGCGCGCCGGACCCGGCGGGCATGATTCGCTTCAGACCTTGCAGATTGGCGTGGTCAAGCGCCAGAATATGGCTGAACCGCGCAAAGTCAGCCGCTTCTACCTGCCGTCCGCGATAGCCCGAAATGTCGCTGCCAAACCGCGCGGCGGTGCGGACTGCGCGGGGATCGGGTGGTTCGCCTACGTGATAGTCGGCGGTTCCGGCGGAATCGGCCAGGGCGTCCAGTCCCGCCCGCGCCGCCTCTGCGCGGAAGGCCGCCTCGGCCAGCGGTGAGCGGCAGATATTGCCAAGGCAGACAAACAGCACCGCCGGGCGAATCATTCCGCCCCGCTATCGCGCTCAAGCCGGAACGCCGCCCTGAGGTAATCTTCCGCCGCCGCCTTCAGCGCCGGTTCCTTGGCGAAGGCTTCGGCGGGCAGGGGGGCTTCACCCAGCGCGTCAAGCAGCGTCCACAGGGCAAACCTGCGCCCCGGCTCGCGCTCTACCCCGAAGGCGATCTTCAGCCGTTCGAGCGCCAGCGCGAATTCGCCCTCGGTCAGCGCCGAGGGATCATCGGTGCCGAAGAAGTGGATCAGGAGCGCGTCAAGGTCCATTCAGGCTAAAACCAGCCCAGCGCCTGCGCAGCCCAAACCGCCGCGCCGCCGATGGCCAGCGCCGCGGCGTAGCCCGGCCAGCGGGCAGCATCGCGCCGCCTTTCCCAGATCAACTCGACCGGGGGCAGCGGCGGCGGCTCGGGCGCGCCGCCCCTGGCCGGGAACCGCTCCTCGATCCGCCGCACCAGATCGGGCACGCGCAGCAGTGTTTCGGCATCGCTGCGCAGCCGCTCGGCAATCGCGGCCTCTGGCCCAAGCTCGTCGCGGATCCAGCTTTTGACGAAGGGGCCGGACACGTCCCACATATTGATCGAGGGATCGAGCTGGGTTGCCAGACCTTCCACCATCACCATGGTCTTTTGCAGCAGCAGCAAATGCGGCTGGGTTTGCATATCGAAATCACGGGTGATCGCGAACAGCCCGTCCAGCATCTGCCCAACCGACAGTTCGCTTACCGGCTTGCCGCGCATCGGCTCGCCCACGGCGCGCAGGGCCGTGGCGAATTCATCCACCGAATGATAGCTGGGGACGTACTGCGCCTCGAAATGGATTTCAGCCACGCGGCGGTAATTGCCGGTGGTCAGGCCATAGAGGATCTCGGCCAGCCACACCCGCGCCCGCCGGTCAATCCGCCCCATGATCCCGAAATCGATCGCGGCAATCGTGCCATCACCCTCAACAAACAGGTTGCCCTGGTGCATATCGGCATGGAAAAACCCGTGCGTGATCGCCTGGGTCAGGAAGGAAATCACCAGGCGGCTGGCGATCTGCGGCAGATCCTGCCCGGCGGCGCGCAGCGCCTGAATGTCGCTGATCTTGGTGCCGTCAATCCAGTCGATGGTCAGCACGCGGCCATTGGTCCGGTCCCAGTCGACCGCGGGAACCCGGTATCCTTCAAAACCCTGCATCGCTTGCGCCAGTTCAGAGGCGGATGCCGCCTCTCGCCGCAGATCAAGCTCACGCGCGGTCCAGCGTTTGAAATTGGCGATGACCAGACGCGGGCGCAGCCGCGCGGCCTCACCCCCCAGCGCCTCAAGATGAGCGGCGGCCCATTCATAGGTTTCAATGTCGCACGCCAGCTTGTCGCGGATGCCGGGGCGCTGAACCTTGACCGCAACCACGCGGCCCTCGCTGGTCACCGCCTTGTGGACCTGCGCGATGGAAGCCGCGCCGACCGGTTCCGGATCGAAGCTGCTGTAGATTTCTTCCAGCGGCCTGCCGAAGGTCGCCTCTATCTCGCGGCGGATCAGCGCGAAAGAGACCGGGGGCAGATCGTCCTGCAGGCTTAGCAGATTGCGGGCAACATCCTCGCCAACGATGTCGGGCCGGGTTGCCAGCGCCTGACCCAGCTTGATCGCGGCAGGGCCGATCTCCTGAAAAGCGCCGGCATAATCTGGCACTTGCGGCTGGATCGTGCCGATCCGCGCAATCCGGCACAGGCGGCGCACCTGCGGCGGGGTGTTGATGTCCTTCTCAATCCCGCGCAGCGCGCCATGCCGGGCAAGCGTGCGGCCCCAGCGCAGCAGGCGCAGCAGATGCGTTGCGGGGCGGGTCACTTCAGATCTTCCACCCCGAATGGATTGCAACCAGCCCGCCCAGAATCGGTTCGACCCGGGTGCGGACGAAGCCGGCTTCACGGATCATCCGTTCAAATTCAGGCATGGCCGGAAAGCGGCGGATTGATTCGATCAGATAGCGATAGCTTTCAGCATCCCCGGCGATCGCGCTGCCAATCTTTGGCACCAGCCGGTGGGAATAGACGTCATAGGCTTCCTTGAAGCCGGGCCATTCGGTGGTTGAAAATTCCAGGCAATAGAAGCGCCCGCCGTGCTTCAGCACCCGGTGCGCTTCGGCCAGCGCAGCGTCGATCCGGGTGACGTTGCGGATGCCGAAGGCGATTGTGTAGGCATCAAAGAAACGGTCAGGAAAGGTCAGTTCCTCGGCGTTCTGGCGTGACCAGACCAGACTGTCGAAGCCCCGCTCCATTGCCCGTTCGATGCCCACGTCGAGCATATCCTGGTTGATGTCGGACACGGTCACCGCCGCGCCGGCCTGCGCCAGACGAAAGGCAATGTCGCCGGTGCCGCCCGCCATGTCGAGGATCTGTTCGTGCGGCTGGGGCTTTACCCTGCGCACGAATTTGTCCTTCCACAACCGGTGGAGCCCGCCCGACATGGCATCGTTCATGATGTCATACTTCTTCGCCACCGAAGAAAACACCGCGCCGACCCGGGCGGTCTTTTCTTCGGGCGAAACCTCTTCGTAACCGAAGGAAACCTGTTCGCTCATGGCCCGGGCCTTAGCGGCATTTGTCCGGTGCGCCAACCGCATCTGCAGCGGGCTTGGTGCCTCAGTTCACCGCGGCCGGCGGGGCGAACATATGGGGGGCCAGATGCATCAGGAAATCGGCCTTGCCCAGTTCCACCCCCTGCGCGCGCAGGATCGCGTAGGTGGCGGTGGCGTGGAAATAGAAATTCGGCACGGCAAAGCCGGTGAGGAAGGTGGTCCCGTTAAATTTCATGCCCCCGCCGTTGGGAAAGGTGATCACCACCTCTTTGTCCGCACCGGCGTCAAAGGCGGCGGGATCGACCGAGCGCAGATAAGCGATGGTCTTGTCGCACCGCTCCTTAAGCTGGGCAAAGGTGGTTTCGGTATCGGGCATGGCCGGCGCCTCGGCCCCGGTCAGCCGCGCGGCGGCGCCCTTTGCCCCGTCGGAAGCAATCTGGATCTGCCGGGCAAGCGGGAACATGTCCGGGGCCAGCCGCGCTTCGACCAGCACGGCCTCGTCCTTTTGCGCGGCGGCCTTGTCCAGCCAGGCCTTGATGTTGGTCAACATGGCGATGAATTCGGGCACGGCGGACTGATAGAGTGAAAATGACATCGCGGGGTCTCCCAGGGGGCTGCATCGATCCGCCTGCTTATGATCGTCACGCGCCGGTTGCAATGCAGGACTGGACAGCCGTGGACCCGGTTCCTAACCTCTCGGCCCATGCCCGAGCTTCCCGAAGTTGAAACCACCGTTCGCGGCCTGGCCCGGGTGCTGGACGGAGAACGGATCGCGCGAATCGAAACCCGTCGGGCTGGCCTGCGCCGGCCGTTCCCGCCTGATCTGGTCCAGGTTCTGACCGGGGCCACCGTCACTGGGCTAGGGCGGCGGGCAAAGTACGGGCTGATCCATGTCGATCGCGGGCAGACCATGGTGTTCCACCTTGGAATGTCGGGGCGCTGGCGGATTGATCCTGATGAACTTGGCCGCCACGATCATCTGGTGCTCGAAACAGGAAGCGGTGGACGACTGGCGCTGTGCGATCCGCGCCGTTTCGGCTCGGTGGACCTGATCGCCAGCGATGCGCTGGAAGCCTGGCCGGCCTTCGCCGCCCTGGGGCCAGAGCCGCTGGGTCAGGCGCTGACCTCGGCGCACCTGCGGGCGGCGCTGGCCGGGCGCAGCGCCGCGATCAAGCTGATGCTGCTTGATCAGCGGATCGTCGCCGGACTTGGCAATATCTATGTCTGCGAGGCGCTGTTTCGCGCGCGCATTGATCCGCGCAGGGCAGCAGGCACGGTTTCTGCCGCCGCGCTGGCCCGGCTGGTGCCGGAAATCCGCGGGGTGATCGCAGAGGCGATCGAAGCCGGGGGATCGACACTGCGCGACTATATGCGCCCCGATGGCGAACTGGGCTATTTCTCAAAGCAGTTCGATGTCTATGACCGGGCGGGGCAAGCCTGCACCTGTTGTGGTGCGCCGATCACGCGGATCAGCCAGGGGGGGCGTTCAACGTGGTTCTGCCCGGCCTGTCAGACATGAGCGCCGGCAATTCAGCGGGCGCGGCTCAGACCCCGGCGCAGTGATGATCGCCGATCAGCTTTTGCAAGACAATGACCCGCTGGCGCTGATCCTCCAGATCGGCTGACGGGTGAGTGCGGATTACTTCCAGCAGGGTTTTCAGCTCGGCTTCCCAGGCCTTGATGCTGGCATCTGTCATGACACGTCTCCTTTCAGGTGTGCTTATAACCTTATAACACAGCCAGCCGAGGACGCGTGACCGGCGTTCGGGATTTCTGCTGTCGGCGCGGGGCCAAGATTGCTTGACGATTCGCCCACCCCCGGTTAAGGGCCGCGCTTCCCGCGGGGCCGATTCCGGTTTGCCTCGCGATTTGCCACGAGATTCAATTGATACGGGCTGCATTGGTGCAGCCGAATGAAGGACGAAAATGGCCAATACGCCGCAAGCCCGCAAGCGCATCCGCCGCAACGAACGCCGCGCCGAAATCAACGGCAACCGCCTCGGCCGCATCCGCACCTTCGTCAAGAAGGTCGAAACGGCAATCGCCGGCGGAGACAAGACCGCCGCTGCCGAAGCGCTCAAGGCTGCCCAGCCCGAAGTGGCGCGCGGTGTTGCCCGCGGTGTGCTTCACAAGAATACCGCCTCGCGCAAGATTTCGCGGCTGACCAAGCGAGTCGCCGCGCTCTGATTCGCTTCGCAGCCCGATTCGTCCCTTAATAGGACAGTGATCGGGGACGAAAGCGGAACATCGAATGACGGAAGCCGCCGGATTTTCCGGCGGCTTTTTTCGTGAGTCCGCTCATTCAAAATGCTGCATTGCATCAAGTCAGCGGAATCACACGATTCGTTCCGGCGGCATTTGGTAACTATGTGATTAATAACATAATATTGTGAAAATGCCGGATTCTCCGGAGCGGGGTTGAGTCAAGGCGGTTTATTTCAGTTTTTTTACCGTGGACGCCTTGCCCTCTCCGGCTGGTCGTTCATAACACCCCAACTGCCCGGGGCGGACTTCCGGCATGGGCATCACACAAATCTTGATGGGCGAACGCCGGCCTTTGGGCGGCAGGCGTGGGATGACTGCAACGCTGCATTTGCGGATGCGGTTGGGTTCAGCTTTAGAGTCGGGGGCAGTCCAGGTGACTGGTACGGGTATAAGCAGGCCGCGGGGCAATGCCGCCGCGGACAACAGGAATGATGCTGAGCGCATGAAAGACGAACGCGAAGCGCTCGATCTTGCGGCGGACTGGGCTGACATCAGCCAGGGCCTGCGCAAGGATCTGGGTCAGCAACTTCACAGCCAGTGGATCAAGCCGATCCAGCTTGGTACCTTCTGCAAGGAAACGGGTACGCTTGACCTGTTCCTGCCGACGGAGTTTTCGGCCAACTGGGTGGCGGACCGCTTTTCGGACCGGCTCTCGCTGGCGTGGAAAATTGCCCGGCCCGATGTGCGCTTTGTGCGCGTTTCGGTCTTGCCGGGGCGGCGCGCGCTCAGCGGGCTGCGGCTTGGCCGTGAAGATGGTGCACGCCATCCCGCCAATGACGGCGCGGTTTCATTGCCTGGCGATGCCCTGGGGATGAGCGCGGCGGAAATGGGCGGCATGGGGCCGGGCGGGCTTGGCATGGCCTCGATCGGGCTGGATCCCTCGCTGACTTTCACCACCTTTGTTACCGGCGCGGCCAACATCCTTGCCAGCAACGCGGCGCAGCGCATGGCGGCGCTGGAAAAGCCGCAATTCGCGCCGCTCTATCTCAAGGCGGCGACCGGTCAGGGCAAGACTCACCTGCTTCACGCGATAGGCCACGCTTACCTGACGGCACATCCGCGCGCGCGGATATTCTACTGCTCGGCAGAACGCTTCATGGTCGAATTCGTTCAGGCGCTGCGCCAGAACCAGACCATCGAATTCAAGGCCCGGCTGCGCGGGTTCGACCTGCTGCTGGTCGATGATATCCAGTTCATCATCGGCAAGGCATCGGCCCAGGAAGAACTGCTTTACACCATCGATGCGCTGCTGGCCGAAGGCAAGCGGCTGGTTTTCGCGGCTGATCGCGCGCCGCAGGCGCTCGACGGGGTGGAACAGCGCCTGCTCTCGCGCCTGTCGATGGGGCTGGTGGCGGATATCCAGCCCGCCGATATCGAACTGCGCCGCCTGATCCTTGAACACCGACTGCAGCGCTTCAGCCCAACTCACGTTCCGGCCGACGTGGTCGAATTTCTGGCCCGGACGATCAACCGCAACGTGCGCGAGCTGGTGGGCGGCCTGAACAAGCTGATCGCCTATGCCCAGCTCACGGGGCAGGCGGTTTCGCTGCAACTGGCGGAAGAACAGCTTACCGACATCCTTTCGGCCAATCGCCGGCGGATCACCATTGACGAGATTCAGCGCACGGTTTGCCAGTTCTACCGGGTTGACCGGACAGAGATGGCCAGCAAGCGCCGCGCTCGTGCGGTGGTGCGCCCGCGCCAGGTGGCGATGTACCTTGCCAAGGTGCTGACCCCGCGGTCCTACCCGGAAATTGGCCGTAAGTTCGGCGGGCGTGATCACTCGACCGTGATCCACGCGGTGCGCCTGATCGAGGATCTGCGTACCCGCGATGCCGATATGGACGGCGACGTGCGCAGCCTGCTGCGGCAACTGGAAAGCTGAACAGGCTTTCCACCGCCTGCCCTACACCTGGATAACAGCCCTATGCACAGCGTTGTGCACAGGGCTGTACCGCTGCCCTGTCAGGCGGTCATGCCGCCATCGACCAGCAATTCGCTGCCGGTGGTGAAAGCCGCGCGGTCCGAGGCGAGGAAGACGATTGCATCGGCAACGTTGCGCGGTTCGCCCAGGTTGCCCAGCGGGTGCATCGCGGCGACCATGGCCTGGCTTTCATTGTTGCCCACCGCCTGGGCGGCTGCGAAGTCCGCAACCAATTGCGCCGCCATATCGGTGTCGATCACGCCGGGGTGAACCGAATTGACCCTGATCCGCGCCGCGGCCAGTTCCTTGGCGCAGCCCTTGGTGAACAGCCGTACCGCGCCTTTGGTGGAATTGTAGCAGGTTGCCCCCGCCGCGCCTTCTATTCCCGCGACAGAGGACAGATTGACAATCGCCGCCCCGCCGCGCCACCGGGCGGCACGCTCGGCCAGCAGCGGCACGGCGGCGCGGGTGCCCAGGAACACCCCCTCGACATTAACGGAATGGAGCCGCCGCCACTCGTCCAGCGTGGTTTCGGCAATCGGTTTGAACAGCCACAGTCCGGCGTTGTTGACCAGAATGTCCAGCCCGCCGGCCTCGGCGCGCAGCCAGTCCATCGTCGCGCTCCAGTCCGCTTCGCTGGTCACGTCCTGTGCGCGTGCGATTCCGCCGATTTCGGCGGCAAGCTCTGCAGGCGCGGCAAGGTCGGTTACCGCCACCTTCGCCCCAGCGGCGGCCAGCGCGCGCGCCGTGGCAGCGCCCAGCCCGCGCGAGGCGCCGGTTACCAGGGCAATTCGTCCATCAAGGTCAGCCATCGGTTTTCTCCGTCACCTGTTTGCTCAATTCATCGCGCAGTTCGCGCCGCAGAAACTTGCCGCTGGCGTTGCGCGGCAGCGGCTGGTCCATAATCCACACATAGCGCGGCACCTTGTGTTTGCTGAGGTGCCCGGCGCAGAACGCCTTGATCGCTTCTGCCGAGGTGTCCCCGCCCGCCTCCAGCACCACGGCCGCGCCAATCTCTTCGCCCAGCCGCTGGTCGGGGACGCCAAACACGCAGCATTCGGCAACCCCCGGCACACGATAGATACTGGCTTCCACCTCGGTACAGGATATGTTCTCTCCGCCGCGGATCACCAGATCCTTCTTGCGGTCGACGATGTAGACGAAATCATCCTGGTCTATCCGGGCAATATCGCCGGTGTGCAGCCACCCGTCAGTGATGGTTTCGGCGGTGGCATCGGGCCGGTTGATGTAACCTCTGATCACCGGGGCACCCTTGACCCACAGTTCGCCCACCGCCCCTTGGGGCAGGGTGTTGCCGTCATCATCAACCACCCTGGCTTCAAAGCTGGGCATATAGGGGCCGGCGCTGTCAGGGCGATCGACAAAGAAATCGCCCGAAACCGAAGTGATGATCCCGCAGGTTTCGGTCATGCCATAGCCGGTGGTTGGCCGCGCCGTCTTGATCGCCTGATCGATCTTCAGCACCAGATCGGGCGGCACCTGGGCTCCGCCGCCCGAAAGGCCGGTCAGGCTTGAGGTATCGGTTACGGCAAAATCCGGGTGATTGATCAGTTCGCGCCCCATGACCGGAACCCCGCTCAGCCCGGTAATCCGGTATCGCTCGATCAGCTTCAGCGCCTCACCCGCGTCCCAGCGGTACATCAGCACGATCATCCCCCCGGCAGCTGTTGTCAGATAGGCACCGCAATTGTTGGCGGTAACGTGAAACAGCGGCGTGGTCAGCAGCGAGACCGGCACCGGCGGATCGGCGGGCGGGGCAATGCCGGTCGCGCGTTCAGTCGCCAGCGCCTGCGACATGGTTGAATAGAGCATATTCATCAGGTTCGCCACGCATCCGCGGTGGGTCAACTGCGCGCCTTTGGGAAATCCGGTGGTGCCCGATGTGAAGAAGATGCTGGCATCGGCGTCGAGATCGACCGTCACGTCCGGCATTGACCCGGCATGAGCAATGACATCGGCATAGGGCGTGACATCCGCCGGATAGTCGTCCAGCCGAACCCCGATCAGGGTAACCGGGCCGGGCCATTGGCATTGGCGCAGCCGCGCCAGCCGTTCGGCGTCAGCGAACAGCACCCTGGGTGCGACCTCGCCAAGCGAATGGGCCATTTCCTCCGCCGTCCACCAGGCATTGAACCCGGCCACCGTCACCCCGATCGCGGTGCAGGCCCAATAGATCACCATCCATTCGGGGTAATTGCGCATGGCAATCGCGATGATGTCGCCCGGGCGCAGTCCCTGGTCCCACAGCCATGCCGCAATCGCGGCGGCCTGCGCGTGGGCCTGGGCATAGGTCAGCACCTCTCCCTCATAGGCCAGATAGGGCCGGTCACCCCAGGCCGCGGTGGAAAGCCAGAACTCACGGATCGAGGGCGGGGCATTTCTGAAACTGCGGATGCGGCGGCCCAGTGCCTCTATCTCGATAATCTCGAACTGTCCGCCCGGTCCGGTCAGCTCCGCGCGCGCCTGGCGCAGTTCGGCATAGTGCATCGCTCATCCCACTTGTTCTTAACCGGACAATTAAATGACCCAGACGCGGGGGCAGGGCAAGGTCTGGTATCGCATTCGCCGCAAATCGTCCCTATTGCCCCGGCAATGACCCTTGCACCTGACCGTCTGGAACGCTTTGCCCGTCACATCGTCCTGCCCGAACTGGGCGGCGCGGGGCAGGTGGCGCTGGCCGATTCGCGCGTGGTGCTGATCGGCTGCGGCGGGGTCGGCTCACCGGCGCTGCAATATCTGGCGGCGGCGGGGGTCGGGCACCTGACGCTGGTTGATGATGGCAGGGTTGAGCTCTCCAACCTTCAGCGCCAGACGATTTTCACCACCGAAGACATCGGCCGACCCAAGGCTGAGGCGGCGGCGCAATGGGCAACGCGATTTGATGGTGCCCTCAAGGTTCGCGCGCAGACCGAGCGGGTCGCTGGGGGTAACGCTGCGGCGATCCTCAAGGACGCGGATCTTGTCCTTGATGGAAGTGACAATTTCGCGACTCGCCTGGCGGTGTCCGATGCCTGCGTCGCGCTGGGCATCGCGCTGACCAGCGCGGCGGTCGGACGGTTTCAGGGACAGGTGGCAAATTTTGCCGGACACTTGCCGCAGCACAGTTGCTATCGCTGTTTCGTGGGCGATGCCTTTGATTCAGAGGATTGCGATTCCTGCGCCGCTGATGGCGTGCTGGGGGCCTTTGTCGGGACGATCGGTGCCTTTGCCGCGATGCAGGCCATCCGCGCGCTGGTGCAGGGCCGGGCAACGCTGGGCGATCCGCAATGGGGCAGCCTGCACCTGTTTGATGGACTCGCGCCCAGCCTGCGCACCATGCGGATCGTCAAGGATCCCGACTGTAGGGGCTGTTCAGGCGTTGTTGTCCGGTCCTGACGCCAGCATCTGTTCCACCCATTGCGGAACAAGCTGCGTTGCCGGGCCAAGGCGGGTTTCCGCAAACCAGTGTGACCCCTGGCTGCGTTCCAGATTAAGCTCCAGCGTTGCCGCGCCCAGATCGCGCGCATCGCGGACCAGCCCGGCGGCGGGATAGACCGCGCCAGAAGTTCCGATCGAAACGAACAGATCGGCCCCGCGCAGCGCGGCGTAAATCGCATCCATCTGGTACGGCATCTCGCCAAACCACACCACGTCAGGGCGCAGGGCGGGTACTCCGCAAGCCGGGCATAGCGGCCGGTCGAGCAGCGGCGCGCGCCACGGCGATCGGGTGTCGCAAGCGGTGCATAGAACTTTCAGATGCTCGCCGTGCATATGCAGCACCCGCCGCGCGCCGGCGCGTTCGTGCAGGTCATCGACATTCTGGGTGACGATCAGCAATTCGCCCGGCCAGCCGGCATCAAGCCGGGCCAGGGCAAAATGCGCGTCATTGGGCAGCTTTTCCTGAATCGCCGCGCGGCGCATATCGTAAAACCGCTGAACCAGATCGGGGTCACGGGCAAAGGCCTCGGGCGTGGCAACGTCCTCTACCCGGTGCTGTTCCCACAGGCCGCCGCCACCGCGAAAGGTATCGATCCCGCTTTCGGCGGAAATCCCTGCGCCGGTCAGGATCACGATGTTGCGGATTTGGTTCATGTCGCGCATGAAGCACGCACTCAAGGGAGTGACAATGGCCAGGATCGGAATAATCGGCAGCGCGGGGCGGATGGGACAGGCGCTGGCCGAAGCGGTTGTTGCTGCGGGTGACGAACTGGCGGGCGGCGCTGACAAGGGCGATGACGTGGCCGCACTGGCCGCGCGCAGCGATGTACTGGTCGATTTTTCCAGCCCCCATGCGCTTGAGGCCAACCTTGACGCCGCTGTTGCCGCCGGGGTGCCGGTCCTGATCGGCACCACCGGACTGGAGGAGCGTCACCATTTCCTGTGCGACCATGCGGCGGAAAGCATCGCCGTGCTGCAGACCGGCAATACCTCGCTGGGGGTGACCGTGCTTGCGCATCTGGTCCGCGAAGCGGCCAGCCGGCTGGGTGAGGACTGGGACATCGAAGTGGCCGAAACCCACCACCGGATGAAGGTCGATGCCCCATCGGGAACCGCGCTGCTGCTGGGGCAGGCCGCCGCCGAAGGGCGGGGGATAGAACTGGCGTCGCAGGCGGAGCGGGGCCGTGACGGAATCACCGGTGCACGCGCGCGCGGGGCAATCGGCTTTGCCTCCTTGCGCGGCGGCAGCGTGGCGGGCGATCACACCGTGTTGTTCCTTGGCGATGATGAGCGGATTGCCCTGTCTCACCTGGCCGAGAACCGCCGGATATTCGCCAAGGGCGCGGTGCGCGGCGCGCAGTGGCTGATCGGCAAGCCGGCCGGGCGCTATACCATGCCCGAGGTGCTGGGGCTTTGAACAAGGCCGATACTTTCGAATTCTTTCGCCGCCTGGCGGACGACAATCCCGATCCGCAGACCGAACTGGAATTCGGCAATACCTATCAATTGCTGGTTGCGGTGGTACTGTCCGCCCAGGCGACTGACGTGGGCGTCAACAAGGCGACCCGTGCGCTGTTTCGCGAGGTGAAGACCCCGCAGCAGATGGTTGATCTGGGCGAGGACGGACTGAAGCAGCACGTCCGCACAATCGGCCTGTTCAATGCCAAGGCGAAGAACGTGATCGCGCTTTCAGAGATTCTGGTGCGCGATTTCGGGGGGGAGGTTCCGGCTGACCGCGATGTGCTGACCACGCTTCCCGGTGTAGGGCGCAAAACCGCCAATGTGGTGATGAATTGCGCCTTTGGCGCGGAAACCTTTGCGGTTGATACCCATATCTTCCGGGTCGGCAACCGCACCGGGCTGGCCAGGGGGAAGACCCCGCTGGCGGTTGAGAAGCAGCTTGAAAAAAAGGTGCCCGCCCCGTTCCGCGTCGGCGCGCATCACTGGCTGATCCTGCACGGCCGTTATGTCTGCAAGGCGCGCAGGCCCGAATGCTGGCGCTGTGTGGTGGCAGACCTGTGCGCCTTCAAGCCGAAGACGCCCGCGCCGGCGAAATAGGCTTTCTTCCCTATTGCCCTGGATCGAGGTGCAGCCCGCGTTTGCCCTGCTCGGCGGTTTCGGTCGGGGCAGCCAGGTCTTCCCCCTCAGCAGGGAGCGGCGGTTGCAGCATTCCCTCCCACTTGGTGATGACCGCCGTGGCAACCGAGTTGCCCAGCACGTTGGTTGCAGTGCGGCCCATGTCAAGGAACTGATCGATCGCCAGCACCAGCGCAATGCCCTCCACCGGCAGGTCGAACATGGCCAGCGTTGCCGCGATCACCACCAGGCTGGCGCGAGGCACTGCGGCGATGCCCTTTGAACTGACCATCAGTGTCAGCAGGATCAGGATCTGGGTGCCGATCGGCAAGACGTGGCCATAGGCCTGGGCGATGAAGATGGTCGCAAAGCTGGCGTACATCATCGACCCGTCAAGGTTGAAGCTGTAGCCCAGCGGCACCATCAGGCCGGAAATGCGGCGCGGCACGCCAAAACGGTCAAGCTGTTCGAACAGCTTGGGCATCGCCGCCTCGCTGCTGGCGGTGGAAAAGGCGATCAGCACCGGTTCGCGCACATATTTGACCAGCAGCAGTGCCCGCCGCCGCAGGAAGATGAAGCCGGCGCCCAGCAGCAGCGCCCACAGCAGCGCCAGCGAGAAATAGAATTCTCCCAGCAGCTTGGCATAGGTAACCAGAATGCCCAGGCCGTTTTCCGCCACCACCTTGGCCAGCGCGCCAAACACCGCAAAGGGCGCAAACCGCATGACATAGCCGGTGATCTGCAGCATCAGTTCAGCCAGCGCCTCTGCCCCGCGCACCAGCGGCTTGCCCTTTTCCCCCAGCGCGGTCAGCCCCACCCCGGCGAACAGCGCGAAGACCAGGATTTGCAGCACATTGTTTTCGGCCATGGCGCCGATGATGTTCTTGGGGAAAATGTGTTCGACAAATTCGAACAGGTCCAGCTTCTTGACCTCGCCAATTGCCTGATGCGGCGCGGTCAGGTCCACGCCGACGCCGGGCTGGAACACGTTGACCATCAACAGGCCAAGGCTGATCGAAATGAAGCTGGCGATGATGAACCACACAATCGCGCGGAACCCAATCCGGCCAACCGCGGCGCTGTCATTCATATGGGCCAGGCCCGATACGATCGTGGCCAATACCAGCGGGGCGACCAGCATCTTGATCAGGTTGAGGAACACGGTGGACAGCACTTCAAAACTGCGCGCCCAGTTCTGGGTGGTCATGATCCCGGACAGAAGGTTCTGGTTGACCATGTAACCAACCACAATGCCCAGCACCATGCCGGCCATGATGCAGCGGGTCAGATAGGTGCTGAGGACGTACAGAAACCAGCCGAATACCGATCGCCGCTCTGCCATGCCTTCACCCCCTCCGTGTAACAATATTGCCGGGCAGCCTAACAGTGATGAAAGGGTGGGGCAATCGTTGCCCCTCCGCCGTCAGATCCCGCAGCTATCCTTTCAGGCCCGCCTTTGCGATCCTTGCATAGATTCGCGCCAGTGTATCCAGATCGGCGATGGCCACCGCCTCATCGCGCTTGTGCATGGTTGCGTTGCACAGCCCGAATTCGATTACCGGGCACAGATCCTTCAGGAACCGCGCATCGCTGGTCCCGCCGCTGGTCGATGCCTCGGGCCGAATGCCCGTTTCGGCCTCCACCGCTTCGCTCACCAGTTCGGAAAACAGCCCGGGCGGAGTCAGGAAAGCCTCGCCATAAACCACCGGGCGAGCGGTTCCGCCGTGCGCGCGGGCGATGGCGCTGACCCGTTCGCCCAGTTCCTTGCCGGTGTGCAGGTCATTGAAGCGGATCGAAAGCCGCGCCGCCGCGCGCGCCGGGATTACATTGGTGGCGGGATTGCCCACTTCGATGTCAGTCACTTCAAGGTTCGATGCCTGAAACCAGTCAGTCCCCCCATCAAGCATCAGCGCGTCAAGCTCGGCCAGCATCGCCACCAGTTTGGGGATGGGGTTGTCGGCCAGATGCGGATAGGCAACGTGGCCCTCCTTCCCCTCAACCTCCAGCCAGATATTGGTTGATCCGCGCCGCCCGATCTTCATGGTATCGCCCAGCCGGCTGACGCTGGTGGGCTCCCCCACCAGACACAGGTTGGGCACCGCGCCCACGCCGCGCATATGGTCTATCAGCGCAACCGTGCCGAAACGCGCCGGGCCTTCCTCATCGCCGGTGATGATGAAGCTCAGTGTGCCCGCCTCACGCGGGACTGCTGCCGCGGCCGCCACCATAGCCGCGATCGCGCCCTTCATGTCCACCGCGCCGCGCCCGTACAGCAGATCGCCGCGCACCTCTGGCGCAAAGGGGGCGCTGGTCCAGCCTTCGCCCGGCGGCACCACATCAACGTGGCCGGCAAAGGCAAAGTGACGGCTGCCTTCGGGGCCGGGGCGGATCGCGAACAGATTCTCAACCGGGCCATCGGGGGCCTGACCGGCACTGAAGCGGTGCACCGCGAAGCCCAGCGGTGCCAGTTGCGCTTCAAGGCAGTCAAACACCAGCCCTGCCGCCGGGGTAACGCTGGGACAGGCGATCAGGGCTTCGGCGATCGCGACGACAGAGGGCGGGGTGTTGCTCATGGCGGTCCATCGCATATGGTGTCGCGGCCCGCGCCGCAAGCAGGAGTGCCCCTGATGCCCAAGATCGATCTCGCAGCGATTCCGCAAAGCAACGCCACCGGCTATCCCGACCCGTTCGACCGCGAGGTTGCGGGGCGCTGGTGGCGACGGCTGGCGCCGGCTGCCGGCCTGACCGCCTTCGGGGCCAGCCACGTCGTGCTGAAACCCGGTGCCTGGTCAAGCCAGCGCCACTGGCACGAGGCAGAGGATGAACTGCTGGTGATGGTTTCAGGTGAGGCGGTGCTGGTTGAGGATGGCGGAACCACGCTGCTGCGGCCCGGCGATGTCGTGGCCTGGGCAATGGGCGTCCGCGACGGCCATCACCTGCGCAATGACGGCACGAGCGATTGCAGCTTCGTGGTCGTCAGCGGCGGGGATCGCGATGGTGGCGGGGCCTATTCCGATATCGACATGACCTTTTCGGGCGATGGCTATTTCCACCGGGATGGCACGCCTTATCCGGTCAAGCGGATGGCTTGACCCTGGGGTCAGGCCGGCCCGGCATCGAACTGTTCGATCACCCAATCCTCGGATTCGGCGGCGGCCACCCAGGCCTGAAGCCATTCGTGCTCCCACACCGCTTCCATATAGGCCAGGGCAAAGCCCGGCACGCCGATGCCATAGCTGATGAAACGACTGACCACCGGGGCATAGATGATGTCTGCCGCGCTGAAGGTGCCGAACAGGAATGGCCCGCCTTGCCCAAACCGCGCGCGGGCTTCAGCCCACAGGGTCAGGATGCGGACGATGTCGGCCTTGGCCCCTTCGCTGATCGTCGCGCGCGGCACCCGGCGGCGAATGTTCATGGGGCATTCGCTGCGCAGCGCGGCATAGGAACTGTGCATTTCCGCAACCATTGACCGGGCCATGGCCCGGGCATCATCGGCCTTGGGCCAGAACCGGTCCCGCCCGACCTTGTCGGCCAGATATTCCAGAATCGCGACACTGTCCCAGACCACCGCTTCGCCGTCCCACAGCACCGGAACCTTGCCCGATGACGGCGCGATTTCCTCATGCTCCTTTTTGCGCAGATCCCAGTCATCGCCGTAAAGCGGCACCATGATCTCTTCAAAGGGCAGGCCGGATTGCTTCGCCGCCAGCCAGCCCCGCAGCGACCAGCTTGAATAGTTCTTGTTCCCAAGGATCAGCTTCATCATGGTGCGGGGCTAGACGTTCACTTTTTGCCTGTCGAGTCTGAACAAGGATACTGTAATGGCCCTGCGCCCGTTCCATCTTGCCTTTCCGGTGCGTGATCTGGCTGAAGCGCGCACCTTCTGGGGCGGGGTGATGGGCTGCGCGGAGGGGCGATCATCAGACCAGTGGATTGATTTTGATTTCTTTGGCCATCAGATTGTTGCGCACTGCACCGGCCAGGCGGCGCGGGATGCCGGCAAAAATCCGGTCGATGGGCACGGGGTACCGGTGCCGCATTTCGGCATCGTGCTGGAAATGGCGGACTGGCAGGCCCTTGCCGATCGCCTGACGGCGGCGGGAACCGCGTTCGAGATTGAACCCCACGTCCGCTTCAGGGGGCAGGCGGGCGAACAGGCGACGATGTTCTTCCGTGACCCCAGCGGCAATGCGATAGAGATGAAGGCCTTTGCCGATCTTGGTCAGTTGTTCGCGCGGTAAGCCGGTGATGCGCATTGCACTCTATGAACCGGAAATCGCCCAGAATGTCGGCGCGGTGATGCGTCTGGGCGCGTGTCTGGGCGTTGCTGTCGATCTGATCGAACCGCTGGGGTTTGTATGGGATGACCGGCGGGTACGGCGTACGGCGATGGACTATATCGATCACGTCAGCCTTGCCCGGCATGACAGTTTTGCCGCATTTCGGCGCACGGTTGAGGGACGGCGGGTCTTGCTGCTGACCACCAAGGCCAGCCAGTCGGCCTACGATTTCGCTTACGCGCCCGATGACGTATTGTTGCTTGGCAAGGAAAGTGCGGGTGTACCCGCTGACGTGGCGGCAAGCGTCGATGCCCGGCTACGTCTGCCGATCCGCGCGGAGGTAAGATCACTCAACCTTGCCACCGCCGCGGCGCTGACCCTGGGCGAAGCGTTGCGGCAGACCGGAACTCTGCCGGGTTAGAGCGAAGCATCCTCAAGGATCGCGGCGCGCAGATCCGCGATGCCCATGCCTTTTTCTGCGGAGGTGACGTGGATCACCGGATAGGCTGCGGAATGTTTGCGTGCCTCTGCCTGGGTTGACGCGATTACCGCGTCCAGCTCGCTCGCTTTGATCTTGTCCGCCTTGGTCAGGACCAGCCGGTATCCCACCGCGGCCTCGTCCAGCATCTGCATCATCTCGCGGTCAACGTCCTTGATGCCGTGGCGGCTGTCGATCAGCACCAATGCCCGTTTCAGCACCTGCCGCCCGCGCAGGAAATCGCGCACCAGCCGCTTCCATGCCTCCACCACCTTGGGCGGGGCCTTGGCATAGCCATAGCCGGGCATGTCGACCAGGCGCAGAACGGCGGGATCGCCAACCTCAAAGAAATTGAGTTCCTGCGTCCGCCCCGGCGTTACCGAGGCGCGGGCAATCGCCTTGCGCCCGGTGACCGCGTTGATCAGGCTGCTCTTGCCCACGTTGGATCGTCCGGCAAAGGCCAGTTCGGGGAAATCCGGATCGGGCAGGAATTTCAGCGCCGGGGCGCTTTTCAAAAACTCCACGCGGCCCGCAAACAGGCGGCGGGCCTGTTCGGCGAGGGCGTCGTCCGGTTCCATCGCTTCACTCCCGCGCCTTGGCCCGCTTGGAATCGGCGGCATCCTTGTCGGCCTGGGCCTTCAATTGCGGATGTCGCGAATAGAGATAGGCTTGCTGGGCAATGGTCAGCACATTGGAGGTGATCCAGTAAATGAGCAGCCCTGCGGCAAACGGCGCCATGATGAACATCATCATCCACGGCATGATTGCGAACACCTGTTGCTGCGCGGGGTCCATCTGCGCCGGGTTCAGCTTGAACTGGAAATACATGGTGATGCCCAGCAGCAGCGCCAGCACGCCGATCCCCAGGAAGGCCGGCGGGGTGAAATTGAGCAGACCAAACAGGTTGAGGATGTGCAGCGGATCGGGCGCGGACAAATCCTTGATCCACAGCACGAAAGGCTGGTGGCGCATCTCCACCGCCAGGATCAGCACCTTGTACAGCGCGAAGAACACCGGGATCTGCAGGAAGATCGGCAAGCATCCGGCAAGCGGGTTGACGCCCTCTTGCTTGTACAGCTTCATGATCTCTTCCTGCTGCTTGGCCCGGTCATCCTTGTAACGGTCCTGCAGCGCCTTCATCTTGGGCTGGATCGCGCGCATTGCCGCCATGGAGGCGAACTGGCGCTGGGCAATCGGGAACATCACCCCGCGCACGATCAGGGTCAGCAGGATGATCGCCACGCCAAAGTTGCCCGCCAGGCCGAACAGCGATTTGAGCAACCAGAAGATCGGCTTTTCGAACCAGCGGAACCAGCCCCAGTCAATCGCCAGGCCAAAGTGCGGAATCCCCGCCGCCTCGTACTTGTCGAGCACGGTTGATTCCTTGGCCCCGGCGAACAGCCGGGTGGTGCGCGCCAGTGTCTGGCCCGGGGCGACCATGGCATCGCCATAGGTCAGGTCCGCGCGGTAAATCCCGCCGCCCATCGCCCGAAAAGTGCTGGTCGCGCCGGCGGCATCGGGGATCAGCGTTGCCATCCAATAGATGTCGGTAAAGCCGACCCAGTCGGTCTTGCCGGCGTTGGCGATCTGCCCGTCCTTCAGCACGTCCTTGTAATTGGGACTGAAACTGACCGTACCGTCAAAGGTGCCAAACGGCCCGGAATGGACGTTCCAGCTATCAAGGCTGGCGGTCTTGTCAGTGCGGCTCAGCAGGGCGATGGGTTTGACCGAAACCGGCGCGGTGCCGGCGTTGGTCACCGCCTGCTTGACCGTGATCATATAGGCATCGTCGATCGCGTAGGTCAGGCTATAGGTCTGCCCGGCGCCGTTGGCCCAGGTCAGCGTCACCGGGCTTTGCGGGGTCAGCCTGGCCCCGGCGGGGGCGGTCCACACCGTTCCGGCATTGGGCGCGGCCACGCCGTTACCCAGGAACCCGAACTGGGCAAGCTGCTGCGCCGGGGTGCCTGCGGGGGAGAATATGCGCTGCGGCCCGCTGTTCTTTTCAACGCTGGCGGTGTGGTGATTCAGCGTCAGATCATCGACCACGCCGCCCGTCAGGTTAAGCGAACCGGACAGGCCCGGTGCGGCGATTGCCACGCGGCCCGCGGGGTTAAGCGCGGTTTGCAGGTCTTTCGCCTCCAGCGCCTTGTCAGCCTCGCTCATCAGGCCGCCTTCGCGGGTTGGCTTGCCGCTGGCCGCTGGATCGGCGCTGGGGGCGCCCGGCGCGGATGAAGCCGCTGCCGTCGCGGTCGGTGCGGGCTGCGGCGTGTTCGCCTGGGGATAGAAGTGGCGCACCCCTGCCTCCCAGCCGAACAGCAGCAGCACTGTCAGCACCAGGGCCAGGATCATGTTGCGCGTATTGGTCTTGTCCACGAAGGCGTCCCTGTTGTTCTATCAGGCCGGATGTTAAGGCAGGTCAAATGGGGAAGGATGGGTTGAGATCAAGCGTTCCCGCCCGTCAGGGCACCGGATCATAGCCGTGGCCGCCCCACGGATGGCAGCGCAATATACGCTTCGTCGCCAGCCAGCTACCCTTAATCGCGCCATGTTTCTGCAGCGCTTCGATCGCATATTGCGAACAGGACGGGGCGAACCGGCAACTCGGCGGCAGGATTCGCGACGGGCCAAGCTGCCAGCCGCGTGCGATCAGGATCAACAGACGCTTCACCGCCGCTTCCGCGGCACATTTTTGCGGGGCGGATCGCCCTTGCCCTGAGCGGCGCGGGACAGGGCCATGGCCAGCTCCTCACGCAATTTGCCAAAGTCCCGCTCGATTCCGGTTTCGCGGCCGATCAGCACGTGATCGGCGCTGGCAATGCCCTGTTGGGGCAACAATTCGCGCAGCAGTGCGCGGAACCGGCGTTTCATCCGGTTGCGGACCACTGCATTGCCGATCTTCTTGGTAACGGTAATGCCATAGCGCATCGCATCGCCGCCGTTGGGGTTCACCAACAACACAAAACCGGGGCGCGCCACGCGCAGGCCCCGGTTTGCGGCAAGGAAGTCAGCCCGCCGCGAAAGGACGGACGGCTTCACTTCAATCTCAGGCAGACAGCTTCTTGCGGCCGCGGGCGCGGCGGGCGCGCAGCACCTTGCGGCCGCCGACGGTGGCCGTGCGGGCGCGGAAGCCGTGGCGGCGGGCGCGGACGAGGCGGCTGGGCTGAAAAGTGCGCTTCATGGTGGAAACCTTCAATCTCGAAACAAAAAATGCCGCCCGCGAAGGCGGCTGAATTCCAGAGGCGCGCCGTTACGTGAGGTGATGGAATGAGTCAAGCCGCGAACGGCCGTCAACGCTTCAGTTCAGCCGCACCCATTGCCCCATGTCCTTCGCCGTCAACCACTTGGCGCTGGAAAAGGGCACCGAATTGGTCATCGCGTAAAACGCGCTGGCCTGCTGTGCGGTCATTCCCATGTCCTGATAGTAATCGGTATAGGCCCGGTTTTCGGGGGCATCGGCGGGATAGTCCCCGGCTTCGCGCCCGTCCTCGTCCTCCCACGAATGGACCGCGAATTCGGCCCCGTCGTCGGCGATCCGCTGACGCCCGGCCAGAAACAGCTCAACCCCGCCGGACCGCACCGAACCTCCGGCGGGCACGTGAGTGATGATCCCCCTGGTATGGATCATCCGGCCCAGCCGGAGGTTGGCGCGGTCATCTTCGGTCCCGGGGCATTCGATCATCTCGATCATCTCGATCCCGGGATAGGCTTTGAGCATGGCGTCGAACTGGGCCGGACTGCCTGCATCGGTCACATCGACAAGCGCCGCCCGGGTGGCATCAAGCACCCGGAACGGCCCGAAGTGAGCGATCCCCTGCGGCAAGGCAGCCGGCTGGGCGGACACGAACCGTTCCGATCCGCCCTGCGAGACGTAGGCAGTCTCTTCCACCGTCTCCACCGTTTCCACCACGCTGTCGCGGGCCATGACCGGAGTGGCGGTCAGGGTCAGCAGCGGCAGCAGGATGGCAAGGAAGCGGCGCATGGCCCTTAATCGCCCAAACCGCTTTACCGGATCACCAATGCCAAGGGTAAAGATAGGGTTATCGCCAAATTTGTACCTGCCCACTCGACAGCGGACGGGCGCTTCGCCATCACGCGGTAATTGCGGGAAAGTTTCGGGGGCTGGTTTGGTTGCGCTGGTATCGACGGTTGCCTATCTCGG
Organism: Pseudomonadota bacterium; assembly: GCA_018240895.1. GTDB lineage: Bacteria > Pseudomonadota > Alphaproteobacteria > Sphingomonadales > Sphingomonadaceae > Novosphingobium. Next base: position 29,877 of record JAFEEX010000017.1, on the reverse strand, counting down.
GCTGGAGGCGCGCGGGGTTGAGGTGCAGTGCCAGATCGCCCCGGGAATGCCGCGGTTCAACCTGGTCGGCCTGCCGGACAAGGCGGTGAATGAAAGCCGCGAACGGGTACACGCCGCGCTTGCCTCCATGGGGCTGTCGCTTCCGCCCAAACGGATCACTATCAATCTCTCCCCTGCGGACCTGCCCAAGGAAGGCTCGCACTATGACTTGCCGATCGCGCTGGCGCTGCTGGCGGCGATGGGAGTGACCGATGCCGAGCAGCTGGCTGATTACGTTGCGGTGGGCGAACTGGCGCTGGATGGCAGGATCGTGCCTACGCCCGGCGTCCTGCTTGCCGCGCTTCATGCGGCGCAGGCGGGCAAGGGGCTGGTATGCCCGGCTGCGCAGGGATCGGAAGCAAGCTGGGCCAGCGGGGTGGCGGTGGTTGCCGCGCCCGATCTGGTCAGCCTGCTCAATCACCTCAAGGGCACTCAGCAACTGTCCCCGCCGGTGCCGGGTGAGGCCGAGGCGCCCGGCTTTGGCCCGGATCTCCGGCAGGTCAAGGGGCAGGAAACCGCCAAGCGCGCGCTGGAAATCGCAGCGGCGGGCGGCCACAACCTGCTGATGATCGGGCCACCGGGCGCGGGCAAGTCGCTGCTCGCTTCGTGTCTGCCGGGGATCCTGCCCGATCTGACCGCCGCAGAGGCGCTTGAGGTATCGATGGTGGCGTCAGTCGCGGGTACGCTTGAGGATGGGCGGATCAGCCGCGCCCGCCCCTTCCGCTCACCACATCATTCAGCGTCGATGGCGGCGTTGACCGGCGGGGGGCTGCGGGTGCGCCCGGGTGAGGTGAGTTTGGCGCACCTTGGCGTGTTGTTCCTTGACGAACTGCCGGAATTCCAGCGCGCCGTGCTCGATTCGCTGCGCCAGCCGCTTGAAACCGGAGTGGTCGATGTCGCCCGCGCCAATGCGCACGTTACCTTCCCGGCGCGGGTGCAGTTGATTGCGGCCATGAACCCATGCCGCTGCGGCCATCTGGGCGACCCGGCGCTGAGCTGCAGTCGTGCGCCGCGCTGCGCCGCCGATTACCAGTCAAAGGTTTCCGGCCCGCTGCTCGACCGGATCGACCTGCACGTAGAGGTTGACCCGGTCAGCGCCGCCGACCTGGCCTTGCCACCGCCCAGCGAAGGCAGCGCCGAAGTGGCCGCCCGCGTCGCCGCAGCGCGCCGGGTCCAGACCGCCCGGTTTGAAGGGACGGGCCGGCGCAGCAACGCCGAACTCGATGGGGATTTGCTGGAACTGCACGCCACCCCCGACGAGGCCGGGCGCAAGCTGCTGTTCCAGGCCGCAGAGGCGATGCGCCTGTCCGCGCGCGGCTACACCCGGATGCTGCGAGTGGCGCGCACGGTGGCTGATCTCGCCGGGAGCGAAGGGGTGGGGCGGATTCACATCGCCGAAGCGCTGAGCTATCGCCGGACGGCGCCGCGGGCCTGACGAGCCTATCCCGCTCTCCTCAAACCGCAAATACCATCGTATCGGTTTCGCGCGGCAGGGCCGGGTCAGGGGGCGGCAGGGGATCGAATTCCGATTCGGTCACTCCGATGTTTGACAAGCCCTTGAGCTTGAAGAAGCCCAGCCGGGGTTCCTCGTCGCTGCGCCAGGTCTTGTCCATGTTGAGCGCGCCGATGAACAATTCGCCATGCCGTTCAAACATTTGGTGCGGGGCAAGCTGCATCGCCGCGCCGTTGTATTCGGCGCGGACAACCAGCCGCCGGGCGATTGCCTCAAGGAATTTGCGCTGGTCGGTTACGGTATCGGTTTCGCTATGTTGCATTGCAGCATAATGAAGCCGTCTGAAATCGGTTGCAAGACAAATCCGGGTTTGACGGTGTCTGGTTGCGGGATCAGCCGAGCGCGTTAAGCTGCGGTTTCGCGTTGCCGGCTTCAGCGACGGAAGCGGCAACATCCGCCTGATCGCGCCATTCCAGTTCCGTGGGGCCAAGCCGCCGCCCGTCGTGGGCATGGATGCCGATCGGCGCAATCGGCAGGCCGTCACGCTCGTCGCACAGCACCGGGTTGCTCGGCACGCCAACGCTGTACTTTTCGCCCCACTGGCGCAGCGCCAGCATTGCCGGCAGCAGGTCCAGCCCCTTTTCGGTCAGGCGGTATTCGATCTTGCGGCGATCATCGGGCAGGGGTTCACGCTTCATGATCCCGTGTTCAACCAGCCGGGCCAGGCGGTTGGAAAGGATATTGCGGGCAATGCCCAGCGCGCTCAGGAATTCTTCAAAGTGGTGCAGCCGGTTGAACGCGGCGCGCAGGATCATGAATGACCAGCGTTCACCCATCACCTCCAGCGCGGCGGGAAGCCCGCAGTTCTGCATATCATTGAGCGGTTCGCGCAGATGGCCCATTGGTCAAATTCCCTTGTCTGGATCGACCCTAGCGCAATCGCGCTTGAAGGCCGACAAAAAATTCTTTGCTGCGATGCACGGTTTTATATTGCAACTTAAAACTTATTGCGGTAGGTAGCAAATAGCAACGCAAATCGACACTCTCTCCCTCCCAGGAATGCCGATCCCTGTGTTCACCACGATCAAGGGGAAAAACCATGCTTACACAGACCCGCAACTCGCTTTCGCACGCTTTCCTGGCAGCCGGCCTTGCCCTGGCCGGAACCTTCGCCAGCTTCGGCGTCACCGTCAGCCCGGCCCATGCCGGCGCTTCCAGCGCCTATTCGGTCACGCTTGCCAACGGGCTTGAAGCCCCGGCCAAGAAGATCGTCAACGGCGTGCTGTGGAATTGCAGCGGTGCCTCGTGCGCTGGCGCGATCGACGGCGCGCGGCCCGTCAACACCTGCCGCCAGGTCGTCAAGGCCTTTGGCAACGTCACTCGTTTCGCCACCCCCAAGGGCGATCTTGGCGCTGAGGATCTTCAGCGCTGCAACGCCGCCTGAAGCGTTATTCAGGCATCCTGACAGCCCACCCCACCTTGAAAGGCCTCCGTCTTCGGACGGGGGCCCTTTTCTTATGCGAGGATCAGGCGGGGATCAGGCCCAAGGCGCGCAGCTCGCGTTCCAGTCCCGCGGCACTGGTGAAGTGGTGCGCCTGCCAGCCGCAGGCCCGCGCGCTTTCCACGTTGGGCAGGCTGTCATCAACGAACAGCATCGCCTCTGGCGCGTGGCCAAACCGCGCTGCAGCCAGGGCGAAGATCGCCGGATCGGGCTTGGCCAGCTTTTCCTGCCCCGAAACCACAATCGAACGGAACCGTTTGCGCAAGGGGAAGGTGGGGGCAAACCCGGCCCAGGTATCCGCCCCGAAATTGGTGATCGCGTAAAGCGGTACGCCCGCGCCTTGCAGCGCCTCGACCAGTTCGGTGCTGCCCGGGACCGGCCCGGGGATCGATTCGTTGAACCGGGTGAACCAGTCGGCGATCAGCGGGGCGTGATCGGGAAACAGCGCGCTGCGCTCTGCCACCATCTCGGCGGCGGGACGGCCAGCATCGTGCTCGGCGTGCCATGACAGCGGGATCACCTCGTCAAGGAAGCGGTCAAGCTCTGCAGGATCGGTGATATTGTTCACGAACGGCAAGCGCCGGTCCCAGTGGACCAGCACATTGCCGACATCGAACACCACGGCTTCGATTCGCGCGCTCATTCGCCTTCTCCTGATCCAGAAACGGCAGCGGCCCGCCCTCCGGTTGTGGAGGCGGGCCACTCAATCACCGGCCGGCAGCCCGGCCAGCCACGGCTGCTTAGCCCTGGCGCGCCTTGAAGCGCCGATTGGTCTTGTTGATCACATAGGTCCGGCCACGGCGGCGGATCACGCGGTTGTCCCGGTGGCGGTCCTTGAGCGACTTGAGGCTGTTGCGAATCTTCATGGTATCCTCGGGGCGGCCAGATGCCGCAGAAATTGGAAGTGGGGCCGTTATGGGTGATAGGCGGCGAAGTCAAGGGTGGAGTATCGAGGACGCCGCGCATTGTGCCCCTCTCCGCGCGGGGAATGGGGATAGCGCCTTCGCCAGGCACAGACCCTAACCGCCGCGAATTTCCGACAGGCGCCGTTCCCAGGCAAGGGCATGGGCAACGATCATGTCAAGATCGGCATATTGCGGCTGCCACGGCAGGGTCGCCTTGATCCGGCGGTTGTCCGAAATCAGCGCGTCGGGATCGCCGGCGCGGCGGGGAGAGAGTTTGCGGGCGATGGTGCGGTTGGTCGCCCGGTCAACCGCGTCGAGCACTTCGAGCACAGAGAAGCCTTTGCCATAGCCGCAGTTCATGGTCAGTGACCGCGCCGGCTCGGCAATCAGCGCCTCAAGCGCCAGGACGTGGGCTGCGGCCAGATCGCTGACATGGATATAGTCGCGCACTCCGGTTCCGTCGGGCGTGGCATAGTCGGTGCCGAACACCTCAACCAGTTCACGCTTGCCCAGCGCCGCCTCAACCGCAACCTTGATCAGGTGTGTGGCCCCGGCGGTCGATTGGCCGGTGCGGGCGCGCGGATCGGCTCCGGCGACGTTGAAATAGCGCAGGGCGCAATAGTTGACCGGATGAGCCGCCGCGACATCGGCCAGCATCGTTTCGGTCATCAGCTTCGACATCCCATAGGGATTGATCGGTGCCTTTTCGCTATCCTCGGCAACGGGTGAGGATTTGGGAATGCCATAGGTTGCAGCGGTGGAACTGAAGATGAAGTGCGGTACGCCCGCAGCCACCGCAGCGGCGATCAGCGCGCGGCTTTTGGCGGTGTTGTTGTGGTAATATTTCAGCGGGTTCTCAACCGATTCGGGCACCACGACCGATCCGGCGAAATGCATCACCGCGCCGATCCGCTGCTCGGCAAAGATCCGCGCCAGCAGGCCCGCATCCTCAATATCGCCCTCATAGAACGGGACGCCTTCGGGCACCGCCCAGCGAAATCCGGTGGTCAGGTTGTCTATCACCGCCACCGGCCAGCCGGCATCGGTCAGGGCAAGGACGGCGTGGCTGCCGATATAGCCGGCACCGCCGGTGACGAGGACGGGAAGTTTGCTGGTCATCGCCCTCCCGTCTAGCGGTTATCGGTTACAATCCAATTGATAAATCGGGCCGGCGTTCCCCATTCATCGCCGGGAAAGGTTGCTGGCATGACAGGGAGGCGGGGGCACCAGTTCATTCCGGTCCCGAAAGGCCTTACCATGACGAAATTGCGCGCTGTCCGCCCGGCCCTTGCCGCCGCCCTTCTGTCCTTGTGCGCGGGAACCGTACAGGCGCAGCCTGGGCCGTGGGGCGGACCGGGGATGGGGCGCTCTGACTGGTATGGCGATTCCGGCTGGTCATCGCGCAGCCGGGCCAGCGGCTCGGGCGCGGAACAGCGGATCGATGTCGCCCGGTTTCGCGCCGATACGGCAGAGGCCGCGGCCCTGACCAAGGGTGCGATCCGGGTCGTGCCGATGGCCGAAGGCGCTGGCGGGGTTGACCTGCGCCAGGATGCCACCTTTCAGGCCGCGGTGGAAAGCGAGCTGGTTCACGCCGGTTATCAGGCCGGCGCTCTGCCGGGCGGGCAGGTTGCCGAAGTGCGCATTGTCCGGAGCGAGATCAGCCCGGCCGAGGTAAAGCGGAAGCCGCTTAGCGGTGAGATGACCATGGGGGTTTCCAACCGCGGATCGATGATGGGGCTGGCCCTGAACTATGACGCAACCAAGCCGCGCACCGCGCTGGTTTCCACCCTGCTGGAAACCCGGATCAAGGATGCCGCCAGCGGCGCGGTGTTGTGGGAAGGACGCGCCTCGCTCGCATCGCGTGAAGGGGATGCACGCTGGAACGACAATGCCATCGCCGCCCGGCTGGCCCGCGCCTTGTTCGATGGTTTTCCCGGCAGAACCGGCGAATCCAGCGTCAGGCGTTAAGCGCTTGCATGGCCGGGCGAAGCACCCCACACTCCCCGGGCCATGCAGTTTGAAAGGCCGATAGTGATGAAACATCTGCGCCTTGCTTTTGCCCTTGCCAGTCTGGCTGCCCTTTCGGCCTGCGTCGCCCCGGTCGGGCCGGTGCAGGTCACGCGGTTCCATCTTCCCGATACCGCCACGCTGGGCAAAGGCACCATCGCGGTTGAACCGGCCCCGGGCAGCGATGGCAAATCGCTTGAATGGCAGACGTACCAGGTTGCGGTGCAGCGCCAGCTTGCCCTGCTGGGCTATGGTGAGGCGGCGGCGGGGCAAAGCAGCCAGGTGGCGCAGCTGCGCATCGCGCGGGACATCCTGGAACCGGGCCATGCGGGCAGTCCGGTCAGCGTCGGGGTCGGCGGGTCGACCGGCAGCTATGGTTCGGGGTTGGGACTGGGCATCGGCATCAATCTTTCGCCCAAGCCGGCGGCCCAGGTGCAAACCGACCTTGGCCTGATGATAAAGGACCGCGCCACCGGCCAGACCCTGTGGGAAGGCCGGGCCAGTTTTCAGGCCAGCGCCAAATCGCCGCTGGCTGATACCGCTCTGGCGGCACCGAAGATGGCAGAAGCTCTGTTCAAGGGCTTTCCCGGCCAGTCCGGAGAGACTATCGAGGTCAAATGACCTCTCCAGACATCCAGATCGACGCCGCGTTTGACAGCGGCAATATCGAAATCCTGTCCATCGCTGGCGCTACGGCGCGGCTGGCGATTCGCAAGGACCACCAGTCTGATTTCTATCAGTGGTTTCATTTCCGCGTTGCCGGCGGCGCCGGGCGCGAGCTGGAATTGAAGATCACCGGGCTGGGCGGTTCGGCCTATCCCGATGGCTGGTCCGGCTACCGCGCCGCGGTGAGCGAGGACCGCGAATTCTGGGCGCGCGCCGGCGGCAGCTATGATGCGGCGGAAGATGGCGGCACCCTGACGATCCGCCATACGATGCAAGCGGGCCTGGCCTGGTTCGCCTATTTCGCGCCCTATTCGATGGAGCGGCATCACGATCTGGTCAGCCAGGCCGCCGGGGCTGACGGGGTTGACTATCGCTGCCTTGGCCGCAGCCTTGACGGGCAGCCGATCGATTGCCTTGAACTGGGTGAGGGCAAGCGGCAGGTCTGGCTCTATGCCCGCCAGCATCCGGGCGAATCGATGGCCGAATGGTGGATGGAAGGGGCGATCGATTGCCTGACCGACCCGGCCAATCCCGCGGGGCGGCGGCTGCGGCAGCTTTGCCGGTTCCACATCGTTCCCAATGCCAATCCCGATGGATCACGCCGGGGGCACCTGCGCACCAATGCGGTGGGCACCAACCTCAACCGGGAATGGGACAGCCCCAGCGCCGGCAAATCCCCCGAAGTGCTGGCGATCCGCAACGCGATGGACCAAAGCGGCGTCGACTTTGCGATGGATGTCCACGGGGATGAGGCGATTCCGGCGGTGTTTCTGGCCGGGTTTGAAGGCATCCCTTCATGGAACACAGCGTTGCAGGGCGGATTTGATCGCTACAAGACCATCCTGGCGCGGCGCACGCCCGATTTCCAGACGCGGCTGGGATACCCCGTGGCGCGCGCCGGCACCGCCAACATGACCATGTCCACCAACCAGCTTGCCGAGCGTTTCGGCGCGGTCAGCATGACGCTGGAAATGCCGTTCAAGGACTATGACGGGCTGCCCGATCCGGTTCAGAACTGGTCGCCAGAACGCAGCGCCCAGCTTGGCCGGGACTGCATGGGCGCGCTGCTGGAATGGATCGAGGGCGCGGATTGATCGTCCAGGCCAGCGCGTCAGCTCAGGCTGGCGGGGCCAAAGGCACCGGGCAGCAGTTCTGACAGGCTGTATTCGAACGTTTCCGACGCGCCGACGCACAGGACCACAGGGTCAGTCCCGCCCAGATGAGCCAGCTCACTCAGTACCTGGCGGCAGCGGCCACAGGGCGTGACCGGATTTGCGGCAATCCCGTCCTTACCGCCCGCCACGGCCACCGCGATCAATCCGCCGCGCTGGCCGTCATTCATCGCCCGGGCTGCGGCGGCGGTTTCAGCGCAGAGCGTCAGCCCATAGCTGGCATTCTCCACATTCGCGCCGGTTACCACCGTTCCATCGGCAAAGCCCAGCGCCGCGCCGACGTGGAAATGGCTGTAGGGGGCATAGGCCTTGGCCGCAGCATCACGGGCGGCGGCGATCAGGGTGTCACGTTCGATTTCCATCATTCTCCCCCTTGTTCGCAATGACGCTAAGGCTGCACCACCACCCAGCGCAGCGGCGTTTCGCTGGCCTCGCTGGAAAGCGTGGGGTTTGCGGTCCACAGCATCCACGGGCGGCCGGCATAGTCCGGCTCGAACCGGGTCCGCACCAGCCACAGATTGCGATCGATCCGTGCCGCGATCTTGTAACGGCTCTGGAACCGGGACGTAAGCTTCAGGATCGCCGGCTTGCCGGTGTGGGTTTCGATCTGGTTGAGGAAAGTGGTCAGTTCGCTTTCGATTCCGGCATCGCTGACCGGGTTGGGGCAATCATCGCCCAGCATATCCAGTTCCACCACCGGGGGCAGCATTGCCGCGTCGCGCGGAACTACGGTCACGAAATTGGCGGCCTGGCGTTCGGCCGGCTGGCATGGATCATAGCGGTGCAGCGCGCCGACCTGCAGCTTTGCCGCCTTGGCCGCATCCAGATTGGCCGAAAAGCTGGCATCGCGGGCAAAGGCGCTGGCAGAGGCATCAAGGTAGGCGAAATTCGCGCCGATTGCCTTCAGCGCCCGCCAGTCCACCGCGCCGTCCGTCACGCCTATTTCCGCGCCCTGCACCGGATAGGCGGTGCGTGCCGGCTGCCAGTGGTGCAACTGCCACCACAGCCAGCCGCCCAGCATCAGGGCAGCAAGCAGCGCCACGCCCAGCAGGCGCAGCCGCGTCTGGCGGGATGTTTTCCGGCGAGCCATTACAGCGATTGGGTGCCCGGCATCATCATCCCCTGATATGCAGCACGCAGATCAGGGTAAAGAGCCGGCGGGCCGTGGCGAAATCGGTATCCACCTTGCCGTCCAGCCGTTCAAGCAGCATCTCTGCCGCCTCGTTGTGAACCCCGCGCCGGGCCATGTCGATCGTCTCGATCTCGCTGGCGGTGGCGCGGCGGATCGCCTGATAATAGCTGTCGCAGATCGCGAAATATTCGCGAATCGGGCGGCGGAACCTGCCCAGGCCCAAGATCAGCGTTTCCAGAACCGCGCCTTCCTCGCTGCTCGCCTCAAGGATCAGGCGTCCGTCATCGACTGACAGTTTCAGGCGGTAAGGGCCTAGATGTCCGGCCTCCCACGCGCGCAGCGGCTTGAAGGTGTTTTCCTCGATCAGATCGAAGATCGCGATGCGCCGTTCCTGCTCGATGTCGGCATTGCGCCACAGGATCGTCGCTTCATCCAGCGCGATATCGATGATCCGGGGGTCGGCCATGGTGGCGGCGCTTTTCGCAGATGCGAAATGGTGGGGCAAGGGGGAAGAAGGGGGGCAAATCGGGATCACACAAAGGCACGAAGACACGAAGAGATTGCGCCAAGCTTCGGCCGAAGGCCCTTCGATCAAGCATTGCGCTTACCGAACGCCTGAAACTGCAAAGTGGCTGCGCCGCAAGCACAACTCCTTCGTGTCTTCGTGCCTTTGTGTGATCCAAATGCGTGATCCAAAATTCCCAATCTTCCCCGCTATCCACAAGGTCCGCCGGGGTGAGCGGCCTTGCGCCGGCAGCCCCTCTGGCGCATTGAACCCGGGCCATGGCCGAACTCGATCTGATCACCCGTCCCGATGAAACCGCCGCGCGCGCACTGCCCAGCAATGTTGAGGCAGAGGCGGCGTTTCTGGGTGCGGTGCTCATCGACAACCGCGTGATAGAGGAACTGTCCAGCCCGATCCTGCCGCAGCACTTTTTTGAGCCGATCCACGCCCGGATTTATGAGCGGGTTCTGCAATTGCTTGATCGCAAGGCGGTGGTCACGCCGATTACCCTGAAGCCCTATTTCGAAGCGGATGAGGCGCTGAAGGACTTGGGCGGCGCGTCCTATCTGGCGCGGCTGACGGCGGATGGGCAGGGCCTGCTCGCCCCGCGTGAACTGGCGGCGCAGATCTATGATCTGGCGCTGCTGCGCGAACTGGTTTCGGTTGGCCGCAATCTGGTCAACAGCGCGCTCGACACTTCGGAAAGCGTTGAACCGATGGAGCAGGTCGCCGCGGCCGAGGCGGCGCTTTACAAGGTGGCGGAAGGGGCCAGCACCGGCAGCGAGGCGCAGGGTTTTGCCACGGCGACCCGCACCGCGCTGGGGATGATCGAACTGGCGCTGCTTTCAGGCGGCCACATCTCTGGCACCACCACGGGGCTTACCTCGGTCAACGAGAAGATCGGCGGGCTGCACGATTCGGACCTGATCATTCTGGCGGGGCGTCCGGGCATGGGCAAAACCTCGCTCGCCACCAACATCGCCTTCAACGCGGCGGACCGGCTGCGGCGCGATCTGGCCGACGGGATAGAGGCGGAGAAATCGGTCGGCGCGGCGACTGCCTTCTTCAGCCTGGAAATGAGCGCTGACCAGCTGGCCACCCGCATCCTGGCCGAACAATCCGGGATCAGCAGCGAAGCGCTGCGCATGGGCAAGATCAGCCGCGAGGATTTTCAGCAGCTTTCCTATGCCAGCCAGCGCCTGGCCGAACTGCCGCTTTACATCGATGATACCCCGGCCCTGTCAATCGCCGCGCTGCGCACCCGCGCCCGGCGGCTGAAGCGGCGGCACGACATCGGGCTGGTGGTGGTTGATTACCTCCAGCTTCTGCAAGGGTCGGGCCGGGCCAGCGACAACCGCGTCAACGAAATTTCCGAGATCAGCCGGGGCCTGAAAACCCTGGCCAAGGAACTGGGCGTGCCGGTGATTGCCCTGTCCCAGCTCAGCCGCGCGGTTGAACAGCGTGAGGACAAGCGGCCGATGCTTTCGGACCTGCGCGAATCCGGCTCGATCGAGCAGGACGCCGATATGGTGTGGTTCGTGTTTCGCGAGGATTATTACGTCGCCGCGCGAGAGCCCAAGGTTCCGCAGGACAATGACGACGCGAAAACGCACGAGGCCCACGTCGCCTGGCAGGCGGAGATGGAACGGGTGTTCGGCACCGCGGAGCTGATCGTGGCCAAGCAGCGCCACGGCTCGACCGGAAAGGTCCGCCTGCGCTTCGAATCGCGGATCACCCGGTTCAGCGATCTGGCTGACGATGCGCTGGCGGGGCACAGTTATGATTAGGGCGGAGTTGCTGGGGTTCTCGCAGAGGGCGCAGAGGTAAAAAGAGAGGCGCAGAGAGGTTGCGTCCGTGGCGAAGCCACTTTCATTCCAACGCCGCTCCCTGCACTGCTCCTGAAACTGAAAAGTGCCTGCGGCATCGGACGCAACCTCTCTGCGCCTCTACTTCTGCCTCCGCGCTCTCTGCGTGAAACAAAGAAGCGATTCGCCAAATTTCATTATACAGATCAATAACTTATACGATTTTTTCTTGACTTTTCAATCGCCCGCCGCCTAACAGCCACCATTCCCGGAATTTCCCGAACTGGAGTGCCCCATGGCGCGCGTTACCGTTGAAGATTGCGTTGACAAGATTCCCAACCGTTTTGACCTTGTCCTGATGGCCGCGCAGCGTGCGCGTGAAATTTCGGGCGGAGCGGAACTGACCATCGATCGCGATCGCGACAAGAACCCCGTGGTTGCACTGCGCGAAATCGCCGATCAGACCGTGCGGCCCGACAATCTCAAGGAATCGGTTGTCAGCTCGCTTCAGCGCGTCGTGGCCGAGGATGATGACGAGGTTGATGACATCGGCTCGCTCAGCCAGCAGGCCGAAGCGCTGCGGATCACCGCCGCCGCGCCGGTGCGCAATACCTCGATCGGCGGCGATTACGACGGTTGATCTGCATCGCCAGCGGCAGAACAGGCCCGCTCTCCTCTGGAGACGCGGGCCTTTTTCCTAGGTGTCAGCGGCAGGGCCAGGTCTTGATGTAATAATCCGCCATCGCCGCGCGCAGGTTTGTGGCGGCACGGGCGGCCTGCGGGTAGGAATTGAGGTGAGTCAGCCACTGATCCTGGCTGGGCCGTCCGCCCTTGGGTGGGCACGAACTGGGCCGGGCCTGCGCGCGTTCGGCATTCAATCGCGCGGCATAGGCCTGCCCCGCCGCGGTCGCTTCGGCCCGCAGTGTGCCGATGTCGGACGAAAACAGCGCCATGGCCCCCTTTGCCTTGAGTGAGTCCACCTTGTTCAGAAAGGTCGCAACACTCATGTCGCCAGGCGCGGCCATGGCCGGCGTGGCCAGCAGACCGGCGGAAAGACAGGCGGCCAACAGATTGCGTTTCATAGTTATCTTCCCCGATCGGTGCATGGTGCTTGACCGCGCCAAGCTGACAAGACCATGAACAGCCCGGTTCAAAAGGGGAATTGCGGCGTGAGCGCAAGCGGGGAAATGCTGGGTGACATTGCCGAAGGCGCATTGGTGAGCCGCGTCGTGGAACCGGTCCACGGCGAAAGCGATAGCGGGCACACCCACGAACAGGCCTGCCTCAACTGCGGCACCGGGCTGATCGGCAGCCACTGTCACGCCTGCGGCCAGGCGGCGCACGTCCACAAGACCCTGGGCGCGTTCTTTCATGATCTGCTGCACGGGGTGTTCCATTTCGAAGGCAAGATCTGGCGCACCCTGCCGCTGCTGGCATTCCAACCGGGCAAGCTGACCCGCGAATATATCGACGGGCGGCGGGCCAGCTATGTCAGCCCGATTGCGCTGTTCCTGTTCAGTGTGTTCCTGATGTTCGCGGTGGTCAAACAGGTCAACGGTTCGCTTGATGATCTGGCACGGCTCGATTCGAATTTACCCTTCGGGATCGCCAACCACGAAAGGGAACTTGCCCGCCTGCAGCAGAAGCGCGCTGACCTGATCAAGCGGGGGGAGCCGCTGAACGGGATCGACGGCCAGATCGCCGGACGGCAAGCCGCGCTGAACGAAGCCCGCCACGACAAGCAGGACATTACCGACAAAGTTCACAGCAATGTGCCTGCGGTTCAAAAGGCGATCGTCCAGATGAGGGAGAACCCGGGCCTCGTCTTGTTCAAGCTGCAATCCAACGCCTACAAATTCAGTTGGGCCTTGATCCCGATTTCGGTGCCTTTCGTGTGGCTGCTGTTCGCCTGGCGTCGCCGTTTCGGCCTGTATGATCACACCGTGTTCGTCACATATTCGCTGTGTTTCATGACCTTTCTGATCCTGCTGATCGCCATGGGGCAGGCGGCAGGCGTGCCGTTTCTGGCGGCGGTCGCACTGCTCGCCCCGCCGCTGCATATGTACCGGCAATTACGCGGAACCTATGCGCTCGGGCGATTTTCCGCATTGTGGCGCACCGCAGCGCTGCTGTTCATCGCGCTTTTCGTGCTGATCCTGTTCGCGCTGCTGATGCTGGCGGACAGCGCGGTGTAGTCACACGTCGCACCAAATGCGACTGATCCAGGCCAGCCCACTCACCCGGTTCAATGAACCTGAACGAGGCTCAGCCCTTGTGGGCTGAGCGCGCCGTTTCGGCAAAGCGCTTGCCGGCCTTGGGGATTGCCGATCCGCGCACCGGTGCAGGACGCTGCGATCCGGTCGGGTGGTCGGGGCGGTCAATCTTGCCGTCCTTGATCAGCCCGTCGATCTCCTCGCCGGTCAGCGTCTCGTATTCGAGCAGCGCCTTGGCCAGCAGGTGCAGCTTGTCCTCGTTGGTTTTGAGGATGTCGATCGCGCGCTTGTGCCCGCCTTCAACCAGGGCGCGGATTTCGCCATCGATCAGCTTGTTGGTTTCGGCTGACTGCAAGGTCCGCTGTGAGGCGCCATAGCCAAGATAGCCCTCGGACTGTTCCTCGTACTGCAGCGGCCCAAGCTTGTCGGACATACCCCATTTGGTGACCATGTTGCGCGCCAGCGATGTGGCCTGCTGGATATCTGATGATGCGCCCGATGAAACCTTGTCGTGTCCGAAGATGATCTCTTCGGCAACGCGCCCGCCCATCGCCACGGCAAGCTGCGCGTGCATCTGATCGCGGTGATAGGAATAGCGATCACGCTCGGGCAGGCGCACAACCATGCCCAGTGCGCCGCCGCGCGGAATGATGGTGGCCTTGTGGATAGGATCGCTGGCCGGTTCAAACACCGAAACGATGGCATGGCCGGCCTCGTGATAGGCGGTCATCTTCTTTTCGGCGTCGTCCATCACCATCGAACGCCGTTCGGACCCCATCATCACCTTGTCCTTGGCGTCCTCAAATTCCTGCCGGGCGACCAGCCGCTTGTTGCGGCGCGCGGCCAGCAGGGCGGCCTCGTTGACCAGATTGGCAAGGTCCGCACCGGAAAAGCCCGGGGTGCCGCGGGCGATTGTCCGCGCCTCGACATCGGGGGCCAGCGGAACCTTCTTCATGTGAACTTCCAGAATCTTCTCGCGCCCTTCGATGTCGGGCAGCGGCACCACCACCTGTCGGTCAAAGCGACCCGGGCGCAGCAGCGCCGGATCGAGCACGTCGGGGCGGTTGGTGGCGGCGATGATGATGATCCCCTCGTTCGCCTCAAACCCGTCCATCTCAACCAGAAGCTGGTTGAGCGTCTGTTCACGCTCGTCGTTCGAATTGCCCAGACCGTGTCCGCGATGGCGACCGACCGCGTCGATTTCATCGATGAAGACGATGCACGGCGCGTTCTTCTTGGCCTGTTCAAACATATCGCGCACGCGGCTGGCACCGACGCCGACGAACATTTCGACAAAGTCCGAACCCGAAATGGTGAAGAACGGCACGCCCGCCTCACCCGCGATGGCGCGGGCCAGCAGGGTCTTGCCGGTGCCGGGCGAACCGACCAGCAGCGCGCCCTTGGGAATCTGTCCGCCAAGTTTGGAAAAGCGGCTGGGATCCTTAAGGAAATCGACGATTTCCTCCAGCTCCTCACGCGCTTCGTCAATCCCGGCGACATCGGCGAAAGTGACGCGGCCCTGCTTTTCAGTCAGCATCTTGGCCTTGGACTTGCCAAAGCCCATCGCGCCCGATCCGCCGCCCTTCTGAAGCTGTCGCATGGCGAAGAATGCCAGCCCGATCAGCAGCACGAAGGGCAGGATATTGAACAGCAGCGCAAACAGCAGGCTGCCCTGCTCGGGCGCCTTGCCTTCATATTTCACGCCCTTTTCCTGCAACAATTGCTGCAAGGATGTGTCGTTGGGCACGGGAACGGTGCTGAACGTCTCGTTGTTCTTGAGCTTGCCGGTGATCTTGTTCTCACCCACCTCGACCGAAGCGACCGAGCCTTCCGCCACCTTGTTGCGGAAATCGGAATAGCCAAGCACGGTCTGCGCCGCATCGGTGCGCGCATTGAACAGCGATACGACTGATAACAGGACCAGAAAGATCCCGCCCCAGATCAACAGGTTCTTGACCCACGGGTTGCCGCTGGGCTGTTCTTCATTCATTCGCGCACGTCCTTTCGTACCGCCAATGTAAGTCAGGACCGGTGAAGCGCAAGTTTACCGGCGGAGTCTTTTGTCTGATGTGCCGGGTGGGGACGCGCGCAGGCTAATCCGTCAATTCCTCGATCGTGTGATGCGGCAGCACCCGCCAGGCGGCGATCAGCAGCACGACGTGAGAGATTTCCACCAGCATCGGCACCGGCCAGCCGGGATAGGAACCGTCCACCATCAGGCTGACCGCGCGCACCGTAACCGCGGTTCCCATCAGCGCGGCGGGCACCAGCAGCAGGTCGGCATTGCGGCGCCAGGCGCCGATCATCATGCAGGCAGCGATCACCCCGAAGAACGCGGCAAAATCCGCGCGAAGGGTGGAAAGACCCTGCGCACCGGTGAAGGCCAGGCCAAAGCCGGGCGCCGTCCCCTGCGGATTGAACAGGAAATTCAGTCCCATGAACAGATCCAGAAAGCCGAACAGAAAGACCAGAATGGTCAGGATCAGGCGCATCGCAATTCCTTCCGCATTAATCCGGATTTAGCCTTTGTGGCGCAGGCAAATCGGTAAAGCAAAGCCTGTTGCGCAAGGGGCCGTGGAATTGCACAAGATGGCGGCCATGACCGGGCCACGGATTCTCTTGATCGTCGGAGGCGGGATTGCCGCCTACAAGGCTTGCGAGCTGGTGCGCCTGATCCGGCGCGGCGGTGGTGACGTGACCTGCGTGCTAACCGATGGCGGGGCGCAATTCGTTACCGCGATGACGCTGGCCGCGCTGTCTGAAAACACCGTCCACACCACCTTGTGGGATCTCACCGCCGAGGCGGAGATGGGCCATATCCAGCTATCGCGTCAGGCTGATCTGGTGGTGGTCTGCCCGGCCACCGCCAATCTGCTGGCCAAAATGGCCCAGGGCATCGCCGATGATCTGGCGACCACGCTGCTGCTTGCCACCGATACCCCGGTGCTGGCGGTTCCGGCGATGAACGTGCGGATGTGGCAGCACGCGGCCACCCAGGCCAATGTCCGCACCTTGACCGAGCGCGGTGTCGCCGTGCTTGATCCTGACGAGGGGCCGATGGCCTGCGGGGAATATGGGCCAGGACGCTTGCCCGAGCCAGCCATGGTGTGGAATGCGATGCGCCAGATGCTTGGCCTTGAGCCATCGGCATCGGCCACATCCGAAGTGGGGTCCGATTCCGCCGACACCTTGCTGGGCGGGCTGTCTTCCGGGCTGATCCAGCGCCAGACCACGGAACGGACCGGCTTTGAGGATGAACCGGTCGCTGAAGGATCGGCGGAGGCTGAATCCGGGGAGCAGGGGGCGGCATCCTTGCCCGAACCTGATGCAGCCCCGCCCCCGCGGTCGCTGTTGTCGAAGAAGGGCAAGGCCAAGGCAGCGCCGCCTACCGATCCTGAAGCGATCAATCACCTTGTCACCAATCAGGCCCCGCCCGAGGCCTTGCCCGGGGATAGCCATGCCGTGACCATCGGCGCTGCGCTGGAACAGGATCCGCTGTTCGGCCAGCCAGACTTTGCCGGGGACGATGCCCCGTTCACGCCCACCGATGATCGGCTCAAGGGCCGCCATGTCCTTGTCACCGCGGGGCCAACGCATGAACCGATTGATCCGGTGCGCTACATCGCCAATCGCAGTTCGGGCAAACAGGGCTATGCAATCGCCGCCGCTGCCGCGCGGATGGGAGCGCGGGTGACGCTGGTATCGGGGCCGGTCGCCCTGGAATGCCCGCCGGGGGTGGACCGCGTGTTCGTGGAAACCGCCGTGCAGATGGCCGCCGCGGTGAAAAAGGCGCTGCCCGCCGACGTGGCGGTGATGGTTGCCGCCGTTGCCGACTGGCGCACCACCGAAGTTGCCGGGGAAAAGATGAAGAAGCGCGGCTCTGCCCCGCCGGCGCTGCGCCTGACTGAAAACCCGGACATTCTGGCCACCGTTTCCGTCAGCGACAAGCGACCGAAACTGGTGGTCGGCTTTGCCGCCGAAACCGAACACGTGATCGAACACGCCATGGAAAAGCGCAAGCGCAAGGGGGCTGACTGGATCGTCGCCAACGATGTGTCGGGTGACGTGATGGGGGGAGAGGCCAATTCGGTGCATATCATCACCGAAGCGGGTGTCGAAGATCTGCCCGAAATGCCAAAGGGCGAAGTCGCCACCGCGCTTGTCGAAAGGATTGCCAATGCACTCGTCCCCTGAGGTTCCGGTTCTGGTGAAGCGGCTTCCTCATGGTGAAGGGCTGGACCTGCCGGCTTATGCCACGGCCGGGGCGGCCGGGATGGATGTGCTGGCGGCAGAGGACGTTACCCTGGCCCCCGGCGCGCGCCACGCCGTTGCCACCGGGCTCGCCATGGCGATTCCGCCGGGCTATGAAATCCAGGTGCGGCCCCGATCGGGGCTGGCGCTCAAGCACGGGATCGGCGTGCCCAATACCCCGGGCACGATCGACAGCGATTATCGCGGCGAACTGAAGGTCATCCTGATCAACCACGGCAATGCGGATTTCGCGGTGCGCCGCGGTGACCGGATCGCGCAACTGGTGCTTGCCCCAGTGACGCGGGCATCATGGCTGGCGGTTGAGGAACTCGACGAAACCCTGCGCGGCGAAGGCGGCTTTGGTTCCACCGGCGGAGTATTCGCGCTGGGAAGCTGAGCCGCAACGAAGAAGGGCGGATCCTTGCGGACCCGCCCCTTTTCCATCAGCCTTGCGGCGGGATGTTCAGCCCTTCTTCTTTTCCGGGGCGACCGATATGCGGACCGTTTCGCCTGAATTGCCAGGGAAGCCGGTGAACATCGCCTCGACCAGATTGGGGACAAGATAGCCCAGCCGGTTTGATAGCGAGGCGGCTTCGGCCTTGCCTTCAAACAGGCGCTTGCCATCGGCCTTGTTGTCAATCTTCAGGCTGATCCCGCTGGTATAAACGGTATAGCTTTCATAGCCGTCGTCAAAGAACGGATCGTACCAGCCATAGCCCCACGCCCCGCCGGGCCGAAAACCATACCCGCCCCAGTACGGGCGATAGCCATAGCGGCCATAACCGCCATAGCCGCCATACCACGGACCCCAGAACGGATCGCCATAGAATCCGGAGTATCCGGCGCTGCGGGTTACCCGCTCGCGGCCCTTGTCGACGCCATAGTCAAACCGGACCAGCAGCGTGGCGGCGTCAGACGCGGCCTGAGTATAACCCAGCTTTGCCATCTGCGCTTCGACCAGGCGGGCATATTGGGAAAATTCAAGCCCGCCGGCCAGCGCCGGATCATCCGCCACCACGGCAAAGGTCTGTCCCTGCGGTGCGGGAAGCTGGCTTTGAAAGCGGGATACCCTGGCATTGAACGGCTGGGCGCAGGCGGCCAGCGCCGCCAGCATGATCGGCACCAACGCGGCCTTGAACCAGCGCGCCAGTGATGTGCTTTCGTGGGACATTCGGCCGTTTCTCCTGAACCGTCCGCCGCGCGAATCACACTCGCGGACGGCGAAAAGTGTAGAATTGTCGCTCGTTTGAGCCAAGCCGGCTTAATCGTGCTTGAATGGGGGGCGCGGTTCGCGCCGCCAAACGCCGGTCGTTTAGGCATTGCTTACCAAAACCGTGCCATAGTGATCGCGGTTTGTGGAGGGGCAGGGCAATGGCATTCCCGATTCAGGACAGCAACTGTGTGGGCCGGTCGGCCTATTGGACCTATTTCGCCGTCAATCTGGTGGTGGTTGCCGGGCTGTTGACCGGCATGGTGGCGCTGCTGTTTTCCGGGCATTTCGCCATGGCGGTTCTGTGCCTGTTTCTGGTTTTGCCGGCTGGGCTTTATTTTCGCGTGATCATGATGCGCCGTTGCCGCGATATCGGCTGGCCGGCGGCGCTGCCGTGGTTGCTGTTCGGGCTGGGCGTGTTCGCCAACATGACGCGCTTCTTCCACGGCGTGGAAGGGCTGCGCAACCCCGGCGTGGCACCGTTTCCAATGCTGGTCGGCCTGGCAGACTTTGCTTTCATGATCGCGATCGGCTGCATACAGGGGCGGGGCCAGTCAGACTATGCCCGCTATTTCGAACCTGACGAGGATGACCGCCTTGGCCAGGTTCCCCGCCCAGCCACACCCATGGCTGCGCGGCCAATGGCCCAGCGTCCGGTGCCGCAAGGCCATGATGCCGATCTGCCGCAGGACCGTGAACAACAGGAAGCTATCTGGGATGCGGCGATTGCCCGCGCCCTGGCAAAACAGGATATGGAAGCCCGGCAGGAGGTTCACCGTCCCGCCACACCGGCGCCCCGCACACCAGGGCCGCCGCGGCCGGCTGGCGGATTTGGCCGCCGGGTGACTTAGCCGGGCAAGCTAGAAACGCACCAGCCCCAGCGCGGTGTAGGCCGCGCTGAGGGTTGGCGCGGCGAGTTCGCGGGCCTTCAGTGCACCCTTGGCCAGAATCGCATCAAGCGATTCGCGATCGGCGCGCAGTTCGATGAAGCGGGCGTTGATCGGCGCCAGGTGTTCAACCAGCAGCTCGCCCAGCGCCGGCTTGAACCGTCCGAAGCCCTCGCCGCCAAAGCGCGCCAGCACGGCGTCGGTGCTTTCGCCCGCCACCGCCGCGTAAATCCCGATCAGGTTCGCCGCCTCGGGCCGCTCTGCCAGCCCCGCCTTGTCCGATGGCAAGGGCTCAGGATCGGTCTTGGCCTTCTTGACCTTGTTGATGATCGTGTCGGCATCGTCGGTCAGGTTGATCCGGCTCATGTCGCTGGGATCGGACTTGCTCATCTTCGCGGTGCCGTCGCGCAGGCTCATGATCCGGGCCGCTTCGGGCGGGATGATCGGCTCGGGCAGAGTGAACACCGGCTGGTCATCACTTGCAAAATCGTTGTTGAATTTCTGGGCCACGTCGCGCGCCAGTTCCAGATGCTGTTTCTGGTCATCGCCCACCGGAACGTGCGTGGCCTGATACAGCAGCACGTCGGCGGCCTGCAGCACCGGATAGGTGAACAGCGCCACACTGGCCCCTTCGCGGTTCTTGCCGGCCTTGTCCTTCCACTGGGTCATGCGGTTCAGCCAGCCCATCCGTGCGGTGCCGTTAAGCAGCCATTGCAGCTCTGCATGGGCGGGAACCTGCGCCTGGTTGAACAGCACCGATTTATCGGGATCGATCCCGCAGGCCACCAGCGCGGCCACCATCTCGCGGGTATTGCCCGCCAGTTCAGCGGGATCGTGCGGCATGGAAATCGCGTGGAGATCGGCCAGGAAATACAGGCTCTGCCCACCCTCTGCGGCGATATCATCCTGCATCTTCACCCAGTTGCGGATCGCCCCCAGATAGTTGCCAAGGTGAAGGCTGCCGGTTGGCTGGATGCCGGAAACGATGCGCATGGGGGTTACTTTCAAAATCCTGGAATTTCGTCATCAATGGACTTGGCGCTGCGGCGGCGGGCAAGGATGGCCAGATCGCTCTTGTCGATCGCGCCAATCAGCCAGCCAACAACGGCATAGACCGCCAGGCCGATCGTGACCAGCAGCGCGATACCGCCAGCCTTGGTCAGCACCGTGCCCGAATAGAGCGGCATGGTGCGTTGCAGCACGAGCCACAGCACCGCAGCCATCACTGCCGAAGCCGCTATCTGGCGCACCACCCGCGACAGCAGCCTGGCATCAAAGCGAAAGTGATCGCGCCGGTGCAGGTTGGCGTAGAGCAGCAGGCAGTTGAGACTGGCCGAGCAAGCCGTGGCCGCCGCCAGGCCAACGACCCCGAACGGGCGGACCACCACCAGGTTGAGGAAGATGTTGAAGCTGAGGGCAGTTGCCGCCGTCATTACCGGAGTGCGGGTATCGCCGCGGCTGAAATAGCCCGGCTCCAGCACCTTGACCAGAACATAGCTGGGCAGGCCGCAAACCAGCGCAACCACGATCTGGCTCATGACCGCGCCGTCTTCGGGCCGGAACTTGCCGCCAACGAAAAAGGCGTTGACGAAAGCCGGGGCGCAAACCCCCAGCGCAAAGGCGGCAGGCACGGTGAGCAATGTCGCCAACTCAACCGCGCGGCCCTGCAGTCTGGCAGCGCCGCGCTGGTCCCCCCCGGCGATGTGGCGCGACAGCGATGGCAGGATCGCGGTGCCAAGCGCGATGCCGACAATCCCCAGCGGCATCTGGTTCAGCCGGTCAGCCATCTTCAACAGGGTCAGCGATCCCTGCTTCAGGCTGGTGGCGAAGAAGGTGTCGGCAAGCTGGCTGAGCTGATAGATCCCCGCGCCGAAGGTGGCCGGGAATATCCGCCATAGCAGCACCCTGGTATCAGGCGTCAGGCGCGGCCAGTGCAGTTTCAGCCGCACGCCCGCGCGGCGCACCGACCACCACAGATAGGCAAGCTGCAGCGCGCCCGCCGCGGCCACGGCCCAGCTTTGCGCAAAGGCCTTGGCGGTATCAGGCAGGCCGTAGAACCAGCTCCACACCATCGCCCCGATCAGGCACAGGTTAAGCAGGATCGGCGCGATTGCCCCGGGGGCAAAGCGGCTGCGGGTGTTGAGAATGCCTGACAGCAGCGCAACCACGCTGATCAGCCCCAGATAGGGAAAGGTGATCCGCGACAGCGTCACTGACAGTTCAAACTTGCCGGGAACCGACTGGTATTCCCGCGCCAGCAGCCAGACGATGCCTTCCATTCCGGCGATGCACAGCAGCGAAAAGCCGAACAGCACCCAGACGAAGACCGACAGGACATCGTTGGCGAAGTGAGCGGCGTCATCCTCTCCGCCTTCGCCGTGCAGCTTCTTTGAATACATCGGCACAAAGGCCACGCTGAACGCGCCTTCGGCAAACAGCCGGCGAAAGGTGTTGGGCAGGGTGAAGGCAAGCTGAAAGGCATCGGCGGCAAGGCCGGCACCGAACAGCCGCGCGAACAGCATATCGCGGGCAAAGCCGAACACCCGGCTGACCGCAGTGAGCCCGCCGATCGTGCCGACATTCCTGATCAGGCTCACCGGCGGTTCCCCTGCCGCGTCAGGTTACTGTTCGGTCATCGGTGCCGGAGCGTCCGCGCCCTCGGCCTGCTGCGCCTGAAGCTGCTGCACATAAAGCCCGTTGAAATCGATCGGTTCCAACTGGAGCGGCGGGAAGCCGGCATCGCGCACCGCGTCTGACACCACCCGGCGGGCAAAGGGGAACAGGATGCGCGGCGCTTCGGCATAGGTGAAGGCGTGCATCGATCCTTCATCCAGGTTGCGCATCCCGACCAGCCCGCAATAGGTCAGGTCAACGATGAACGCGGTGCCGGCCTGGCACTTCGACGTGATTTCGATCTTCAGCGCAATTTCGCTCACTTCCTCGCTCAGCGCGCGGGCGCTGATGTTGAACTGCACGTCGATCTGCGGCGGATCCTGCCACTGGAAGGCATCGGGTGAATTGGGATTTTCAACCGACAGATCCTTGACATATTGCGAGATGATCCCGGCGGCGGGCGATGTATCGGCCCCATTGGGCACCGGTGTTTCAAGGCCAAGGTCGGTGATGATGTTGCCGTCGTCGGACATGGTCGGGTGGACTTTCTGCAAGGATTGGAACGGTGTCTGGCCGCGCGCCTAGCACCGGCCCGCGCCAGCGGCAACGGCAAAGCATTTTCCCGCCATCGCCGCTGGTGCAGCAGCACGGCGTGACGCAAACCGGCAACGGCTTCAGCGCAAAAATTGCACGATGCGGGCCGTCCACGCGTTGTTCATTTGTCAATGATACCTATCTGGCGTTACAGTAGTGCAATGCCGCACCCGGACGGCAAGGACTGGATTCGTGGACAAGACCGTAGAAATCATCATCCTGGCCATGGTCGCCGCCTTTTTGGGGCTGCGGCTTTATTCCGTACTCGGCCGCCGTGCCGAGCACGAGGAGCGGCCGGTTCAGCCGCGCTTTGAGCCCAAGGGTGATCCCGCACCGCGCAGCGCCGTGCCTGAACTTACCGGATCACAGCCCAATGCCATGCCCCCGCGCGCGCTGGTTCCTGGTGTAACCCCGGCGATTGAGCGCGGGCTGAAGGAAATTGGCGCGGCTGACCGGGGTTTTGACACGCTGGCCTTCCTTGACGGGGCTAAGGGTGCCTATCGCATGGTGCTTGAAGCGTTCTGGAAGGGTGATCGTGACACGCTGGCGCATCTGTGCGATCCGGCGGTTCTGGCCAGCTTCGCCGGCGCGATTGATGCGCGCGTGGCGGCTGGCGAAACGCTGGACAACCGGCTGGTGCGAATCGAGGAGGCGACAATCGTTGCGGCCTCGTTCCAGGCACCGGTGGCGCGCATTACCGTGCGGTTCCTGGCCGATATCGCTGCCGTTACCCGCAATGCCGAAGGGCAGGTGATTGCCGGATCGCTCGACGATGCGGTGGAAGCGCGCGATATGTGGACATTCAGCCGCACCGTGTCCGCGGCAAGCCCTGACTGGCTGCTCGAAGAAACCGACGAGGCCTGATTTCCCATGGCGCGGTGGCATCTGCGCCGGTTGGCAGCGCTTGTCCTGATTGCCCTGCTGGCGGCCTGCGGGCGGATCATTCCCGCGCCGCGCGGGCCGTCCTCCGTGGTTACCCCGCCGGTCGTCAGCCCGTCACTTCCAGCCTCTGCCCTGCTTGCCGGGGTTGCGGCTGGGCCATCGGTCGCGTCACTCGGGATTGCCGGAAGCGATGCTTCCGCCGCGCTGGTTTCCTTCCGCGAAAGCTGCCCGCGCCTGACCGCGCGCAGCGATTCCTCCGGGCTGACCCGGCCTGAGGACTGGAAGCCCGTTTGCACTGCCGCGGCCACCTGGCCCGCCGGCCAGGCCGCCAGCTTTTTCAGCGCATGGCTTGAGCCGGTGCGGGTTGGCGATGGCAAGGCTTTCGTTACCGGATATTACGAGCCCGAGATTGCCGGGGTGCGCCGCCGCCAGCCTGGTTATGACGTGCCGGTCTATGCCGTGCCGCCCGATCTGGTCCGCGCGAAAGCGGGGGATGCGCCGCCAACTGACAAGGGCACGCAGCCGCTTGGCCGCTATGATGCGAATGGACAGTTTCTGCCTTATTACGACCGCGCCGCGATTGATGGCGGGGCGCTGGCCGGCAAGGGGCTGGAAATCGGCTGGGCGGCTGACCCGGTTGAACTGTTCTTCCTGCAAATCCAGGGTTCGGGCCGGCTGCGCGCGCCTGATGGCAGCGTGATGCGGATCGGTTATGCCGGGCAGAACGGCCTGCCCTATACCGGCATTGGCGGGGTAATGCGCGACCGGGGCCTGCTGGGCACCGGGCCGGGGCAATATTCGGGATCGATGCAGGGGATCATGCAATATATCCGCGAACACCCGGATGAGGGCAGGGCGCTGATGGAGCAGAACCAGAGCTTTGTGTTCTTCAGGGAATTGACCGGCGATGGCCCACTGGGCGCGCTGGGCGTGCCGGTGCGGGCGCACAGCAGCGTCGCCGCCGATCCCGCCTTCGTCCCGCTGGGCGCGCCGGTGTGGCTGGCGCTTGACCGGCGCGAGGCGAACGGGCTGTGGATTGCGCAGGATACCGGCGGGGCGATCAAGGGGGCCAACCGCTTTGACAGTTTCTGGGGTGCAGGCGCGTCGGCCCGGCAAACCGCCGGCGGAATGAGCGGCCGGGGCGACGCCGTGCTGCTGCTGCCCAAGGGCACGCTGGCCCGCCTCAAGGCCCAGTGATGCGCCCGCCGCGCGGTCTCAGCCGCGAGGAGGCGGAACTGTGGGCACGGGTGGCGGGGACCGTGAAGCCGCTGCGCAAGGCTCCGTCCCGGCAGGTTGCGGAAGATCAGCCCGGGGCTGGAAAGGCCCAAACCGCTGCTGCACCATCCGCAACGCGCCGCGCCGCGCCGTCCCTGCCGCCCGCCAGTGCCGCGGTGCCGGTGCGTGCCGGGCAGGAGCGCAAACGCCCGCTTGATCGTCACGGTCTTGATGGATCGTGGGAGCGCAGGCTTGCCCGGGCAGAGGTTCAGCCTGACTTCACCCTTGATCTCCACGGCCATTCGCTCGACGCGGCTCATGCCCGGCTCGATCGCGGGCTGGGCCAGGCTGCGGCCATGGGTGCGCGGGTGGTGCTGGTGATTACCGGGCGACCGCGCCCGGTTGAGGCGGCAGACCGGGGCGAGCGGCGCGGGGCGATCCGGGCCAAGCTGATCGACTGGCTCGCCGCTGGCCCGCACGCCAGCCGGATCGCCGCGGTGCGCGGTGCCCACCGCCGCCACGGCGGAGAAGGCGCGGTCTATGTGGTCATGAAAAAGCCGCGCTGACCCGAAGGTCAACGCGGCCCGTTCTGCTGCGCAATCGCAGTATCAGAAGTTCAGTGTGCCGGTGACAAAGACCTGGCGCGGATTGGCATAGAACGCGGAAAGAATGCCTTCCTTGCCCAGCGTTGAAACCAGCGGCGTGGTCAGAACGCCAGTGGTCGGGTTCGCCGCCATATAGGTATAGCCCGAGGTCTTGATCCGCTTGTCAGTCAGGTTCTTGCCGAACACGCCCAGCGACCAGCGGTTGCCCGGCGCGCGATAGACGATGCTGGCGTCATAAAGCTGATAGGACGGCTGATCGATATAGGGATTGGCGATCTCGAACTGGTAGGTCTTGCTCTTGAACGACATCCCGCCGCTTACGGTCAGCGTTCCGTCTGCCACCGGCAGCGCATAGTCCAGGCCGGCACTGCCCGACCACTTCGGGGTGTTCTGGACATGGCGATAGGCGGCAACATCGGTTGGGGTGGCGCTGATGTTGGTGACGTATTTGGTATATTTCGCATCGATATAACCCACTGATCCCGACAGGGTCAGCTTGCCGGCATCGCTATCGATCAGCTTGGCCCGGCCTTCAACCTCGAAGCCCTTCATCCGCGCCTTGCCGGCGTTTGAAACCACGCCGCAGAAGGTGGTGATACCGCCGGCCTTGCAGGCTACCGAGCCGGGGATCTGCACGTCGGTATAGTCCATGTAGAACGCCGCTGTTGACAGATAGAGCCGGCGACCGAACAGGTCAGCCTTGTAACCCACTTCGTAGCTGTTGACCTTTTCAGGCTTGAAGCTGAGGAAATCCGCCTGGCTCATGCCCGCGGGGGCGTTGACGCCAACCCCGCGCGGATCGAACCCGCCGCCCTTGAACCCTTGCGAATAGGACGCATAGAGCGTGTTGTCGTGATTGGGCTTGAAGGTCAGCGTCGCCTTTGGCGTGAACTTGGTGAACGATTTCGATCCGCGGAAATTGGTGCTGGGCGCGCCAAAGGCTATTCCGGCGCTGCCGAACACCGGCGATCCGCCGTTGATGTAGTTCTGGCGCAGGATGTACCCATCGCGCCGGTCCCAGGTATAGCGCCCGCCCACTGACAGGCTGAACTGATCAGTAAAGTCATAGGTCAGGTCGGCGAAGCCAGCCATGGTTTCGCTGCGGATGTCGGCCTGAGTGAAGGCGGCGAGCAGCAGCGGCGCGGGATAATTGTTGTACAGCCGCACTTCAAACTGGGTCAGCGCCCGTGCATCAAGGTAATAGAAGCCGACCAGGCCGTTGAGCTTGCCGGCGCTGAACAAGGCTTGCAGTTCCTGGCTGACCTGCTTGTTGCGATAGATGCCCGGCACGTCGACGTCGGCGGAAGGCAGCGCGTCAAAATCGATCGGGCTGGTCGAATCGTCCTTGCGATAGGCGGTGATTGACCGCAGCGTCAGCCAGTCGTTCGGCTTGGCTTCAAGGAACAGCGATCCGCCCCACGCCTTGACGTCCTGCCTGGGCGTGTTGAGCCCGCCTTGCGTGTCATAGACGTTGGACAGCACCGGAATGCCCGAGAGCATCCCCGCGACGAACCGGTGGCCGCCGCGCGAGTTTGACATATCGTGGGTGTAATCGCCTGACAGCCGCGCGAAAATCTTGTCACCGTGGACTTCGACGGTGCCACGCCCGGCCCAGACGTTCTTGTTGTAATTGTCCATGCCCGTGGTCAGGTTCTTGCCGAAGCCGTCGCGGGTCAGGCGGGCAAGCGATCCGCCAACCCGGACCAGGCCATCCGAGGTGACCGGGGTGCTGACCGTCAGCACGCCATCGGCCTGGTTATAGCTGCCATAGGTGCCGCGCGCGGCAAGGTGAAAGCTGTCATCCAGCTTGCGCGACACGTATTTGACCGCGCCGCCCACCGTATTGCGGCCATAAAGCGTACCCTGTGGACCGCGCAGCACCTCAATCCGTTCAACGTCATAGATGTCCAGCACGGCGGCCTGGGGACGGTTGAGGTAAACATCGTCAAGGTAAATGCCCACGCCCTGCTCAAAGCCTGAAACCGGGTCTTGCTGGCCAACGCCGCGGATGAAGGCCGACAGCGTCGAATTGGTTGCGCGAGAGCTTTCCAGGGTGACGTTGGGCACCGTTTCGGCCAGCGCGGTGATGTCCATCGCGCCCTTGGCGGCAAGCTGATCGCCCGACAGTGCGGTGATCGCAATCGGCACGTCGATCAGCGATTCCTCGCGGCGGCGGGCGGTGACGATGATCGCCCCGTCATCCTCGTTGGCGGCGGGCTGATCGGCCGGCTGGCTTTGGGCCTGGGCCGGCATGGCCGACAGGCCGACGATTGCGCTCGCGATCAGCGAAGCGCGGCAAAGCAGGGTGTGCGCGTGCATCGGAAAACCTCTCCCTAAAGAACCTTCGGGGTCGCCACCGGGGGCGGCCTCGTGACGCGACTTATATAAAAGTTGAACCAACTTTCAACTTCGTTATGCTTGCATTGCGCATCACAAACGGGAATGGCCCGTTATCGTGGCAAGGCGGCAACAGTCGGCCACGGAGCGCAAAGGGGAGGGAAGGGCAGGATGAGCGCTGAAAGTTCCGCCAGGGCGTTGCGGATTCCCCGCACAGAGCGTGGGCGGCGCACCCAGCGCGCGATCCTTGACGCCGCCGCTGCCGAGTTTGGCGAAAAGGGTTTCCACGACAGTTCGATCGTTTCGATCACCATCCGCGCGGGCGTGGCGCTGGGCAGCTTCTACACCTATTTCGAATCGAAAGAGGCGCTGTTCAAGGCGCTGGTGCAGGACATGAGCGGCCGGGTGCGCGATCAGGTCGCCCCGGTGCTGACCGCCCACACCGGCGGCGCGGTTGAGGCAGAGGGGGCGGCGCTGGAGGCGTTCCTGCGCTTCGCCCGCAGCCACAAGGAAATCTACCGGATCATTGACGAGGCCGAATTCGTTGCCCCTGATGACTGGCGCGCGCACTATCTGAACACCGCCGCGCGCATTCTGGAGCGGCTTCAGGCGGCGCGGGACCGGGGCGAACTGGGCGTCGAGCCAAACGAGGTCCACGCCTGGGCGATCATGGGCATGAACGTGTTCCTGGGCCTGCGTTTCGGCGTGATGGATGCGGAGGCGGACCTGGGCGAGGTGGCTGCGGCGGCGAATGCGTTGCTGAAGGATGGATTGGGGTAGCGCATCGCGGGCCTGCCCAGACCGGTGGCCAAACGGTTGCACAGTCCCGCGTCGCGGTTAGGCTGGTGAGCGTGAAGCAACGGTGGAGCCTTCGACATGAGCAGGACGATACTCGTTACCGGCGCGGCCAGTGGTTTTGGGCGCGGGGTGGCGCTGGGGCTGGCGGCGTGCGGCCACAGGGTGATCGCGGGGTGCCAGATCTGGCCGCAGGTCTGGGAATTGCGGGAAGCCGCCGCCGCCGCAGGGCTGACGCTCGACGTCATCAAGCTCGATGTGCTGAACCCGATTGACCGGGCCCATGCGCTGGAGCGCGAGATCGACACTCTGTTCAACAATGCCGGCATCATGGAANNCTGGCCGCAGGTCTGGGAATTGCGCCAGGCGGCGCAGACGCAGGGCCTCGCGATCGAGGTGATCAAACTCGACGTGCTGAACGATATCGACCGGGCCCACGCGCTGGGTTTTGAAATCGACGTGTTGTTCAACAACGCGGGGATCATGGAATCCGGGCCGATGGTCGAAATTCCGCTGTCAGTGTTCCGCTCGGTCTTTGAAACCAACGTGTTCGCGGCGCTGGAGCTGGCGCAGGGTTTTGCCCGCCAGATGGTCAAGCGCGGGACAGGGCGCATCGTCTGGACATCGTCGGTCGCCGGACTGGTGAAGGTGCCGTTCGACGGGGCCTATGCCGCATCGAAACACGCGGTCGAAGGCATCTGTTCGGCGATGCACGAGGAACTGAAGCCCTATGGGGTAGAGGTGGCGACGGTCAATCCCGGCGCCTTTCGCACCGGCTTCAACGATACCGGCATGGAAAGCATGGACCAGTGGTGGTCGCAGGGTGAGCGCGTAGTCGAACATTGGCCGGTACGCGAGTTGAACCATCAGCACGATCCGCAAGAGATGATCGCCGCGATGATCGAGGTGATCGAGGCTGACAAGCCGCCCTACCGCACCGTCCGGCCTGCCGCTGCCGAAGAAATGGTCAAGCAGGAACAACGGGACGTCTGGAACCGGACGGCCTGAACGGCGAGGGGCCACATCGGCCATGACTTTGCCTGGCGATGGCGCTAATGGCCCCATCCCATGTCCAATCGCCGCACCTTCG
>JAFEEX010000016.1 GCA_018240895.1 Pseudomonadota bacterium | reverse complement strand
GCGCCGACATCGAAAAGCTGCGTTCGCAGCTGGCCAAGATGACTGACAGCGACGTCAAGCTGAACATCGACGAAATCCGCAAGCCGGAAGTCGATGCCAAGCTGGTTGCCCAGGGCATTGCCGATCAGCTGATCCGCCGCGTGGCTTTCCGCCGGGCGATGAAGCGGGCGATGCAGTCAGCCATGCGTCTTGGTGCCGAAGGCATCAAGGTGGTTTGCGGCGGCCGCCTTGGCGGCGCGGAAATCGCCCGTGTCGAGCAGTACCGCGAAGGCCGCGTGCCGCTGCACACCCTGCGCGCCAATATCGATTATGCCGAGGCCGAGGCGCTGACCACCTATGGCGTGATCGGCATCAAGGTATGGGTCTTCAAGGGTGAAATCCTTGGCCATGACCCGATGGCGCAGGACCGCCTGATGATGGAAGCCCAGACCTCTGGCGTCCGTCCGGCACGCGAAGACCGCAGGAACTAAGTCATGCTGCAACCGAAAAAGCACAAATTCCGCAAGCAGTTCAAGGGCCGCATCCATGGCGATGCCAAGGGCGGCACCGACCTGAACTTCGGCTCCTATGGTCTGAAGGCCATGGAGCCGGAGCGGATCACCGCCCGCCAGATCGAAGCGGCCCGCCGTGCGATCACCCGCCACATCAAGCGCCAGGGCCGTCTGTGGATCCGCGTGTTCCCGGATGTGCCGGTGTCGAAGAAGCCCGCCGAAGTCCGCCAGGGCAAGGGCAAGGGTTCGGTCGAATACTGGGCTGCCCGCGTCAAGCCGGGTCGCATCCTGTTCGAACTCGATGGCGTTGCCGGCCCGCTGGCAGCCGAGGCGTTCAGCCGCGCGGCGATGAAGCTGCCGATCAAGACCAAGGTTGTTGCCCGCCTGGGTGACACCACTCACCTCGGAGGCGAATGATGGCCAAGGCTGAAGATCTGCGCGCCAAGAGCGACGACCAGCTGAGCGCTGACCTGGGCGACCTGAAGCGCGAGGCGTTCAACCTGCGTTTCCAGGCTGCGACCAACCAGCTTGAGCGCCCGGCGCGCATCAAGGAAGTGCGCCGCGACATCGCCCGCATCAAGACGTTGCAGGGCGAACGCGCCCGCACCGCGAAGTAAGGAGGCAACGATGCCCAAGCGTATCCTGATCGGGACCGTTGTTTCCGACAAGACCGACAAGACCGTTGTGGTCAAGGTCGAGCGTAAGGTGAAGCACCCGCTTTACGGGAAGATCATCCGCCGCTCGAAGAAGTACCACGCGCATGATGAGGGCAACGCCTTCAAGACCGGCGAAACCGTCCGCATCGAGGAAACCCGCCCGATGTCGAAGCTCAAGACCTGGAAGGTCATCGAGCGCGTCACCGCCGGGAAGACCGCCGCGGTAGAAGCCGACGTCTAAGTCATAGACTTTTTTGGAACTGCCGGACTGGTTCCGGCAAGCCAGTGAGAAGGAACCGGATCAATGATCCAGATGCAATCCCAGCTTGACGTCGCTGACAACAGCGGTGCCAAGCGCGTCCAGTGCATCAAGGTGCTGGGCGGATCGAAGCGCCGGACCGCCGGCGTGGGCGACATCATCGTCGTCTCGGTCAAGGAAGCGCAGCCGCGCACCAAGGTAAAGAAGGGTGACGTCCACCGGGCCGTCATCGTTCGCACCAAGAAGGACGTGCGCCGGGCCGATGGCTCGGTGATCCGCTTCGACAGCAATGCGGCCGTGCTGATCAACAAGAACGCCGAGCCGATCGGCACCCGTATCTTCGGGCCGGTGGTGCGCGAACTGCGTGGCCGCGGTTACATGAAGATCATCAGCCTTGCGCCGGAGGTGCTGTAATGGCCGCCGCTAAGATCAAGAAGGGCGACAGCGTCGTCGTCCGTTCGGGCAAGGACAAGGGCCGCACCGGCACTGTCCTGCAAGTGCT
Organism: Pseudomonadota bacterium; assembly: GCA_018240895.1. Lineage (GTDB taxonomy): Bacteria > Pseudomonadota > Alphaproteobacteria > Sphingomonadales > Sphingomonadaceae > Novosphingobium. The sequence continues at coordinate 49,391 of JAFEEX010000016.1, read as the reverse complement.
GCCGCAGGATGGCAAGGTTGTGGTTTCGGGCGTGAATGTCGCCGCCCGTCACCGCAAGCCGAGCCAGACCAACCCGCAGGGCGGGATCGACCGGCGTGAAGCGCCGATGGCGATCAGCAAGGTGGGTCTGGCTGACCCCAAGACCGGCAAGGCAACCCGCGTGCGCTTCGAAACGTCCAAGGACGGCAAGAAGGTTCGCGTGGCCGTCAAGTCGGGGGAGAAGATCGATGGCTGACAAGTACACCCCGCGTCTGCGCACCAAGTACGATGCGGAAATCGCCAAGGCGATGACCGAGAAGTTCGGCTACAAGAACGCGCTTGAGATCCCCAAGATCGAGAAGATCACGATCAACATGGGCGTTGGCGAAGGCAGCCAGGACAAGAAGAAGGTCACGACCGCCGCCGCCGAAATGGAACTGATTTCGGGCCAGAAGCCGGTGATCACCAAGGCCAAGAAGTCGATCGCCCAGTTCAAGCTGCGCGAAGGCATGCCGATTGGGTGCAAGGTTACCCTGCGCCGTGAACGGATGTACGAATTTCTTGATCGCCTGATCACTGTCGCCATGCCCCGCATCCGCGACTTTCGCGGGCTTAACCCCAAGTCGTTCGACGGGCGCGGCAACTATGCGATGGGTCTGAAAGAGCAGATCATCTTTCCGGAGATCAGCTACGACCAGATCGAGAAGGTGCGCGGGATGGACATTATCGTCACCACCACCGCCAAGACCGACGAAGAGGCCCGCGAACTGCTGCGCCTGTTCGGTTTTCCGTTCCCGCAGGATGCTGCTGATCAGCAGCAGGCCGCGTGATCCAGGTTTGAGAAAGAGAGCTTAAGTCCATGGCGAAACTGAGTTCCGTGAACAAGAACGAGCGTCGCAAGAAGCTCGTCAAGAAGTATGCAGCCAAGTATGCAAGGCTGAAGGCCGTCGCCGACGACAAGTCGCTTGACGATACCGAGCGTCTGATCGCTCGCCTGAAGCTGGCGGAAGTTCCGCGTAACGGGAATCCTACCCGTGTGCGCAACCGCTGCGTCACCACCGGCCGCCCGCGCGGCTATTATCGCAAGTTCGGCCTGTGCCGCGTTGAGCTGCGTGATCTTGCCAACAAGGGCATGATCCCGGGCGTCACCAAGTCGAGCTGGTAAGGAATAGGCGATGGCACTGACCGATCCCCTGGGTGATATGCTCACCCGCATCCGCAACGGCCAGCGTGCGAAGAAGGACTCTGTCCTTTCGCCGGCTTCGAAGCTGCGCGCCCGCGTGCTCGAAGTTCTGCAGCGCGAAGGCTATATCCGCGGCTTTGCAGAGGATGCCACCGGCATCCATCCGCAGCTTCGGATTGAACTGAAGTATTTTGAGGGCGAACCTGCGATCAAGCACGTTGCCCGCGTCTCCAAGCCGGGCCGCCGCGTCTATTCGGGCAGCAAGGAACTGCCGGTTATCCGCAACGGCCTTGGCATCACCATCGTCTCGACCCCGCGCGGCGTGCTTTCGGATGCCGAAGCCCGCGCGCAGAACGTCGGCGGCGAAGTGCTGGCGGAGGTGTTCTGATGAGCCGCATCGGTAAAAAACCGGTTGCCGTTCCGGGCGGCGTGACCGCCGCAATCGCGGACGGCACCCTTACCGTGAAGGGGCCCAAGGGCACCCTCGCGCTGAGCCTTGCTGACGACGTGACCTATGCGATCGAGGATGGCAACATCTCGGTGCAGCCGGCCAACGACACCAAGCGCGCCCGTGCCTTCTGGGGGATGCAGCGTACTTTGGTGCAGAACCTGGTGACCGGTGTGACCGAAGGTTATACCAAGGTGCTGGAAATCACCGGTGTCGGTTACCGTGCCACGGCCCAGGGTAAGACCCTGAAGCTGCAGCTCGGTTACAGCCACGACGTCAATTTTGCCGTGCCGGAGGGGATCGAGATCAAGACCCCCGACAACACCACGGTAGAGATCACCGGCGTCGACAAGCAGAAGGTCGGCCAGGTGGCCGCGGAAATCCGCCGCTGGCGCAAGCCCGAACCCTACAAGGGCAAGGGCATCAAGTACCGCGGCGAGTATATCTTCCGCAAGGAAGGGAAGAAGAAGTAATGGCCAAGCTCTCTCTTTTCGATCGCCGCCGCCGCCGTGTCCGCACGGCGCTGAAGGCTCGTGCCGGTGGCCGTCCGCGGCTTTCGGTGCATCGTTCGGGCCGCCACATCTATGCCCAGATCATCGACGACGCTGCTGGCCGCACCATTGCTGCCGCTTCGTCGCTGGGGACCAAGGCCGGTTCCAATACCGATGGCGCCGCCAAGGTGGGCAAGGATCTGGCCGAGGCCGCCAAGAAGGCGGGCGTGAGTGCTGTCGTGTTCGATCGCGGCGGCTTCCTGTTCCATGGCCGCGTCAAGGCGCTGGCCGACGCCGCGCGTGAAGGCGGGCTGGAGTTCTGAGTATGGCTGACGAAAACAACAACCCGGAAGTCCTGGTCGACAATCCGATCGCTGCCGAACATCCGCAAGGTGCGGAAGTGCACGGCGAACCGCGCGAGGCGCGTGGTCGTGGCCGCGGACGTGGCGGCAACGATCGCGGCGGTGACCGTGGCGGCCGTGGCCGTGGGCGCGATGACCGCCGTGGCCGCGGAGGTGACGAGGAAGGCGGCGAGGAGCTGATCGAAAAGCTCGTTCACATCAACCGCGTTTCCAAGACCGTGAAGGGCGGCAAGCGCTTTGGCTTTGCTGCGCTGGTCGTGGTTGGCGATGGCAAGGGCCGGGTCGGCTTTGGCCACGGCAAGGCGCGCGAAGTGCCTGAAGCGATCACCAAGGCGACGGCTTCCGCCAAGAAGAAGATGGTTCGCGTTCCGCTCAAGGAAGGTCGGACCCTGCATCATGACGGCAAGGGCCACTTCGGCGCTGGCAAGGTCAATGTCCGTTCGGCTCCGGCCGGTACGGGGATCATCGCCGGCGGTCCGATGCGCGCCGTCTTTGAAAGCCTGGGCGTTGCTGACGTGGTGACCAAGTCGGTCGGCACCAGCAATCCCTATAACATGATCCGTGCCACGTTTGATGCGCTGGTCAGCCAGACTTCGCCGAAGTCGGTGGCGCAGCGTCGCGGCAAGAAGGTTGCCGACCTGCTGGGTCGCGGCGGTGCGGGCGCGGCGGAGGCAGAAGCCGCCGCTGACGCGATTGTGGAGTAAGCACCATGGCGAAAATCAAGATCAAGCAGATCGGTTCGCCGATCCGTCGCCCCGAAAGCCAGAAGAAGATTCTGATCGGACTGGGCCTGGGCAAGATGCACCGCGTGGTCGAGCTGGAAGACACCGCCGAAGTTCGCGGCGCGATTGCCAAGCTGCCGCATATGGTGGCCGTGGTCGATTGAACATTTCAGCCCGGCCGCGCGCCGGGCTGTTTCCTGTAGCGCGATAAAAGCGAAAGCGAGTGCAAGACTATGAAACTGACAGACATCCGTGACAATGCCGGTGCCCGCAAGGGCCGGATGCGCGTGGGACGCGGCATCGGTTCGGGCAAGGGCAAGACCGCCGGGCGCGGCCAGAAGGGTGCCAAGGCACGTTCGGGCGTGTCGATTGACGGCTTTGAAGGCGGCCAGATGCCGCTGCACATGCGTTTGCCGAAGCGCGGCTTCAACAACATCTTCGCCAAGGATTACGCCGAGGTGAACCTTGGCCTGGTGCAGAAGGCGATCGACGCCGGTAAGCTCGACATCAAGGCGGTGATCGATCATGCCGCGCTGAAGGCCGCTGGTCTGGCCCGGGGCGGCAAGGACGGGGTGCGTCTGCTGGGCAAGGGTGAATTCACCGCCGCGGCAAAGTTCATGGTCGCCGGGGTTTCCGCCGGTGCCAAGGCAGCGGTCGAAAAGGCCGGCGGATCGGTCGAAGTGCCGGCCGCCAAGGCTGCTGCCAGCGAATAATTCCGGGACAAGTGCGGGCGGGGGTTTTGGTATCTTCGCCCGCGCCCTATATGGGCTCCCACGCACAAGAGGGGGCCGGGCTGCACCGGCGTTTCCAAGCAAGGCTTGACCAGACAATGGCATCACGCGCCGACAATATCGCGAGCAATCTCAGCCTCGCCAATTTCTCCAAGGCCACGGAGCTCAAGAAACGCATCTGGTTCACGATCGGCGCGCTGATCGTTTTCCGCTTCCTCAGCTTCGTGCCCTTGCCGGGTGTCAATCCGCTGGTTGTGGAACAGCTGTACAAGCAGACCCAGGGCGGCATTCTCGATATCTTCAACACCTTTTCGGGCGGTTCGCTTCAGCGGATGAGCCTGATTGCGCTGGGCATCATGCCTTACATCACGGCCTCGATCGTGGTGCAGCTTGCCGCCTCGCTTCATCCGGCACTGGCCGCGTTGAAGAAGGAAGGCGAAAGCGGGCGCAAGAAGCTCAATCAATATACCCGTTATGGCGCAGTGCTTTTGACCGCGATCCAGGGCTGGTTCATCGCCTCGGGGCTTGAGGCCTTTGGCGCATCGAGCGGGTTGCAGGCGGTGGTTGTGCCAGGCCTTGTGTTCCGCATCAGCGCGGTGATCAGCCTGATCGGCGGGACGATGTTCCTGCTGTGGCTGGGCGAACAGATCACCAGCCGGGGGATCGGCAACGGCACCTCGCTGATCATCATGGCGGGCATTGTCGCGCAGATGCCGACATCGTTCGCCAACCTGTTTGAAGGCGGCCGCAGCGGTTCGATCAGCGGTTTCATGATCTTCGGCCTGATCATTCTGATGGTCGCCATGGTGCTGCTGATCTGTTTCATGGAACGGGCATCCAGGCGGTTGCTGATCCAGTATCCCAAACGGGCCAGCCAGAACGGCATGATGCAGGCTGATCGCAGCCATCTGCCGCTCAAACTCAACACCGCCGGCGTCATTCCGCCCATTTTCGCCAGTTCGCTGCTGCTGCTGCCGCTGACCATAACCCAGTTCGCCGGCAATTCGGTTTCGCCGGATTCGACGATGGGATCGTTCATCGTCACGCTCAACCAGTACCTTGGCCACGGCAAGCCGGCCTATATGATCCTCTATGCCCTGGGGATCATCTTCTTCAGCTTCTTCTACACCGCCGTGGTGTTCAACCCTGAGGAAACGGCCGATAACCTGAAGCGCAACGGCGGTTTCATCCCCGGCATCCGCCCGGGCAAGAGCACGGCGACCTACCTCGACTATGTGCTGACGCGCATCACGGTGCTGGGCGCGGCCTATCTGGCGATTGTTTGCGTGGTGCCGGAATGGATCATCGAGCAAACCGGTATGCGGTTGCCGCTGCTGGGCGGGACCAGCCTGTTGATCGTGGTCAATGTCACGGTTGATACGATCACGCAGATCCAGTCGCACCTGCTGGCACACCAGTATGGCGATCTGATCAAGAAGGCGAAACTCAAGGGCCGGCTGCGCTGATAACTGTGCAACCAGTCCCGCATTCAAGCCGGAATCCAAGGGGAAGCGCGACGTGAATATCATTCTGTTGGGCCCGCCGGGGGCGGGGAAGGGGACCCAGGCCCAGCGATTGGTCGATGCGCACGGGATGCGCCAGCTCTCGACGGGCGATATGCTGCGCGCCGCCGTCAAGGCCGGAACGCCGGTGGGGCTGCAGGCCAAGGCGGTGATGGAACGCGGTGAGCTTGTGTCTGATGAAATCGTTTCCGCGCTGATCGGGGAAGAACTCGACAGCATGGGGCCGGATATGGGGGCCATCTTTGATGGCTATCCGCGCACGGCGGCCCAGGCGGAAGCGCTGGACGACATTCTGGCGGCGCGCGGTCGCAAGCTGGACCACGTGATCGAGCTTGAGGTTGATGAGGACGCCCTGGTTGAACGGATCTGCGGCCGATTCACCTGCGCCAATTGCGGCAAGGGCTATCATGACAAGTTCGCCCAGCCGCGCATTCCCGGTGTCTGTGACAAGTGCGGTTCGACCGAGTTCAAGCGCCGCCCGGACGACAACGAGGATACCGTGCGCACCCGCATGGCCGAATACCGCGCCAAGACCGCGCCGATCCTGCCGATCTATGAAGCGCGGGGCATCGTTGCCCGGGTCAACGGCATGGCCGATATCGACGATGTGACAACCGCGATCGAACGGATTATCACAAGCGGATAAGGTCTGCGCCCCCGGCGCGGCAGGGGGTGATCGATGAAGCAAACCTTGAAGCGGGCAATGCTGGCGGCAGCCGCCGCCGCGGGCGGGGGACTTGCCGGTCCGGTACAGGCCGAGGTGGTGGCGCAGTCAGACACCGGGTTTGTCGTTTCGCTGAGTGCCGATGTTCCCGCAGCCCAGTCCGCCGTGTGGAACGCATTGATCGCTCCGGCCAAATGGTGGTCGGCTGAACACACCTGGTCAGGCGATGCGGCCAACCTTTACATCGATGCCCAGGCTTCGGGCTGCTTTTGCGAAAAGATCCCGCGTCCGGCCGATGCCCCTGCGGATCAACGGATGGGCAGCGCCGAACATATGCACGTCATATTCGCTGATCCTCAGCGCGGATTGCTGCGGCTGCGGGGAGGGCTGGGACCGCTGCAAAGCGAGCCGGTCGATGGGGTCTGGACCGTGACGCTGAAAGCGGCGGAGCCTGGGCGGACCCGGATTGAATGGGACTATGCCGTTACCGGACTGATGCGGATGAAAGGTGATCAGATCGCGCCCATGGTTGACAAGGTCATGGGCGAGCAATTGCGCCGGCTGGCCGCGCAGTTCGATTCGCCCGAACCGGCGGTGTCGCCACCCGCCAAGTGATTGATTGGCCTGCGGTGACGGGCGCGGAACGGGGGCTTGGGGCAGGGGCGTTGACAGGGTGAGGGAATCACACTAAGCGCGCCACTCAACCCAAAAACGGACAGTCCGGAAGGCGCAGGCTTTGATGCTCGCCAGCCGGACTTTTTGACGTTTTTGCCCGGTTGAAGCGTTGAGATAGGGAATCGCAAGATTTCCCTGTGGAGCATGGAGAACTAAGTGNNCAATATCCCCACCAACAAGCGCGTTATCGTCGCGCTTACCTATATTCACGGTATCGGCCCGCACAAGGCCCGCCAGATCGTCGACAAGCTGGGTATCGATCACGCCCGCCGCGTTCAGGACCTGACCGATCAGGAAGTCCTGCACATCCGCGAAACGATCGACGCCGAACACACTGTGGAAGGCGACCTGCGGCGTGAAACCGCAATGAACATCAAGCGCCTGATGGATCTGGCCTGCTATCGCGGCCTGCGCCATCGCAAGGGGCTGCCCGTTCGCGGCCAGCGCACGCACACCAACGCCCGTACCCGCAAGGGCAAGGCCAAGCCCATCGCCGGCAAGAAGAAGTAAGTATCCGGATTTCCGGACGCCGAATTCCTTCCCGATACTCGACAGGATACCAAAACAATGGCACGCGAACCCCAGCGCATCAAGCGCCGCGAGCGGAAGAACATCACGAGCGGCATCGCCCACGTGAATGCCAGCTTCAACAATACCATGATCACCATCACCGATGCCCAGGGCAATGCGATCTCCTGGTCGTCAGCCGGCATGATGGGCTTCAAGGGCAGCCGCAAGTCGACGCCCTATGCCGCCCAGGTTGCTGCGGACGATGCCGGCAAGAAAGCCGCCGAACACGGCGTGCGCACGCTGGAAGTTGAAGTGAAGGGGCCGGGATCGGGCCGCGAGAGCGCGCTGCGCGCGCTGCAGGCGGTTGGTTTCACCATCACTTCCATCCGCGATGTGACGCCGATTCCGCACAATGGCGTGCGCCCGTCAAAGCGTCGCCGCGTCTGATCGTGTCCTTCGCGGCGGGGCATTCGCCTTGCCGCTGTTTCGGATCGGCCGCGGCTCCAGCGCTGGAGCAGCGACCGTTTCGCCCAGAATAACCCCAGGGGAAGTCTATGACTGTCAACATCAAGAACTGGCAGGAACTCAAGAAGCCCAACGCCCTCGAAGTGAAGGCGGGCAACGACCCCAAGCGTCGCGCAACTTTCGTCGCTGAACCGCTTGAGCGTGGTTTCGGCCTGACGCTGGGTAATGCGCTGCGCCGCGTGTTGCTGTCTTCGCTGCAAGGTGCGGCGATCACCTCGATCAAGATCGAGAACGTGTTGCACGAATTCAGCTCGCTTGCCGGCGTGCGTGAGGACGTCACCGACATCGTTCTCAACGTCAAGCAGATCGCGCTCAAGATGCAGGGTGAAGGCCCCAAGCGGCTTCAGCTTTCGGCCACCGGCCCGGGCGAAGTTACTGCGGGCGACATCGCTGTGTCTGGCGATATCGAGGTGATGAACAAGGATCTGGTGATCTGCCATCTCGACGAAGGCGCGACGCTTAACATGGAACTGACCGCTGACACCGGCAAGGGCTATGTCCCCGCCGTTGGCAACCGTCCGGTCGATGCACCGATCGGGTTGATCCCGGTCGATTCGCTGTATTCGCCGGTGCGGCAGGTGAGCTACAAGGTCGACAATGCCCGGATCGGGCAGGAACTTGACTATGACAAGCTCAACCTGACGGTCGAAACCGATGGCACCGTTACCCCTGAGGACGCCGTGGCCTATGCCGCGCGCATCCTGCAGGACCAGCTTTCGCTGTTCGTCCACTTCGAGGACGCGGTGCCGATGGGTTCGTCGCCGATGATCGGCATGGCCGCGGCCGCGCCGAGCGAAGAGGGCGATACCAACCAGCTCAATCGCTATCTGCTCAAGAAGGTGGACGAGCTGGAACTGTCGGTGCGTTCGGCCAACTGCCTCAAGAACGACAACATCATCTACATCGGCGATCTGGTTCAGAAGACCGAGGCCGAGATGCTCCGCACGCCGAATTTCGGCCGCAAGTCGCTCAACGAGATCAAGGAAGTGCTCTCGTCGATGGGGCTGCGCCTGGGCATGGATATTCCCGGCTGGCCGCCTGAAAACATTGAGGAAATGGCCAAGAAGCTGGAGCAGGAACTGCTCGGCTGATTTTGAAGATGTGTGGGTCAGGCCATCCGGCCTGACCTTGCATCACCGGCCGAAAGGCTGGAAAACGGTGAAGGCAGCCACCGCAAGCGCTGCCGGGTAAGGGGTACCTTGCACGGCCCCCTAACGAACGAAGGATAATCAAATGCGTCATAAATACGGCGGTCGCAAGCTCAACCGCACCTCCAGCCACCGCACCGCCCTGTTCCGCAACATGGCCGCGGCGCTGATCAAGCACGAGCAGATCACCACCACGCTGCCCAAGGCGCGCGAACTGCGCCCTTACGTTGAAAAGCTGATCACTCTGGCCAAGCACGGCGGCCTTTCAAATCGCCGTCTGGCTCACGCCCGCCTGTTGGATGATGCCCAGCTGGTGAAGCTGTTTGACGTTCTGGCGGAACGCTATGCCGGCCGCGCTGGCGGCTATACCCGGGTGATCAAGGCTGGCATCCGCGCGTCTGACGCGGCCCCGCTCGCGGTGATCGAACTGGTTGATCGCGATACCTCGGCCAAGGGACAGGACAGCGGCCCGGTTCTGGTTGAAGAAGCCGAATAAGCGGAACGATGATCAGCGGTCCGCGTTGACCGCTTGTCGATCCCGCCATTGAAAAGGCGGCTGCGGGCGGTAGGCTGGCAGCCGCTTTTTCGTATTGGGGAGGGTCGGATGTTTCGTGCCGCTTCGGCGATTGCCGCTGTTCTTGCTGTTGCCAGTGTCTCTGCCGGGGCTGAACCGATGAAACCGCTTACCTATCCCGAAACGCGCAAGGACGCGGTGGTTGAAACCCAGTTTGGGGAGGCGATTGCCGATCCCTATCGCTGGCTGGAAAACGATGTCCGCACTGATCCGGCGGTGGCCGACTGGGTCAAGCAGCAGAACGCGCTGACCACATCCTATCTGCAAACGCTGCCGCAGCGGGCCTGGTTCGCAAAACGGATCCGCGAACTGATCGATTACGAGCGTTTCGGTCTGCCTCAGAAGGCCGGCAAGCGTTATTTCTACACCCGCAATTCGGGGCTTCAGAACCAGTCGCCGCTGTTCGTGCGCGATGGGCTGGACGGTGCGCCGCGCCTGCTGATCGATCCCAACAGCTGGGCCAAGGACGGAGCCACCGCGCTCGATGCCTGGGTGCCGTCGGACAAGGGCAAATTCCTGGCCTATTCCGTGCAGGATGGGGGCAGCGACTGGCGGGTGATCAGGGTGCTGGACGTTGCCACCGGCAAGATTTTGACGGACGAAATCCGCTGGGCAAAATTCACTGACATCGCCTGGATCGGTGAGGAAGGCTTCCTCTATTCGCGCTTTCCCAAGCCCGAAGAGGGCGCGGAATTCCAGTCGCGCAATTACAATCAGGCGGTCTATTTCCACCGGATCGGCACCGCGCAAACATCTGACCAACTGGTGTTCGCCACCCCCGATCAGCCTGAGCTGGGTCATTCCGCCACGGTGGTCAACGATGGGCGCTATGCCGTGATCACCAGCGGCAAGGGCACCGATGCCCGCTGGGAAGTGCGGGTGATAGACCTCAAGGCCAGGAAGGCCGGCGGATGGAAGACGCGGACCCTGGTGTCCGGGTTCGATAACAAATGGCAACCGGTTGACGCGATCGGCAACCGCTTGTGGTTCGTTACCGACAAGGATGCGCCGCGCGGCAAATTGGTGACGGTGGACATGACGCCGGGCAAGCTAACCTGGAACGAGGTTGTCGCCCAGCGCGAGGAGACACTGGAACAGGCCAGCATCGTTGGCAACAAGCTGATCATGTCCTACCTGAAGGATGCGTCGACCCGGGCAGAGGTGTTTGACCTGTCTGGCAAGAATGCGCAGGTCTTGACCCTGAACGGCATTGGCACGGCATCCGGCTTCAACGGCAAGCCCGGTGATCCTGAGACGTTCTATGCCTTTACCAGCTTCAACCAGCCTTCGGCAGTTCACCGGCTTGACCTGAACAGCGGCCAGACCAGCATTTTCGCGCAGCCCAGGCTGACTTTCAATCCTGATGACTACGCGGTGGAGCAGCGCTTTTTCGCCTCAAAGGACGGCACGCGCGTACCCCTGTTCCTGGTCCGCAAGAAGGCACTGGTTGGCAAGGCGGTGCCAACGCTGCTGTACGGTTATGGCGGATTTGATGTTTCGCTGAAGCCGGGGTTTTCGGCGCCGCGGATGGCCTGGCTTGAAGCGGGTGGGGCCTATGCCATGGCCAACCTGCGCGGCGGCGGCGAATATGGCAAGGCGTGGCACGATGGCGGGCGGCTGGCCAACAAGCAGAACGTGTTTGATGATTTCATCTCCGCCGGTGAATACCTGATCCGCGAAGGGGTGACGCCAAAAGCCGGCCTGACAATCCAGGGCGGGTCGAACGGCGGCCTGCTGGTTGGCGCGGTGGTCAATCAGCGGCCGGACCTGTTCGCCGCGGCCAATGCTGCGGTCGGGGTGATGGATATGTTGCGCTTTGATCGCTTCACCGCCGGGCGGTACTGGACCGACGACTATGGCTTCCCCGGCAAGGAGGCGGATTTCAAGGTGCTGCGCGCCTATTCGCCCTATCACAACATCCACGCCGGGGCTGACTATCCGGCCATATTGGTGACCACCGCTGATACCGATGACCGGGTCGTTCCGGGGCACAGTTTCAAATATACTGCAGCGCTGCAGGCCGCGCAGGTTGGCGCCAGGCCGCATTTGATCCGGATCGAATCCCGCGCCGGACATGGCTCTGGCAAGCCGATCGACAAGGTTGTGGCCGAAAATGCAGATGTGCTGGCGTTTCTGGCGCAATGGAGCGATCTGACCCTGCCGAAATAGCTGTTCATAATTTTTGATAAAATTATGAACGCCGTCTGTCGGACGGGTTCAGTCTTGCGCCACTGGCGATTGGTTAGGTCATCCTCAACGCCGGGCAATCTGCTCGGCGCGCTGTGAAGGATGAATGCCATGAAGAATCTGTCCAGGGCTCTCGTCGGGACCATCGCGGCAGGCGCGGTGGCGGTCTCTTCTGCTACGCCGGCGATGGCGGATAGCTATGGTCACCGTGATCGCGGCGGGATCAGCGCGGGCGACGTTATCGCCGGGGCGCTGGTCATCGGCGGGATCGCGGCGGTTGCATCTGCCGCCAGCAGCCATGATCGCGATTACAACCGCAATTACCGCGGTGACTATGGCTATGACCGCGCCGGTTATGGCAATTGGAACAACGGATATGGCTACAATCGCGACGCCTATTGGCGGGGCAACCCGCGCGCGGCGGTTGAACAATGCGTTGGCGCCACGGAGCGGACAGCCGCGCGCTACAGCTATGGCCGGGCCGACGTTACCGATATTCGCGAAGTGCGCGACACCCGCTATGGATATGAAGTGCGCGGGCGTATTGCGGTGAACCAGATGGGCCGCGATTGGCGCTCGGGCGACGGATACTATGGCCGGGGCTGGGGCGGGGACTATCGCGGATGGAACACCGATCTTCGCGGCTATGACAGCGGATCGTTCAAGTGCAAGGTCGAACGCGGCCGGGTGGTTGATATAGACTTCAGTGGAATCCGCGGCCTTTGACACCTTGATGCCGATGGCGTGACAGCGGCGGTTCAGGTGGCCGAAAGCCTGAACCGCCTATGCCCCATGGGCAGAGCACCTTGCATTTTCAGGCATTTTGCCTGATTTTTGGCGTTCAGGAGGGTTCGCTGCCATGAGTCGCACCGCATCAAAAGGGGCCGCTGTTCTGGCGTCGGCCGCCGCGTTTTCCATGATGGCCTCTCCCGCCATGGCCCGTGATTGGGGCGGCGGTTGGGGTGGTGGCTGGGGCGGCGGTGGTTGGGGCCGGCACCATGATCGTGTCGATGCGGGGGATATCGTTGCCGGCATCCTGATCATTGGCGGAATTGCCGCCATCGCCAGCGCAGCAAGCAGCGCCAGCCGCCAGAGTCGCGCGCGGCAGGAACCGCCGCGCTATCCGGACAATGGCGATTATCGCGACTATCGGCAGAATGACAACCGCGACTATGCCCGCAATGACAGCGCGGGCTGGCGTGGCGGTGACGGGATGAATTCGGCCGTCAACCGCTGCATGGATGAGATCGATCGCGGCAAGACCCGGGTGGACAGCGTTGATTCGGTTGCACGCGATGGCGATGGCTGGCGCGTGATGGGCCGGGCCGATCGGGGAAGCGCGTTCTCATGCTCGGTCGATGCAGAGGGACGCATCCGCCAGGTATCAATCGACGGCCGCGCGCTCTGATTGCACTTGGTTTGTGCACTGCCGCCGGTGAAGAGGCGGCAGCGATGCCCTTGGCGCTTGGGCTCACCAAACTGCCACTGAAGTCATAATTTGTCTCGCGGCAGGCTATGATCTTTGTGTCTGTCAGTCGAACGCCAGGATCGAGCGAGGCGCTTCGCGTTGCGGTTTGCTTCATTTTCCTCTCGAAAAATTCAATCTGTTCAAATTGTTTGCCATACCTGTTGAGTCATTTAGGCGATGACCATCAAGTTGAAGGTTGGCGTATCTCGCCCACCATCTAAACCTATTTTCAATCCCGGTGGTCACCGGTTCATCAGTTATCTGCACGGTAATCCGCCGCAGCTTCACGCCCGGGCCAAAGCTGGCGGCGAGATTGTCGGGATCGACCGCTAACACGGTTGTCGGATCGTTGAGGTTCCCGAACGTCACCAGCATCGGATAGCCCGGTGTCTGCGGGTATTTGGGTGCGAGCGAACCGGGCTGGTGCGGCAGCCAGCGCGGCAGCACACCGATATCGCGCCGCTCAACCAGCGCGTTGACATCGCGGACATATTCTTCCCATCCCACCCATGGCTTCGGGATCAACGCGTCGAAGGCATAGGTGTTGGCCCCTTCGGCGCTACCCGGCTTGGACAGCAGCGCGAACAGCACCTTGCCGCCGGGCAGGTCCACCGCCACGGCTTCGCCGGTGACCTGCGTGGTGACGTCGCCCGGTTCAAGCGCATATTTGCTCGACACAGCCGAGGCGACCTGGATCACGCTCGATCCCGTCCGCAGTCCTTCGGGCGTATCGACTTCCACCGTCAGGCGGTAGCGGTAGTCGGGCAGGGCGGGCTTGGCACTGCAACCGGCGGCCATCAGGACCAGCCCCAGAAGCGCGGCAACTGACGCGAAACGAAACCGGATCGCGGTGCGAATCCGGCACAAAAGAATGGCTGGCAACATCAATGCCCCTCATTCAGCAGGAATGGCGCGGACTTACCCTTTCCCGATCAACAGGGAGCTAGGTCGCGACCGCCCTTAGTGCAGCGCGCATTCGGGAAACATCCAGCGCTGCCACAGCTTGGCAGAGAACGGCTTCCACTCGTCCTCCGGCTGGGCAAGCCGGTCTGCCACGGCGATCATCACACTGGGATTGACGCCCAAGCCGCAGTGGCTGGCGTGAACCTCGATATTTTCGGTCCGTTCGTTTCCGGCCTGAGGGTGCTGCACCGATCCGCGCCAGTGGACCACGCCATCGGTTCTGGTCAGGATCGATGTGGTCGGGACCGGCGGGGCTTCATGCAGGCCGGCAAAGCGGCCATGTTTAACCGGTTCGGGTTCCTTGCCGTTGAGGAATTCGAACAGGCGTGAGGCGTTGGTGTGGCGGCGATCATCGCTGATCGGGCTGCCCAGCGTTATGACCTGGCGCACAATTCCGGGGTGCAATTTGGCCAGTTCGCGCGCGAAGACGCCGCCCAGACTCCAACCGACGATCGAAACCTTGCGGCCAGTCTTGCGATGAATGTCAAGCAACAGGCCCTCCATGGCATGGACCCGCTCCAGATCGACGCGGACGTTCCGGCCCAGACCCCAGCCATAGGCATCATAGCCAAGGTCATTCAGCAGCCGGCGCATCGGCCCGGTTGACGTGTCCGACGCCAGAAAACCGGGCAGGACCAGCACCGGATGGCCATCGCCGTGGGGCAACTGGCTCAGCAATGGGCGGCTGGCGTAAAAGGCCGCCAGTTCAAAAACCGCGCGGCCTTCGGCCAGGGCCAGAAAGCGGTATGGCGGACGCGCTTCGGCTTCCGGCGTTTTGCGGGTGGCTGTGGTTGCGGGCATTATTTTGCGACCTTTCGGGGCTTGGCGGCGCCCTTTTTCGCCGCCGTGCTGGTTTGCGTTTTCGCCGGGCTTTTGGGGGAAGCTGCGGCCTTGGATTTCGTGGCAGCCTTGCCTGTGCCTTTGGGCTTTGCTGCCGCTGGTTTGGGCTTGGCGTCTTTTCCCGGTGCCGGTTTTGCAGCAGCTTTCGGCTTGGCAGCGGCGGGTTTTGGCCGGGCACCGCTGGCGGCGGCATCGCGCAGTTCGTTGAAGCTGTCCTCTATGCAGGTGGCATAGAATTCCGGATCGGGCATCAGGTTGCGGCAGGCGGTGAAAGCGATCGTCGCCTCTTTGACATAGCTTTGCACCACATGGCCCAGCCCCATGCCATCAGTCAGGCAGAGCAGGCCCATCATGCTTTCCAGCCGCGCCCCCGATGAATAGATCGGCACCGGCGGCCCGGGAACATTGGTGACAACGGTGGTAAACGGCGGGCCGACCCGATTGGCCAGGCGCAGCCGGGTGAAAAGCTGCGCGCCCAGCGCCATGTACAGCGCCGGGCTGACCTTGCTCATCTCGGTCATGTTGCGCGCGCCGATCGCATCGGTCATCGCCTTGGAATTGACCGTTTGCGAATGGACATAGACCAGCCGTTCCAGCGGATCGGCGATATGGCTGCCCAGCGGGGCGACCATTGCCGCCACCTGATTGCCCATGTCGCCTTTCTCACCGGAAGAGCGGACGGAGATGGGGGCCATGGCGGTAAGCGTTTTGTCGGGCAACTCGCCATGAGCCTCAAGATATTTGCGCATTGCCCCGCCGATCACGGTCAGGAACACGTCGTTCACTTTGGCGCCCGGCACGGCCTCGCGGATGGCCTTGATGTCGGCCAGGGGGATTGAGCGTCCTTCGACCACGCGGTTGGGCGAAATCGTTGCGTTGAACCGGGTGCGCGGCGCAATCATTTCGCCATGCAGCTTGAAATCCTTGGCGATCAAACCCTTGATCGCCTTGGCGAAGCCGGGGGCCGCCTTTGCCGCGACATCAAGCTGGCGCATCGGATTGGCCAGATTGTTGATCCAGCTTTTCGCCAGCAGCTCCGCAAAGTTGGGTACATCCTCACCCTTCCAGGTGTCCGGCACTTCCGGGGCGGGAGCATCGGGGGCGAGCGTGTGAAGCGCCTCCATCAGGTCAATCCCGCTCATCCCGTCGATCGCCGCGTGATGAACCTTGGTCACCATGCCGTATGATCCGGGGGTTACGCCCGGGATATTGTCCAGCCCCTCGATAATCGTGAATTCCCACGGCGGGCGATTGAGATCGAGCGGGCGCGCAAATATCCGCGCCGCCTGGATGCACAATTGCCGCCAGTCCCCCGGCTTGGGCAGGGCGACATGGCGGACGTGATATTCAAGGTCAAAATCCTTGTCCTCGACCCAATAGGGATAGTCGAGATCGAACGGCACCCGCACCAGCCGCTGGCGCATCGTCTTGGAAAGCTGCATCCTGCTTTCGAAGAAGCGCAGAATGTCCTTGTAGCGGACAAAACCGCCCGGTGCCGTTTCCGGATTGTAAATCAGAAGCGAGCCGATGTGCATCGGCGAATTACGCGTTTCAAGCGCAACGAATGAGGCGTCCATGCCTTGCAATTGCCGCAAGCGCTGTCTCTCCTGATGTCGCCTCCTTCTTGGAGACTGTGCAACGCGAACGTAACACACGGGGGAAAGCCGTCAATATCCTGCTTTCGCGCAGCCATCGCAGTGCCTATCTCATGAACATGGCCCACACCCCCGCCGGAACTCCGCCCAATCCACAGGGCGCGGAACGCTTCAATGAGGAGCGGGCGACCTATACGATCAAGGGCAGCCAGCCGGACATAGAGGCGGGGATTGCCGCGATCCGCGAGGTTCACGCCACGCTGAAACCCAAGCCGGGCGTTTACCGGATGCTCGATGCGCGCGGTGATGTGCTGTATGTGGGCAAGGCGCGCGCGCTCAAGAACCGGGTGGCGAACTACGTCCAGGTCGAGCGTTTGCCGCTGCGGCTCAAGCGGATGGTCAGCCAGACCCGGGCCATGGTGATCGTCACCACCAACAGCGAGGCTGAGGCGCTGCTGCTTGAAGCGCAGCTTATCAAGCGTTATCGCCCGCCTTACAACGTGCTGCTGCGCGATGACAAAAGCTTTCCCTTCATCCTGCTGCGCGCCGATCACGATTTTCCCAGGATCATGAAGCATCGCGGCGCGCGCAAGGCGAAGGGCAATTATTATGGCCCCTTCGCCAGCGCGGGATCGGTCAACACCACGATCAATGCGCTGCAGAAGCTGTTCCTGCTGCGAAGCTGCACTGACAGCTTTTTTGCGCGGCGTGATCGGCCCTGCCTGCTTTACCAGATCAAACGCTGCTCCGCCCCCTGCGTCGGGCGGATCGATGCGGCGGGTTATGCTGAGCTGGTGGGCGAGGCCAGGGATTTTCTGGGCGGCAAATCAAGCGCGGTGCAGCGCAAGATCGAGGAACAGATGGCCGGTGCGGCCGAAGCGCTTGATTTCGAACGGGCCGCAATGCTGCGTGACCGGCTGCGCGCCGCAACCTTCATTCAGGGCAGCCAGGCAATCAATGCCGAGGGGCTGGGCAATGCGGACATCTTCGCCATGGCGGAGAAGGGCGGCCAGGTCGGTATCCAGGCCTTCTTTATCCGCGGCGGACAGAATTGGGGGCACCGCGCCTTCTTCCCCAGCCATACAGAGGGGCTGGCGGCGGAGGAGGTGCTGACCAGCTTCCTTGCCCAGTTCTATGAAGAGGTTCCCCCGCCGCGCACCGTTCTGGTCGACCGCGCGCTGCCCGAAGCGGATCTGCTGGCCGAAGCCTTTCGCGAAGGGGCGGGCGGCAAGGTTGAAATATCGGTCCCCCAGCGCGGTGACCGCCGCCGGCTGATCGATCAGGCCAGCCGCAACGCGGTTGAGGCGCTGGACCGGCGCATGGCTGAAAGCGGGACCAAGGCACGCCTCAACCGCGAACTGGCCGAATTTCTGGAACTGGCGGAACCGCCGCAGCGGATCGAGGTCTATGACAACAGCCATGTTCAGGGTGCCCACGCCCTTGGTGCGATGGTGGTTGCCGGGCCGGACGGGTTCATCAAGAACCAGTACCGCAAGTGGAACATCAGGACCGCACAGAGCAATGATGATTTTGCGATGATGCGCGAAGTGTTCCAGCGCCGCTTTGCCCGCGCCGCCGATGAAGACCCGGACCGCGATGGCGGGATGTGGCCCGATCTGGTCCTGATCGACGGAGGCAAGGGCCAGATGAGCGCCGCGCGCGACACGCTGGAGGAACTGGGGATTGAGGATGTTCCCCTGATCGCGATTGCCAAGGGGCCGCATCACGGCCGCGAAGGGCGCGAGGTGTTTCACTTCCCCGATGGGCGCGAAAGGATGCTGCCGGTGGGCGCGCCCTTGCTGTTCCACCTTCAGCGTCTGCGCGATGAGGTCCACCGTTTCGCCATCGGCGCGCACCGCGAAAAGCGCAGCCGCGCGATTACCGCGTCACCGCTGGATGAAATCCCCGGAATCGGCCCGGCCCGAAAGCGCGCGCTGCTGCTGCACTTCGGCACCGCGAGCAAGGTCCGCGCGGCGGCGCTGGAAGATCTGCAACGCGCGCCGGGCGTATCAGCCGCCGTGGCGCAGACAGTGTACGATTACTATCATTCCGGGGGGTGATTTTCCGCGTCGATCAGCGCCTGGATCTGCTTGTAAAACGCTTCGCGTGCTTCAGGTTCCGGGCCCTGTGTCGCGCGGCTCCAGTCGGCATTGCTGGCGATCACCAGATGCCGCTTGGGATCGATGAAGATGCCCTGGCCAAAGATGCCCTGCGCGGAAACCGAGCCATCGTCATAGGTCCACCACTGGAAACCATAGCCGCGACCGGGCTGGCCGATGTCCTTCTGCTTGTGAGTTGCCTGGGCAAACCAGTCGTCGGGAACGATCTGCTGGCCGCCGACATGGCCGTTGGCCAGCACGAACAACCCGAACCGCGCAAAATCGCGGGTTTCCGCCTGAAGGCAGCACCCGCTGATTTCGTGTCCGGTCTTGCCAAGCAACCAGGTCGCCTGGGCCTCCATTCCGCCCGGCTGCCAGATCTTTTCCTGCATGTATTGCGACAGAGGCTTCTTCGTTGCCGAGGATACCAGCACCCCGATCAGGTTGGTTTCACCGGTGTTATAGTGCCATACCTCGCCGGGCGGGTGAGCGCGGGGCAGCTTGCGCATATAACTGACCGTGGCGTCAACGCCCGGATCGGGCTTGGCATTGTTGAACATGGCCACGTCGGCCTTGGGATCTTCGTAATCCTCGTTCCATTTGACGCCAGAACTCATGGTCAGAAGCTGACGCACCGTGACATCGTCGTAAGCGGAGCCGCGCAGATCAGGGATATAGCTGCTGACCTTGTCATCCAGGCTCTTGATATGGCCGTCCTTGATCGCCGCGCCGACCAGGGTGGAGGTGAATGACTTGGCGACCGAGAAGCTGGTCCAGCGCCCATGCGCGTCAAACCCCAGCCCGTACTGTTCAAACCGCACCTTGCCGTCCTGCAGGATGACGATTCCGGCAAGGTGTTGCCCCTTGGCATAGGCATCGAAGCCCGGAATGGTCAGCGGCTTGCCCGCAGGCAGTTGCAGCGGGGTGGCGGCTGGGGCAATTTCGCGCGCCTTTGCCAGAATGGGCAGCCGGTCCAGCGCGCGAAAGGCTGCATCGCGTTGACTCTGGGACCAGGACAGCACGTCGGCATTGGTCGGCATTTCGGCGATCAGGCCGCGCGTTTCCTTGTCGAGGCTGGCATACCAGCCGCCGCCGGCAAGAATGATCGCGGCCAGCGCTGTGAATACAACGGTCCGTTTGCGCATCCTGTTCTCCTCCATCCAAATGGCAGTAGCTATGACTTTGGCGTAACCTTGCGGATCACGCCTTCCTGCGCAACGCTGGCCACCAGCCGCCCGTCACGCGTGAATATCCGTCCGCGATTGAAGCCGCGCCCACCGCCGCTCCACGGCGAATCCGTGGCATAGAGCAGCCATTCATCGGCGCGAAATGGTTCGTGGAACCACACCGCGTGGTCAAGGCTGGCGCTCATCACCTCGCCCCGCGCCCATGACAGGCCATGGGGCAGGGCGCAGGTGCCCAGCAGCGTCATGTCGCTGGCGAAGGCCAGCACGGCACGGTGAATGCGCGGGTCGTCTGGCAGCGGGGCAACGGCCCTGAACCATGAGTGCGAAAAGGGCGGAGCCGCAGCCGGGTTCATCCAATGCCGCCCTTCCACCGCGCGCATTTCTATCGGGCGGGGGGCAAGGAAATGGTGGCGCGCCTCTGGCCGGGCCGTTTCGGCAAAACGGCGGCGCACCACGGTTTCGCTTTCCAGATCCTCTGGCGGCGGCACATCGGGCATTGGTGCTTCAACGTGATGAAGCCCTTGCTCATGCTTCTGGAAGCTGGCGGTAAGGTTCAGGATCGGGCGGCCCTGCTGGCTGGCGACGACCCGGCGGTTGGAAAACGATCCGCCGTCAAAATCGCGCGCCACGGCATAGTCGGTTTCAAAATCCTCGCTGCCGCCGCGCAGGAAATAGGCGTGGAGCGAGTGGGCCGGACGGGCCGGATCGACAGTGGCCTCGGCGGAAAGCAGCGCCTGGGCGATAACCTGTCCGCCAAACACCCGGCCAACCCCGCCGCGCTTCTTGCGTCCGATAAACTGGTCATCGCCCTGGGGCTTGACCTCCAGCAGCCTGATCAGGCCGGCAACGAGTTGTTCGGGGGAATAGTCGGCGTCCATGCGCCCGCTTTGCGGGCTGCGGCCCGGCGCGTCAATGGGTCGCCAAACGCAACCTATGCCGGCGGGCCATCAACCGCGCCGCCGCCGCGTCTCGATCCGGGCGAGCAGGCCGAACAGCGCGCGGCGAAGCGGTCCGCCGATGGCGATTGAGAGCCGCCCGGTCGCGCGCCGCTCTCGCCAAAGGTGGTCGATCATCGGGTGATCCGCCGCGGCGCAGCTGTCGCACCACTGCACATCGGGGCGCGCCAGCAGATCAAGATTTTCGCGCTGGAGCAGCACCCCGGGGGAAAAGCGGGCAAAGCGTTCATCAAAGGCGGTCTTGAACGAATAGGCGCCCGGCTGGGTGATGAACTGGACCAGCATGGCGACGGGTTCATCATCGAGCCACAAGGTCATCCGCTCGAGCTTGCCTTGCGCGGCGGCCCCGGCCAGCGCCTGACGGAACAGGGTGGCGGTGCCGTGATGCGATGCCAGGGCGGAACCCGCGGTGCCTTTCCAGCCGGAATGTTCAAGGGTTAGGAACTTCTCGGTCCAGTCGGCCAGCCCTTCCGCGTCGGTCTGGCGTTCGAAACGCAGATTGCCAAGCTCTGAAAGCCGGGCGTGCTGTCGGCGCAGTTCCTTGCGCTTCTTGCCGGACAGGCTGGCTTCGAAATAGGCCGCAGGGGTTTCATTCGCGGCCAACATGGCGCGGTCCTCACGCATGACCAGCGCGGCGTGGCGGCTGTCTTGATCAAGCACGGCGCTGAGCGCGGTGTGAAGCGCGCCGTCAAGCGCCACCGGGCCAAGGTGCAGGAACAGCGCCGCGCGCGCGTGGCGATCTGCCCAGTCCAGCAGTGCCCGCCAGAATGCCGGCTCCTGCCCGGCAGCAACCAGCGGCGCGGCAAGGAAGCAGTTGCCGTGGACCCAGGCGCGCAGCTGGGGGATCGGACGCCCGTAATAGCGGGATTCGTGGCGCAGGGGCAGCAGCCCGACCAGTTTGCCATCTTGCTCAACCGTCAAAAGCTGCACCGTTCCTTCAGGATCGAGCGCGCGCAGGGCGGGAAGAAGGTACCATTCCTCGTGAAACGGATTGGGCTCGCTTGCCCGCGCCGCCAGTGATTGCCAGCGGGCATGGAAAGCGGAATTGTCAAACCCGGTCCATGGCGCGGCGCGCACCGATATGGTTGCCGCTGCAGCAGGCTGCGCAGCGGAGTGCAGGTCCGGAACCGGAATCAGTGGATCGGCCATAGCTGCCAAGCGCCAGAAGTTCCCTCGTTTCGGGTGTGAACAAGGCCTTATCCATCAAGTGCCAAGGAAGACCTAACACATCATGCAAAACCCCGCCCGGATCGCTCCGGACGGGGCCTGTTGCACTTGAATTGCCGGGTTACCCGACGGTGTGGCTTGCCAATGCCGCGAGCAGCAGCAGTGCCACGATATTGGTGATCTTGATCATCGGATTGACGGCCGGTCCGGCGGTATCCTTGTAAGGATCGCCAACGGTATCGCCGGTCACCGCGGCCTTGTGGGCATCGCTGCCCTTGCCGCCGTGATTGCCGTCTTCGATATACTTCTTGGCATTGTCCCAGGCGCCGCCGCCCGATGTCATCGACAGGGCAACGAACAGCCCGCTGACGATCACACCCAGCAGCAGAGCGCCCAGCGCGGCAAAGCCGTTGGCCGGTCCTGCAACCCAGGTGATCACGAAATAGACCACGATCGGGGCCAGCACCGGCAGCAACGACGGCAGGATCATTTCCTTGATCGCGGCCTTGGTCACCAGATCAACCGTGCGGGCATAGTCCGGCTTTGAGGCATAGGTCATGATGCCAGGATTGTTCCTGAACTGGTCACGCACGTCCACAACCACGTCACCTGCGGCGCGGCCCACCGCTGTCATGCCCATCGCGCCAAACAGGTACGGCAAAAGCGCGCCCAGCAGCAGCCCGACGATGACGTAGGGGTTTTCAAGGCTGAAGCTGACCTGAAGGTTGGGGAAGAATTCCCGAAGGTCAGTGGTATAGGCGGCGAACAGTACCAGCGCGGCAAGCCCCGCCGAACCGATGGCATAACCCTTGGTCACGGCCTTGGTGGTGTTGCCCACGGCATCGAGCAGGTCGGTCTTTTCGCGGACGCTATCGTCCAGACCGGCCATTTCGGCGATCCCGCCGGCGTTGTCAGTGACGGGACCATAAGCGTCGAGGGCAACCACCATGCCGGCCAGAGCGAGCATTGCGGTGGCGCTGTAGGCGATGCCGATCAGCCCGGCGAGCTGATAGGCGATGATGATCCCCGAAACGATGACGATGGTGGGCAGGGCGGTCGCCTCCAGCGAAACCGCCAGACCCTGGATCACGTTGGTGCCGTGCCCCGTTTCGGAAGCCTTGGCGATCGATTTCACCGGGCGATAATTGGTGCCGGTGTAATATTCGGTGATCCAGACGATCAGCGCGGTGATGGCGAGACCCAGCATACAGCACCAGAACAGGTCCATGCCGGTAAAGCCGCCAATTACGCCGACTACCCGTTCGGCTCCCACCACGTGGCCGCCAGCGGTAACGGCGAAAGCCGCGGCGAAGGCATCGCCGTTGATCGGGACATTCATGTGGCCACGGAACACATAATGGATCGCGCCATAGATTGCCGGAACCGAAAGCGCGGCGGACACGAAAAAGCCCCTGTACATCGCGCCCATGACATTGTTCGAGCTGCCCAGCTTGACGAAATAGGTGCCGATGATCGAGGTGACGATGCAGACACCGCCGATCAGCAGCGGCAGGGTCATGAGCGGGCCAAGCGCCAGAACGCTGATCCCCTTCAGCAGCAGCACGGTCAGCACCATGGTTGCGCCAACCGTGACGACATAGGTTTCAAACAGGTCAGCGGCCATGCCGGCGCAGTCACCCACGTTGTCACCCACGTTGTCCGCGATAACGGCGGGGTTGCGTGGATCATCCTCTGGGATGCCGGCTTCGACCTTGCCCACCAGATCGGCGCCGACGTCGGCCGCCTTGGTGAAGATGCCGCCGCCAAGACGCGCGAAGATGGAGATCAGCGATGCACCGAAGGCCAGGGCAACCAGCCCGTCAACCACCGTGCGGTCAGTGCCGCCAACGGTGTAGCCCGCTGGTCCGGTCAGATACCAGTAGAACACCGCAATGGCGAGCAGCGCCAGCCCGGCAACCAGCATCCCGGTGATTGCACCGGCGCGAAATGCCAGGGTGAGGCCCTGCTGCAGCCCGCTTTGCGCCGCAGCTGCGGTGCGGACGTTGGAGCGAACCGAGATGTTCATCCCGATGAAGCCCGCTGCGCCCGAAAGCACCGCGCCGATAACGAAACCGGTCGCGGAAACCTTGCCCAGCGTCAGCGCAATGACGATCGCGACAACTACGCCGACCACGGCAATGGTGCTGTATTGCCGCTTCAGATAGGCTTGGGCGCCTTCCTGGATTGCTGCGGCGATTTCCTGCATTTTGGCATTGCCGGCCGGTGCCCCCAGCACCTGGCGACTGGTGACGAAGCCGTAAACCACGGCCAGAAGCCCCAGGACTATAGCGATCGTGATAGCATTCACGGACACGCTCCCCCTTTGTTGTTCATAGTGGAAACCCCACCGGACGGAAGGGCTGCGCCGGCCACGCTAATCGGTGCGCAGCGGCTTTGCAACGGGGGAAGGGCGGATTGCCGCCATTTGTCACAATGTACGGCGCGGGTTCTAACCGTGCTCGAAACCAAGTGGACCGGCAGGAGGAACTCCATCCAGCAGCAGCGGTGCACTCCCGGCTGCGATAACTTGCCCGATGCGGCTGGCCGGTACGGGGCTGGGGGTGGAGGCGGGCAGGGTGAACAGCAATTGATAGTCATCGCCCCAGCGCAGCGCCTCGTCCCGGCGCGCTTCCGGGGCGGCTATGGGCACGGCGCTGCGATCCAGCGCGATGGTTACGCCGCTGGCTGCGGCCATGCGGGCGGCATCCAGCAGCAGGCCGTCCGAAACGTCCATCATCGCGGTTGCCATGGGCGCGATCGTCCATCCTTCGGCGAGCAGGGCCATCGGGCGGCGATAGGCCAGACTGTCACCCTGGTCGGACCGCAGCGCTTCCAACCCCAGCATGGCCTGACCCAGCGCCCCGGTAAGCCACAGCGCGTCACCAACCTGTGCGCCGCCGCGTGAGGGCACCGGACGGTGCGTGGCCCGGCCAATCGCGGTCAGCCCCAGCACTTGCGACCCGGCCTTGTCCGCCACATTGCCTACCGTGTCGCCGCCCAGCAGGGGTACGCCATAGTGGCTGAGCACATCGTCCAGCCCGGCCACAAACCGGGCATCATCGCCGCCCAACTGATAGCCGAGCAGCACCCCCAGCGGCTCCGCCCCTTTTGCGGCCAGATCAGACAGGCTGGTTGCAACCAGCTTCCACGCCACATCGGCGGGATCCTGCCCCGGCAGGAAATGCAGTCCTTCAACCAGCGCATCATGGGTAAGGATCAGGGTCTCGTCGCCCAGATCGAGCACGGCCGCATCATCGTTCAGGCCGCGCGCGGCAGGGTGCGTAGCCAAGGCCCGCAATCCGGCAATGAAGGCGGCCTCGCCGCTCAGCGCACGGCCTTTGCCACGCCGTCCAGCACGCCGTTGACGAACTTTGCCTCACGCGGTTCGAAAAAGGCGTGCGCCACATCGACATATTCGCTGATCGCGCTGGCGGTGGGCACGTCGGCGCGGGCCATCAATTCCCACACACCGGCGCGCAGCACCTGAAGCATGGTCTTGTCGAGCCGTTCCAGCTTCCAGCCATCGGCCAGCCGGCTGGCCAGCAGCGCGTCGATTTCATCGCGGCGGGCGGAAACGCCATTCACCACGTCATCGAAAAAGGCGACCTCAGCCTCGGCATATTGATCGCCCTCAATCTCCGCGCCCAGACGGTGACGGTGAAACTCGTCAAGCAATTGGGCGAGCGGGGTGCCTTCCATCTCAAGCTGATAAAGCGCCTGGACGGCGGCAAGGCGCGCTGCCGCGCGGGCCTGGGAAGCGGCCTTCATATGCCTAACCTTACTTCGATTGAACGGGCGTGTGCGGTCAGCCCTTCAGCATCGGCCAGCTCGATTGCGGCCGGGCCGACGGCCTTCAGCGCCTTCTCGTCAAGCTGGATGAAGCTGGTGCGCTTCATGAAATCGAGCACTGACAGGCCCGAGGAAAACCGCGCGCGGCGTCCGGTGGGAAGGACGTGGTTGGGGCCGGCAACGTAATCGCCAACCGCCTCGGGGGTCATCCGGCCCAGGAATACCGAACCGGCATGGCGGATCTGGCGGAACAATGCCTCGGGATCGTCGGTGGCGATCTGGACGTGTTCGGCGGCGAGCGCGTTGGCCAGGGCGGGGGCCTCGTCCAGACTGGCAACCTCGATGATCGTGCCGTGCGTGTTCCAGCTTTCCGCAGCCACCCGGGCGGTGGGCAGCATCGCCAGTTCCACGCCGATGCGGTCTGCCACGGTATCGGCGAACAGCGGATCGTCGGTGATCAGGATCGACTGCGCGGCGGGATCATGCTCGGCCTGGCTCAGCAAGTCTGCGGCGGCCCATTCCGGATCGTTCTTGCCATCGGCGATCAGCAGGATTTCGCTTGGCCCGGCGACCATGTCGATCCCGACCACGCCATAGAGCTGGCGCTTTGCCTCTGCCACCCAGGCATTGCCGGGGCCGACGATCACATCCACCGGCGCGATCCGGTCAATGCCATAGGCCAGCGCGCCAATCGCCTGTGCCCCGCCGATCCGCCACACTTCGTCCACCCCGGCCAGATGCGCGGCGGCCAGGACCAGCGGGTTGATCTGCCCCTTGGGCGTGGGGGTGGTCACCACCAGCCGCTCCACCCCGGCAACCTTGGCGGGGATGGCGTTCATCAGCAGTGATGAGGGATAGGCGGCGCGGCCACCCGGAACGTAAAGCCCGGCGGCATCAACCGGCAGCCACCGCGCACCCATCCGCACGCCATGCTTGTCAGTCTCATCCCGGTCAGCCGGGCGCTGAGCCTCATGAAAGGTGCTAATGCGTTTGGCGGCAAATTCCAGCGCGGCGCGCAGGTCCGGCTTCAATTCGTCAAAGGCGGTGCGGCAAGTGTCGCGGTCAATCGTCCAGTCGGCATCGGCGGACAGGCCGTAACCGTCATGCCGCGCGGTCAACTCCGCCACCGATTGCGCACCGCGGTTTTTCACGTCCGACAGGATTACCGACACGTCGCGGGCCAGGTTCTCTCCGCCTTCGCGGCGGTCGGCAACCAGCCGCCGGAACGCCTGTTCAAAGCCTGGATCGCGGGTGCTGAGACGCAGCATCAGGCGGCCTTCGCTTTGCTGACCATGGCGCGAAAAGCGTCAACCAGCGCGCCGACCCGCTCATCGGTTTTGAGCGCGGCACGGTTGACGATCAATCGGGCCGAAACATCAAGAATGCGGCTGGTTTCAACCAGGCCATTGTCCTTCAACGTGCGCCCGGTGGAAACCAGATCGACGATCCGGCTGGCAAGGCCCAGACCCGGCGCCAGTTCCATCGCGCCGTTAAGCTTCACCACCTCGGCCTGGATGCCCAGTCCTTCAAAGTGACGGCGGGTAAGGTTGGGATACTTGCTGGCAACCCGCAAGTGGCTGACCCGCGCGGACGCGGCCTGCTGGCCCACCGGTTCGGCGACTGACAGGCGGCAGTGGCCAATGTCGAGATCGACCGGGGCGTAAAGATCAGGATAGGCGAATTCCTCAACCACGTCGGAACCAACGATGCCAAGCTGCGCTGCGCCGTGGGCAACAAAGGTCGCCACGTCAAAGGCGCGGACGCGGATGATCCGGATACTTGACCCCTGACAGGCGAAGGACAAGGCGCGGTTGCCCTTGTCATGAAAGCCGGCCTCGGGCACCACGCCGGCCTGCGCCATCAGGGGCAGCGCCTCGTCAAGAATGCGGCCCTTGGGCACGGCGAATGTCAGGGTGCTGGCCATAGCGCGGTGCCCTTACGGTGCGAAGCGGCAAAGGGCAAGGATCAGCGCGGTTTTTCCTTGTGCGCTGCGGCAAATCGGCGCAGTTTGCTCGCAGATGCAGCAATTCCGGCAAGGGAGGATCGGGCGATGGCGGAGCAATACCAGTTTATCGATATCAACGCTTCTGGCGAGGGGATCGTTGCTGCCGCCTTCGATAATCAGGTGGCCTATTGCCGGGCATCGGGCGCAGGCGTGACGGCGCGGATTGTTGCGGCCATGCGCGATCTGATCGAGCGCGGAGAGCCCGGCGCGCTGTTTGACAGGATCCGCGCCTGGCCGGGGGCGCCGCTGGCCGATGCCCTGCCGCTGCGGATCGCTGGCGGGATTCACGCGCTGCATCTGAAAGGCACTGAACCGGCGCTCAAGGCAATTTACACGGACCAACAGGGCATTGACGATGCCGCAATCGTCGCCCGCGCGATCAGCGCTCATGAGGGTGAGCTGCTGCCATGGCTGGACGGTCCGCCACAGACCAACGAGGCCGGGCGATCATCGAATTTCATCGCGGCAATGTTGTGGCTTGCCGATCATGGGCTGCCGCCACGTTTCGAATGTCTGGAAATCGGATCGAGCGCGGGGATCAACCTGTTGCTTGACCGCTATCACTATGATCTGGGCGGGGTGCAGGTTGGGCCGGAACCGGGGGCGATGCGGTTTGCGCCGGAGTGGCAGGGCGATCCGCCGCCGGCGCGGGAAATCGAAATTGTTTCGACCAAGGGCTGCGATGTTGCCCCGGTTGATCTGACCGATCCGGCGCAGGCCTTGCGGCTGAAGGCCTATATCTGGCCCGAACATACCGTGCGGTTTGAGCGGATGGAGGCGGCGATTGCCGAGGCAGGGAAGCGCGCGCCGGACCTTGTGGCGATGAACGCCGCCGATTTTGTTGAGGCGGAACTGGCCCGGCCTCAGGCGGCCGGCACCACCCGGATGCTGATGCATTCGATCGTCTGGCAATATGTTCCGGCCGATCAGCAGGCCCGGGTCACTGCGGCGATGGAGGCGGCAGGCGCGCGGGCCACGGCGGACCGTCCGCTCGCCTGGGTATCGCTTGAAGCGAACCGGGTGCTTCACATCCACGAGATGACCGTGCGCTATTGGCCAGGCGGCGAAGAGCCGGTGGTGGTCACCCGCGCCCATCCGCATGGTGCCTGGATTGGCTGGGGCGGAAGCGAGCGACTGGTTTAATCCCGCTTAGTCGATCGGTATCCCCAGCCTTTCGCGGCGCGCGTTGGTGCGTTGGCGCAGGACGCCGCCCAGCTTCCAGCCGCGCGCTTCCATTCGTTCCATCCAGCCGCCGTGATAGCTGCCCCATTCCCACACCGCCGCGATCAGCAGGATCACCACACACAGCTCTGCATAAAGCAGCGCCGGCATGGGGCGAAACCAGGCGACCAGTGCAAGCACCAGGTTGAGCATGATTGCCAGACCATGCGAAAATGGCAGGTTGTTGGTCTTGGTGGAATATCGCTTGAAATAGGCCAGGCCGGCCAGGAACAGCACCGCCCCGCCAAGCTGGGTCAGGATCAGCGGCCGCCCGGCGATGCCTGACCAGTCCTCCAGCAGCAACGCGTCACCGACAGCGAAAATGACGATACCCAACACGATCGGCATATGCAGGTAGGTATAGGCATTGCGCGCGATCCGGCCGGCCTGTTCGTGCCCTGAAATCAACTGCGCGCCCCGTTCAGCACCAATGTCGAAATAGAGCCACCAGACCAGGGCGGATCCGGTGAAAGCGGTGACCAACGCCGCGATCCGGCCGGCATCGGCGGGGCCTTCGGAAAAGGTTGCGGCGCTGACGACGATACCTTCGCCCAGCGCGATGATGATGAACAGCGCGCACCGCTCCGCCATATGACTGCCCGAAATGTTCCAGTCCTGCGTTGTGGACTGGCTGAGACCAGGCACCTTGAACATGGCCAGCGGTCCGATACATTCAATCGCCAGCGCGGCAAGCCACAGGCCAATCTGCGCGCCACCGCCAAGCCACGCCCCGGCCAGCCAGAACGGGGCGGAAGTCGCGAAATAGATCGCAATCCGAACCATGTTGAGTTGTGGCCCGCGCCCCTCGTTGCGGAAGATCACCACCATCGCCAGCGTCCGGCCAAGCTGCAGCGCGATGTAACAGCAGGCAAACAGCTTGGCCTGGTCGGCAAAGGCACCGGGCAGGGCAATTGCCAGCACCAGGCTGAAAAACATCAGCGTCAGCAACAGGACCCTGATCGGAACGCGATCAGGATTGGCCCAGTTGGTGACCCATGCGGTGAAGATCCACACCCACCACACCGCCAGGAACAGGATCAGTCCCTCAATCACGCCGATCCATCCGAAATGGTGGCCGATGAAATGCGATAGCTGGGTGATCGCGAAGACATAGACCAGATCGAAAAACAGCTCGAGATTGCTGACAGGTGCATGGCCGCCGCCGTGATTGCGCAGCAGCGAACTGCGCGCGCGCTCGGTGGCGGCTGCAACCGCCGCGCCGATGCCGCCGGCGGGAACGGGTTTACGATTCGGTTCGGTCAAGAAACACATCCATAGCTGCGTTGACGATATTGGGGGCTTCCCACGGCACGAAATGGCCGCAATCGGGCACGCGCACCAGGGTCATGTCGGTCACCATTTCCTCCAGCCCGTCAAGGTTTTCAGGGGGCAGGGCCAGATCATCCAGCGCCCAGATCACCAGGGCAGGGATGGTCAGCGCGGGGATTGGCGGTGGGGCCTTGTCAGCCGGCATTGCGTAAGGTTCATCCAACGCCGGCACATAAAGCGGGCTGGCGCGATACCAGTTGAGCATTCCAAAGGCGGCCTCGCGGTTTCCCCAGTCCGTCAGCAGCGCGGCGCGTTCCTCCGGCTCCATCTTGTCCTCGGTTTCGAAACGGCCTTCAAACGCCTTCATCAGCATCCCGGCAAGGCCGTGTTCGCGCACCAGTGTATCGTTGGCGGAATCGCGAAAGGTACGCATATATTGGCTCGATTCGCGCTGATGCCGGTTCTCCCACACCAGTCGCCCAAATGCCGCCGGGTGAGGGGCATTGGCGATTACCGCGCGCGGCACCCGTCCGTTCATCTGCCCCATCAGGGCCACGCCCCAGGCGATTGCACCGCCCCAATCGTGGCCAATCACAGTGAAACGTTCCACCCCCAGCGCATCGGCAAGCTGGAACACGTCGCCGATCAGCTTGTCCGGGGTATAGGCTTCAACCTCTTGCGGTTTGGATGATCCGCGATAGCCGCGCTGATCGGCGGCGATGCAGCGATAACGGTCTGACAGGTGAGCGATCTGGTGACGCCAGGTGCGGTGACTTTCCGGAAAGCCATGCAGAAAAATCAGCGCCGGGGCATCGCGCGGTCCATCGTCAACCACGTCAAGTTCAATCCCGCTGGCCAGGGTGACCCGCTTCATGATTCGGTTCCTTCCGCCTTCATCCACTCGGCATAGCCGGCGGCCATGAAAGCGCCGATCTGATCGAGCAGGGCATCGGGGGTGCGGCGGGCCTCACCCATTTGCTGTTCCACGCCCACGGCAACGATGATTTCACGCTGCCCCGCCAGCATGGCGTCGATCATGGTCCGGACCGCCAGATCGGGATCGATCCCGTTGTCGATCGCCTTGTCGGAAGCGCCGCGGGTCGATCCATCGGCGGTAAGGGCATTGCGCGAAACTTCGGTGCGGACTGAGCCGGGATAGATGGTGTGAACCTGAAGCCCAAGATGGGCGACTTCTGCCCGCAAGGCGTCGGCATAACCGGCGATCCCGAACTTCGCCGCGCAATAGGCGGTGCGCATCGGCACCCCGACCTTGCCCGCGACCGAGCTGATCATCGCGATCCGCCCGCTGCCCCGCGCCGCCATGTGCGGCAGCAGCGCCTGGGTCAGCGCGATCGGAGCCAGCAGATCAACCGCGATGATCCGGTCATAGACGGCATAGGCGGTATCAACCGCCAGCGAACGCTGGGAAATGCCGGCGTTGTTGACCAGCAGATCTATCCCGCCAGACTCCGTCCCACCTGACCATGCCCAGGCCTTGTCAACCGCCGGCTGGATCGCGGCGATGTCAGTGGTTTCAAACGGCAGGATCAGGTGGTCGCCGCCGCATTGCGTAGCCACGGCTTCCAGCGCGGCGACATTGCGACCAGACAGGACCAGCCTGGCCCCGTCTGCGGCCAGCGCCCGCGCCAGCGCAGCGCCAATCCCCGATGATGCCCCGGTTATCCACGCGGCTTGTCCGGAAAATCCCATGTTATCCTCCCTTGAAAATCGTTCTATTCGCTGCGGGTCAATGGCGTTTGCGGAAGGGGAATGAATTCCTCCTCGTCACCCGGCACCTTGGGGAAGCGGCCATCTTCCCAATCATGCTTGGCCTGATTGATCCGGTCCCGCGATGATCCCACGAAATTCCACCAGACATGACGCGGTGTGCGAAATGCCTCACCGCCCATCAGCATCACCCGTCCGCCGGTTTGCGAGGAAAGGCGCAGTGTCGCGCCGGGGGCAAGCACCGCCAGTTGGTACGGTTCCAGCGTCACACCATCCAGGCTGGCCTCTCCGCCCACCAGCATCACGGCGCGTTCATCCGCATCGCTGTCAATCGGGATCGCGCCGCCGGGGGCCAGTACGATTTCGGCATAGATTGTCGCGGCGTGCTGGGTGGTTGCCGCGGTCTGGCCCCACAGGGTTCCCATGATCACCCGTGCGGTTGCGCAATTATCTTCCACCAGCGGCAGACCGGCCAGCGATTCGAAGGCCGGGGCGCAATCCTCCTGCCCGTCGGGCAGGGCCAGCCAGGTTTGCATTCCGTACATCGGTTTGGGCTGATCAAGCTCTTCGGGCAGGCCGCGTTCTGAATGGACGATCCCCGAGCCGGCGGTCATCAGGTTGACCTGCCCGGGGCGGATCGTGGCAAAATTGCCCAGACTGTCACGGTGGTTGATCGCCCCTTCAAACAGCCAGGTCACCGTGGCCAGGCCGATGTGCGGGTGCGGGCGCACATCCATGGCCTGACCCGGCGGGATCACTGCCGGGCCGAACTGATCGACGAAGATGAACGGCCCGACCATCACCTGCCGGGGCGATGGCAGCACCCGGCGGACCTGAAACGCTCCAAGATTATGAGTGACGGGTTCTATGGTGGTCAGGATGGTCATGGTGTCATGCCCTTTCGCAGCAGGTCTGCCAGGTTTTCAGGATAGATCGGTTCATGCCAGTTATCTATTTCCGCCAGGGCAAACCACCGATGTTCCTTCATTACTGCCCGTTCAGTTGCGGTGTGACCGCTGGTTTCAATCGAACAGGCCTGGGTATTCACCCAGAAATAGCGTTCGTCCGCAACAACGTCCTCTCCGGCAAAGGTGCGAAACCGGCTTGACCGGCGGGCTATGGCGGGGCCGGGATCGCAATCGATGCCGGTTTCCTCCATCAGTTCGCGGCGTGCTGCCGCGCAAAAATCCTCGCCTTCATCGCATTCTCCGCCCGGCGTTGCCCACAGCGGCGGACGATCATCGGGGGTGAAGCGAAACAGCAATACCCTGGCCGCCGGATCAAGCAGCAGGATGCGCGCGGCGCGCCTGATCCTTGGCGGTTTGTCCAGAACCGTCATTCGCCCGGGGCCTGCGCCCGGATCGCCAGTGCATGGACCCGCTGGCCGGGAATGTCCCCCAGCGCGCGGTTGATCATGCGCTGCCGTTCCAGCCGGGATTTCCCGGCAAAGGCGGCGCTTTCTATTTCGACGGTAAAATGGCTTTCGCCCGATCCGTCATCGCCGGCATGGCCATGGTGGCGGGCGCTGTCGTTGATCACGGCAAGGCGGGTGGGGGCGAAGGCGGCGTTCAGCAGGCGTTCGATTTCGGCGGCAAGAGTTCCTGTCATGTCTTTCCTTCTAGCCGTTCAATCGCCATGTGGAAGATGTGAAGCACGATCGTTTTCATGGCCGCGTTACTTCAAGCCAGCAAATCTGCGAATGGCCGGGCTGCACCCAGCCGGGGGAATTCCGCGCGCCCGGCGGACGCGGCCCGGGTTTTGACGGGCCGGGCGATTACCGCTGGTTCTGCCTTGATCATGTGCGGGAATTCAATGCCGGGTATGACTGGTTCGAAGGGATGAGCGCGGAAGAGATCCTGCGCGCGCAATCGCCGATCCACGGCTGGGACCGCCAGACGCGTGCTTTCAGCCCGACGGCGGGAATCGATTCGGCGCCGCGCTGGGCGGATTTCCCCGACCCGCTGGAGGCAATCAGCCAGCGCGCCCGTGCGCGCCGCCCCGCTGAACGCAGTGACGGCCGGGTGATGACGCCCGCTGAACGCCGCGCGCTGGACGTGCTGGCCCTGCCGCTCGATGCGGACCGGGCGGCGCTGCGCAGCCGCTATTCGCAGCTGGTGCGCCGCTATCACCCTGATCGCAACGGCGGCGACCGCAGCCATGAACAGCGCCTGCAACAGGTGGTTGAGGCTTATCAATTGCTGCGCAAGGCTGCGGCGTTCCGCTGATCAGGCTTCGCACAGTTCCTTGAGCTGATCGGCCATCACACCCCAGCCTTCGTCAAATCCCATTTCCCGGTGATGCGCCATGCTTTCGGGCGTCCAGTGCCGGGCGCGGCCGGTATAGCGGGTGCCGCCGTCTTCGGGCGTGATTTCCCAGATGCCCAGCATGAACGGTCCGCCCGGTTGCAGATCACGCTCGATGGCGTCGGTCGTGGCAATCCGCCGCCCTTCATCCCAGGCCAGGATAAAGCCGGGGTGTTGGTTGGTTTCGCCATCGGGCCCGTACATCACGGTATTGGTATAGCCGCCGGGCGTGCGCGATCCCCAATCAACCTCGGCCCGCCACGGCTTGGGGCACCACCATTCGTTGGTGCGGTTGGTCATCACCTCCCACACCTTGGCGGGATCGGCCTTGATCAGGCGGGTGACGGACAGTTCATACATCGTGGGGTTCCTTTCAATCCCGGTCGGGCGCGCCAAGCGGGAAGTAATGACGATAGGGCCGCGCTTCCTCAACGCAGCGGGCAACGGGGGGCAGGGCCAGCAAATGTGCGCGGAAGGCCTGCAGGCGCGGGCAATCCGCGGGGACCGGGTGGACCCAGTCGGCATAGAACAGGCTGGGCGCCGCGGCGCATTCCACCAGGGATATCTGCCCAGCCTGCGGATAGGTTTCCAGCCACGCCTCAATCCAGCGGTAAGCGCGGTCAAGCCGGGCCTCGATCCGTTCGCGCACCGCCGGATCGGGATTGCCGGGGTTACGGATATGATCGAGCACGATTTCCTGCATCGGGTCCATGATGTGCAGGTCAAACACCCGGTCCCACATCCGCGTCCTGATCGCCGCATCAGGGTCAGCGGGAATCAGCGGGGCCGGGCCGGGATGATTGCGGTGGAGGTATTCGATGATCGATGTCGCCTCAAACACGGTGGTATCACCGTCGCGCAGCACCGGAAACTTACCGCCCGGCCCGGCATTGGCGACGAATGCGTCATGTTCGGGCGAACCTTCACCAACCACGCGAAACGCAAACGGCGTACCGTTCGCATAGAGCGCGATCAGCGCCTTCCAGGTGTAGGATGAGAAGGGGTGACCATAAAGCGCCAGCGTCACTTGTAGGCACTCTCGCGCAGGTTGATGCCATGTTCGGCCCACATCTTCAGCGCGGCGATCATTTGCGACCAGCCCATACAATTATCGTAAGAGGCGGCGCGGCCAGCATCGCTGTCTGGCCAGCCGCTTTCGCTGACCGAAACCTTGGTCCGGCTGCCGCCATCAACCGGATCGAACCGGAAGGTCACCTCGTTCTGCCCGGTTCCATCGCTGCGCGGCCAGGTGAAGCGAATCCGTTCGGGCGACGCGGCCTCGATCACCTGAACCGGGAAGGGCCCGGGAAAATCATGAAATTCCCACTCCACGGTCGCGCCGCTTTCCATCCGCCCGGCTGCGCCGCCGGTGGTGAAATAGCGCGACAGGATCAGCGGATCGGCCACCGCCTCAAAAACCGCCGCAGGCGGACGTGACACTATGATCCAGACGGTGAATTGCGGTGTCATGCGGTTTCTCCGATTGCAGCTTCGATGGCGGCGATGTCGATCTTGCGCATGGTCATCATCGCTTCAAAGGCGCGCTTCGCGGTCTCGCCGCCCTTTGCCATGGCATTGGTCAGGACGCACGGGGTGATCTGCCAGGAAAAGCCCCACTTGTCGCGGCACCAGCCGCAGGCGCTCTCTTCACCGCCATTGCCGACTATGGCGTTCCAGTACCGATCGGTTTCCTCCTGCGTGTCTGTTGCGACCTGAAATGAAAAGGCCTCGCTCGGTTTGAAGGCGGGGCCGCCGTTCAGGCCGATGCAGTTCAACCCCAGCACGGTGAATTCCACGGTGAGAACATCACCCGCGCTGGTGGACGGGTTATCCGCCGGGGCGCGGTGGACGGCGCTGACGCGGCTGTCCGGAAAGGTCTCGGCATAGAACCGCGCGGCTTCTTCCGCAGTGTGATCATACCACAGGCACAGGGTTACTCCGCTCATTTCCGGCTTTCCTCTATCAAGGCGTTATCGATCGCCTTCGCGGCCTTGTAAGCGGCACGCGCCTGAAGCCGATCGGCATAGGCCACAAAGGCTTCGCTGGGCGGAATGGACCCAAAGGTCAGCCCCCAATCCACCTGGCTGCCAACATAAACGTCCGCCATGGTGA
This sequence comes from Pseudomonadota bacterium, assembly GCA_018240895.1. Classification (GTDB taxonomy): domain Bacteria; phylum Pseudomonadota; class Alphaproteobacteria; order Sphingomonadales; family Sphingomonadaceae; genus Novosphingobium. Next base: position 12,967 of record JAFEEX010000016.1, on the reverse strand, counting down.
AGCGGTTCCCGCAGACATAGTTGTTCCCTTCAAAGTGCCCATCCAGCGCGGCGATGGTGCGATCAAAACTGCCCCAGCCGGCCATCGCCTCGCGGTCGGGCGGCACCTGCCAGCCCAGCGCGCGGGTAACCACTGCGGTTTCAAGCGGCCCGGCGGCAAAGAACATCCAGCGATAATAGTCCGCGCATTCATCAGCCGATGGGCCAAGCCCCGCCTCTGGGTGCGCTTCCGCCAGATAGGCGCAGATCGCGGCGCATTCGGTCACCACCTTGTTGCCGGTGGCGCTGTGGTGAATCAGCGTTGGCACCTTGCCCATGGGGTTGGCCGCAAGCAGGCTGGCGGGTTTTTCCGCCCACGGCACCAATACCTGATCATAGCCGACCCCGGCTTCGTGCAGCGCCCAGCGTCCAATCTGTCCGCGGCTCATCGGATTGGTGAAGAAGGTATATTCGGCCATCGGTCTCTCCTTGCCGGGACGAGCCTAAGCCCAACCGGGCGATGGTCAATGCGCCAGTTTGAAGGCGGCCCATTGCCTGAGGATGCGGATCAGGAACGTCTTGGGAAAGGTCTGATAGCGCGGCGCATCGTCGGGGAAGGGCAGGTCGCTGGTACGATCACGCAGTTCAAGGCGCATCTCGATCGCCGGTTTGTCGCCGGTCCAGCGATCGATCATGGTCGATTTCCAGAATCGCCAATCGTCAAAGTCGATGAACAGCGCCGAATTGCAACAGCCCGCCACAAACCGCGCTGTAGGCGAATCCGCGCGCAGCTTGTGCGCGGCGACGTGTTCCTCCCCCTGGATGAAGGCAAGGTGATCATTGCGGATCAGCGCCAGCGCGGTGCCGCCGTCCGCGTCTGCCACCGCTGGTCCGCGCCCATTTGCCTCGATCTCCCGCGCGGCCTTCTGGCAATCAGCGCAATAACAGACCGCCGTGCCGATCGGCGGCGCGGTGATGACGCATTCAACCGCGCCGCACGCGCATTGCAATGACCGGTGGTAGCTCACGCCCCTCCCACAAGGCTGAACAGCGCGCCCTGCGGGTCTATCCCCTGAATGATCCACAGGTCGCCCGGAACCTGATGCGGACCATTGACGATCTGCCCGCCGTTCGCCTCGACCAGGCCCCTGGCCTTGGCGATGCTATCGACCCAGAAATAGTGGCACCACATTGCGGCGGGGGCCGCTTCGGGTTTGGTCATGATCGCGCCCGTCGTCACGCCGTCATGGGCGATGAACTGGTATTTGCCCATCGGTCCCATGTCCATCGGATCGGGCAGGGTCCAGCCGAACCGGCTGGTATAGAACCGCTCGGCATTGGCCTGGTTGCCAGCGTAAAGCTCGTTCCAGCCGCAATGCCCCGGGTTGGGGCGGGGGGCAAAGGCGGTGCTTTCACCCCCGCCCGGCGGCGGGGTTGGCGTCATGACGTAGAACGCCGCGCCGCAGCAATCGGCCACCATCGCCACGCGTCCGGCCATGGCGATGTCCGTCGCGGGCATCAGGGTGCGCCCGCCGGCCGCCTCAATCGCCTTAAGTTCGGCATCGACATCATCGACCCCGACATAGCCGATCCAGATCGGCCGCGCGCCGTGACTGGTCATGTCATCATTCAGGCGCAGCAGCCCGCCGACCATCGCCCCGTCAGGCGCGGTAAGGAAGCCATAGTCGTTGCTGTCGCCGTGTCCGGTGGTCATCGACCAGCCCACCACCGCTTCGTAGAACGCCTTGGCCCCCTCGGGATCAGGGGTCATCAGTTCGTACCAGATCCAGCTTCCTTGCAGGGTTGTCATCGTCTCTCTCCTATACTGCCAGATCAACGACCGGCACGAAGCCGCCGAAGATCATGCGCTTGCCATCAAACGGCACCGGGTTTTTGGCCGGGTCCATTCGTGGGTCGGTGTTGGCCGGGTCCATCATTTTGGCAAAGGCCGCATCACGCGTTGCCTTGTCGGGCCATTCGATCCAGCTGAACGCCACATCCTCATCATCCGCGGCCCGAACGGCCCGGCGAAAATCGGTGACCTTGCCATCGGGCACGTCATCGGCCCAGCATTCGACCACCCGCAGCGCGCCCATTTCCAGAAACATCGCGTCAATCGTTGCGGCGTGATCGACAAACTTTTCGCGGTTGGCCCGCGGGCAGGCGATCACGAAACCGTCGATGTAAGTCATGACGCTGTTTCCGGAACCGGCTGGTCTCCGCTGGCCACCACCGGGTCCATCCAGAACGGTTCAAGGATGTGGCCATCGGGATCGGCCACACTGCGCTGGTACATGAAGCCGTGGTCCTCGGGCGGATTGACGTCAACCGTGCCGCCCGCAGCGCCGCCCGCCACGATCAGCCGGTCAACCTCTGCCTTGCTGTCACAGGTCAGGGCCAGCGATACCTCGCTTGATCCGGGCGGGCAGATCGGCCGGGTGGTGAAGCCTTGCCACTTGGCGTGAGTCAGCAGCATGACGAAGATCGTCTCGCTCCATTGCATCGCCGCCGCGGTCTCGTCAGTGAAGCGCGGCTGGTTTTCAAAGCCCAGCGCGGTGTAGAACGCCATCGCTCTGGGCAGATCGGCCACCGGCAGGCTGATGAAGATCATCTTGGTCATGGCAGGCTCTCCTTTGGCCCGGTTGCACGGACTGTTTCATTCGGTTTGCGCTGGGCTCACACCTTTGCAGCCTGCTCCGCGCTCAAAACCTCGGCCAGGTCTTCGGCTTCATAAAATGGGCGGATTTCAAGCTTGCTTGGCCCGGGCATCGGATTGGGGCAGCGCCTGGCCCATTCAACCGCTTCGTCCATGTCGCGGACTTTCCAGATCCAGAAGCCAGCCACCAGCTCATCGGGATGGGCAAAAGGGCCGTCGATCACCGTGCGGCTCGCGCCGTCAAAGGCGATCCGTTTGCCCGCTGAAGACGGCTTCAGCCCATCGCCCATTTCCATGATCCCGGCCTTGACCAGCTGTTCATTGAAAGCGCCCATCTCCGCGAACATCCGCGTGGTTTCCGGGGATGGCTTCATTCCGGCTTCGCTGTCCGCCGTCGCCTTGACGATGACCATTACCCGCATCACGCTTCTCCTTGAGTTGCTGGGCCGAACAGCAGTTCGAAATAGCGGCGCAGGTGGCCGATCGCCTCACGGGCCATGGCGGCGGATTCGTCCGGCTCCTGCGACTTGGCGAGGATGAAGGCACCCTGGATCACCGTCTGGATATGGCGGGCCAGGCCGGGCGCCATGGCAGCGGGCAGACCGTGATCGGCCAGTGCCTCGGCAATGTCGGCCTCAAGCGCGCTGGCGTTGCTCATGATGCTGGTTTCGCAGGCACGGCGGATGGCCGCGCTGGTCCGGAAACTTTCCTGCAGCATCGTTCCCGCAACGCAACTGAACTGTTCCGGCGCGCCGCCGATAAGCGCGATGCGCAGGTCGAGATAGCCGAGCACACGGTCAAGGGCGCGGGCATGGTGATGATAAGGTGCCTCCGCGAAAAAGCCCCCGGTGCTGTCTGACCAATAGCCCGCCAGCGCGACGCCCAGCGCCTCCTTTGAGGCGAAGTGGTGGAAAAACGCGCCCTTTGTCACTCCGGCGGCGGCGCAGAGCTGGTCAACCGAGGTGGCGGAAAATCCCTGTTCGCGCACCAGCCTCACCCCCGCTTCCAGCAGCTTGCCGCGTGCGCCCTGCGAGGGTTGGCGAAAGGGACGATTCGGGATCATGACGAAACCATACCAACCGGTTGGTATGTCGGTCAAGCCAGCCACGCTAGCAGCCGTTTCGGCTTTGCGTCAGATTACAGGTATTCCGGTCAATCCTTGGGTGGAAGCGCGCGGTCCATGACCTTGGCCTCGATCGCGGCGACTTTCTGCCACGATGCCCGCGCCTTGACCCGTTCGTACCACGCGGCGGTCCTGGGGTGCGTGGCGGGATCGGGTTCAAGCCCGACATAACCCATTGACCGCAAGCCTACTGCAACCGCGATGTCGCCGATGCTGAAATCGCCCCCGGCCAGCCAGCCCGGGCCGCATTCGCCTTCAAGGTAATCCATCACCGGGCCGAATTCCTTCAGGCCTTGCCCGGCTACCGCCTCGTCACCCGGAATGCCCAGGAAGGTGGGGCCGACGAAACGGTTGAACAGCACCTTGCCCCCGGCGGCGACCAGGATGGTGTCGGCAAATTCCTCCCACCAGATCGCTTTGGCGCGCTGGCGGGCATCGCCCGGCGCGATCGGCGGCGTGGGTGTCAGGGCATCAAGGTAGGTGACGATCGCGGTCGAATCGGCCAGGTTGAAATCACCGTCCTGCAGCGCGGGGATCTTGCGGAACGGGCTGGCGACAAGAAATTCGGGCGAGGGGTCGCTCAGGCGGTTCAGCACCATCTCCACCGCGATGCCCTTTTCTGCGGCCACCACATGGACTTTGCGGACAAAGGGTGAAAGCGGGAACCCGAAAATCTTGATCATGCTTTTTCTTCCCCCGGTGATCCCGATCAGCGATCTTGAGTCGCAAAATGCAACGCAATCCTTATTGCAGCACCGCGCGGGCGCGTATAGGCGGATTGGCGCAATGACCCAGATTCCAGACGTCCAGACCGACACCCGCAACAACACCGTCCTTCCCGCGCCTGACCGCGAAGTCAGCGTGCGCGAGGTGTTTGGCATCGATATCGACATGAAGGTTCCCGCCTTCAGCATCGCCGATGAGCGCACCCCCGACATCGATGAAGCCTATGTGTTCGATCCCGATACCACGCTGGCGATTCTGGCAGGCTTTGCCTTCAACCGCCGGGTGATCGTTCAGGGATACCACGGCACCGGCAAGTCAACGCATATCGAACAGGTTGCGGCGCGGCTCAACTGGCCCTGCGCGCGGATCAACCTTGACGCGCACATCAGCCGGATTGACCTGATCGGCCGCGATGCGATCGTGCTGCGTGACGGGCTGCAGATCACCGAATTTCGCGAAGGGCTGCTGCCCTGGGCCTTGCAGCATCCGGTCGCGCTGGTGTTTGATGAATATGACGCCGGCCGGCCCGACGTGATGTTCGTTATCCAGCGCGTGCTGGAAACCGAAGGCAAGCTGACCCTGCTTGACCAGAACCGGGTGATTCGCCCCAATCCGTTCTTCCGCCTGTTCGCCACCGCCAATACGGTGGGGCTGGGCGATACCAGCGGGCTTTATCACGGCACCCAGGCGATCAATCAGGCGCAGATGGATCGGTGGAACATCGTCGTCGCGCTCAATTACCTGCCGGCGCAGGTTGAAAGCGAGATCGTGCTGGCCAAGGTCAGCGATGCCGCGCCGGACCTGGTTGCCAACATGGTCAAGGTGGCTGACCTGACCCGCCAGGGCTTCATCAATGGAGACATTTCCACGGTGATGAGCCCGCGCACCGTGATCACCTGGGCGCAGAACACCGCGATCTTCAAGGATCCCGGCTTCGCCTTCCGGCTCAGCTTCCTCAACAAGTGTGATGAGACAGAGCGGATGCTGGTGGCCGAATACTATCAGCGGGTGTTTGGTACTGATCTGCCCGAAAGCGTGGTGGGCAAGGGATGAGGCGCGGCCGCTTCGCGGTGCTGGTGCTGGGCCTGGCCGCAATCGGTGCCGCGCCGGTACTGGCGGCGGATGCGCCCAAGCCGGAGGCTGCCCCGGCACCATTGCCGCCTGACCTGCACGTGCCGCCGCCGGTGTTGACTCACTATTACCGCAGCGATGCCAATGCCGCGGCGGAAGTGGAAGGCGCAGTGGCAGAGGCCAAGGTTGGCGGACGCCTGGCAATTCTGGTGTTCGGCGCGGACTGGTGCAGTGACAGCACCTCGCTGGCCGCAGTGCTTAGTTCGGACTTTTTCCGTGCTTATCTCGGCAATCGCTATTCCGTCACCTTCATCGACGTGAATCGTCCGACCAAGGGGCAGGGCCGCAACCAGGATGTGATCCGCAAGTTCGGGATCGAAGCGATGACCGGCACGCCTGAAGTGCTGATCATCGGCCGGGCGGGCAAGCCGATCAACTCCATCGCCGACGCGCATGGCTGGCGCAACGCGGGCGACCGCCCGGTTTTGGAAATCATCCGCTATTTCCGCGACCTGAAGGCCGACTGAAACAGGGCGAGGGCAGGAAACGCTTCTCTGGGTAGCTCGGGTAGTTCTCCTCCCGTCCGGTGCCTTGTCGCCGCTCGTTGCGTCCAGGATCGGCATCTCCCAAGATGGAAGGGCTGGAAAGTGTGATGGGGCGAAGAGGAATTGTTCCAATTCGAGACGGATTTGACAATTTCTAACAAAAATTTAATGATTTGACTCGGCGTCCAGCTGCGGCGGTGCTATGCCGACTCTATAGAACAATGGTCGCATGACTCGCTCTGTAGGAGGATATCATGCCTGTTTCATCCAAATGGTTCAAAGCAGCGTTGACAGCAACTGTGGTTGTGGCGGCGAGCATTCCGGCGGCATCGGCCGGGGTGGTCAACATCATGCCTAGCGCCGTTATCAGCAGCAGCATCGCCGGCACCACAGGCATACTGCGCGCGGGATCGCCGTGGGGCGCCGGTTCCACACCGTCCAGCCTGTCCGCCTCATTCGATGGCGCGTTCATGCCCGAAAACACCCAGTGGAACAACGGCAGCCTGTGGTGGGATCAGGATCCCAGCGTGAATACCGGACCTGTTTCGGTGACCTACGATTTCGACCATGCCTATAACTTGCAACGCTTCGTGGTTCAGGCCGATGACAACGACAGCTACCTTCTGGAATACTGGAACGGTTCGAGCTGGAACAACGCCTTCGCCGTCCCGGCGGTTTACACTTATGGTTTGGTAACCCGCGATTCAGGCCTGCTTGGGCCTTTCACGGCGAGCAAGCTGCGCTTCACCGCGACCGGTGGTGACAATTACTACGCGGTATCGGAAATTCAGGCTTTTGCCGAGGTCACCTCGGCCGTGCCGGAGCCGGTCACGTGGATTACGCTGGTTCTGGGGATGTTTGCCGTGGGCGCTGCCACGCGCGTTCGCAGAACGCGCCTGGCCGCCGCATGACCTGAACCGGACTCAATCGCCCGGCACCACCAGATACTTTTCCCCCGTGCGCCGGGCGTTGTATTCGCTCACCGCTTCCTTCGTCAGCATTTCCTCCAGGCTGACCCGCGCCGCATAGTGGCTGGCGAAGGTGGTGGTCAGATCCTTCATCACCCGCGCGCGCATCCGGCCGACGGTTTCCATTCCGGCCTTCACCATGAACGGGGTGAGCAGCCAGCCGCCCAGATCCCACGTCAGGCCAAAGGCGCGGTTGAGGATCGTCGGGCCAAGGTCCAGTGCGCCATAGATATAGACCTTTTTCGGCTCGCTTGATCCATAGCGGCTGAAGGCCGCACCGTAGCTGGCGGCGGCTTCCATCGCGGTGAGGATCTGTCCGGCCAGGGTTCCGCCGCCGATCGGATCGAACCCGATCATCGCCTTGGTCTCGGCAATTGCATCGATCAGCTTGGGCATGAAATCGGCATCGGTCATGTTGAGGACATGGGTGGCGCCCAGATCCTTCAGGATCTTCACCTGCTCATCACTGCGGACGATGTTGACCAGCGGAATGCCGTCTTCCTTGCAGATCTTCACCAGCATCTGCCCCAGATTGCTGGCGGCGGCGGCGTGGACGATTCCCGTGAAGTCTTCCAGCTTCATCGTTTCGGTAAAGCCCAGCGCGGTCATGGGGTTGACGAAGGAACTGGCCGCCTGTTCGGCGCTGACGCCGTCATGCACCGGAAAGGCCATCTGCGCCTCGGCAATGGCATAGCTGCCATAGGCTGTGCCCGGCACGCAGGCGACGCGTTTGCCCAGCAGGTGTTCCGCACCTGCGCCGGCAGCAATCACGGTGCCGGCCGCCTCGTTCCCGGCCGGCATGGCCAGGCCGTGCCGCGCCTTCATCGCCCGGGTGGCGTTGTCGGGCATCTTTGCCACCACCTTGCCGGGGGAATAGGCCGCATTGTCCGTATCGGCGCTGGCAAACAGCAGGCCCAGGTCAGATGGATTGATCGGGCTCGCCTCAACCTTGATCAATACCTGACCGGGTTTGGGGTCTTCCCAGGTCTTGTCGTTAAGCTGAACGGTCAGCGTGCCGTCTGCGTCAAGCTGGGTGGTAAGCTGTTTGCCGGTGAAGGTCATGGTCATTCTCCCGAATCCTGTTTCAGAATGCAACCTAAGGCCTCATTCATCCGGGTAAAGCGCCTGAACAAAATAAAGCCCCTGGCTGGGTGCGTTGAGGCCCAATGCCTGCCGGTCCCGCGCGGCCAGCGCCTCTGCCACCTGTTCCTCTTGCCAGCGGCCCATGCCGACCAGCGCCAGGCAGCCAACCATCGAACGGACCTGATGATGCAGGAATGACCGCGCCGCGGTGTGAATCCGTACCTCGTCGTTCACACGTTCAACGTCCAGCCGGTCAAGCGTTTTTACCGGGCTTTGCGCCTGGCAATGGACCGAGCGGAAGGTGGTGAAATCGTGCTGTCCGACCAGCGCCCGCGCCGCGCGGTGCATCGCCGCGGCATCAAGCGGCTGCGGCACTTGCCAGGCGCGATTGGCCTCAAGCGTCAGCGGCGCGCGGCGATTGGCGACCCGGTAAAGGTATGACCGCCCCACGCAGGAAAAGCGCGCGTGCCAGTCCCCGGGCTTTTCCACGCAGGCGGTCACCGCGATGGGGGCTGGACGCAGATGAAAGTTGAGCGCTTCCATCAGCCGAAATGGCGCGATGGGCTTGGCCACATCGACATGGGCGGGCATGGCCAGGGCATGGACCCCGGCATCGGTGCGCCCGGCAGCGTGAAGCGTTACCGCCTCACCCGTCACCCGCGCCACAGCCTCCTCCACCGCCCGCTGCACGCTTGGCCCATGGGCCTGGCGCTGCAGGCCGAAGAACGGTGTGCCGTCAAATTCAAGGGTGAGGGCGAAGCGGGTCATAGTGCTTTTTCATATTTCCCTGTCACCCGGACTTGATCCGGGGTTACGGGAATTGGATCGGGGTTAGCCAAGGTGACTGCCCGCCGGCACCACTCGCCCGCGCAGCAGGTCATCCACGCTCATCACCGGACGCCCCGCGCGCTGGATCAGTGCCGGGCGGATCGCGCCCTGTCCGCATCCCACGGTCAGCCGGTCGTCCAGCGTGGTCCCCGCCGCTCCCTGGCGGTCAATCAATTCGGCCTTGAGCACCCGGTAACGCTCACCATCCAGTTCAAACCACGCCCCCGGCGCCGGCGCAAAGGCCCGAACCTGGCGTTCGACCTGTTCAGCGGGACCGGAGAAATCGATCCGGCTTTCGGCCTTGTCGATCTTCCTGGCATAGGTAACGCCAAGTTCCGGCTGCGGCTGGGCATGGCGCGCGGGCAGATCGGCCAGCACTTCCACCATCAACCGGGCACCGATTTCGGCCAGTTCAGCCGTCAGCTCACCCGCGGTCTTGTCGCCGGTCGGTGTGGGCGCAGCGGCGAGCATCGGTCCGGTATCGAGCCCGGCTTCCATCCGCATGATCGTCACCCCCGTCACCGCATCGCCCGCCAGAATCGCCCGCTGGATCGGTGCCGCCCCGCGCCAGCGCGGCAGCAGGCTGGCATGGATGTTCAGGCAGCCGCGCCGCGGCGCGTCCAGCATCGCCTGCGGCAGGATCAGCCCATACGCCGCCACGACGGCCGCATCCAGGTCCAGCGCGGCGAACGCCGCCTGTGCCGCGGCATCGCCGCGCAGCCGCGACGGCGTGCGCACTGCGATCCCCATGGCGTCGGCGGCGACATGGACCGGGCAGCGCCGCACCGCCTGTCCGCGCCCGGCCGGACGGGGTTGCTGGCAATACACCGCCACGATGTCGTGGCCGGCCAGCCGCAGCGCGTGCAGCGCCGGAACCGCGAAATCCGGGCTGCCCATGAACGCCAGGCGCATCGGCGCGGTCAGCGGCGCGCGTCCGGCTTCTTGAGCTTCTGCTCCTTGGCCAGCCGGCGCATCAGCATGTTCCGCTTCAGCGCCGAGATGTGGTCCACGAACAGGATGCCGTCCAGATGGTCGATCTCGTGCTGCAGGCAGGCCGACATCAGCCCCTCGGCCTCGATTTCCAGACGAGCGCCGGTCTGGTCCAGGTAGCGGACCTTGACGCGGGCGGGGCGGGTGACGTCGGCGTATTGGTTGGGCAGCGACAGGCACCCCTCCTCGCGGGTGGCGAGGTCGGTGCTGAGCGCGACCACCTCGGGGTTGATCAGCGCGTAGGGCGCGCGCTGGTCCTTGGGTTGCAGGTCGATCACGATCACCCGCAGCCCGGACGCGACCTGCGGCGCGGCCAGCCCGATGCCGGGGGCCTTGTACATCGTTTCGAACATGCGGGGGATCAGGGCGCGGACGGCATCCTGGTCGGCCGACCCGACGGCGCGGGCATGCGCCTTCAGGATCGGGCTGGGGGCGATCACGATCGGCAGCGTTTCGATCACGTTGGCCGGCACGCTGGCCGGGGGGGCGATATCGGACATGGCCCGGATGTAGCGGTCCGGTGCCGCCGGATCAACGGATGCGCCATCTTTGTTTCGTCCCGCCGGCGCATGCCGGCCCTTGCAAGCCGGACCCGTGGTGCCAAGATGTTGTTTCGTCCGGGATGCCGCCACGGGTCCCGGAAACGCTTCGCTCTCAGGAGGGGGCCATGTCCGCCCGCATGTTCACATCGCCACTGTTTCTCGGCTTCGACCATCTCGAACAGATGCTCGAACGCGCCTCGAAGACATCGTCCGACGGCTATCCACCTTATAATATCGAGCAGATCAGCCCGACCGGGCTGCGCATCACCCTGGCCGTCGCCGGCTTCACAATGGACGACCTGCAGATCACGCAGGAGGACAACCAGCTGGTGATCCGCGGCCGGCAGACCGATGATACCCAGGGCCGGATCTTCCTGCATCGCGGCATCGCGGCACGCCAGTTCCAGCGCGCCTTCGTGCTGGCCGAGGGGATCGAGGTGAAGGGCGCCTGGCTCGACAGCGGGCTGCTGCACATCGACCTGGCCCGCCCGCAGCCCGAACCCCGCGTGCGGTCGATCCCGATCAGCCGCCCGGCCAACGGCCTCGCGCAGCGCACGCCGATGCAGACAGGGCCCAGGGTCGTCGACGGCGACGACGCGTGAAGACATTTTCCAACGCATGGCGGGCGCCGAGGGGTCCCGCCGATCCAGCCAACAGTCGCGGTGCCTGAGCAGGGCCGTCGACCAGGACGGGGAGTATGACCATGACCAATCATGAGAACAACATTTCCGAAGCACCCGCCATCGCGGTGAATGTCCGCAGCCTGACGGTCGAGCAGCTCGCCAAGCTGGGCGTGTCCCAGATCGCCTATGTCAAGCCGGTGGAGATGAACGGTGCGCACGGCTTCGCCATCCATGCCGCCGACGGCACGCCGATGGCCATGGCGCAGGATCGCGAGATCGCCATCGCCGCCATCCTGCAGCACGAGATGTACCCGGTTTCGGTACACTGACCATTTGCCGGATGGGTGACTGACGGCAGCGGCGCCCGCGACGGGCGCCGCGATCACTCGGCCGCGATCACTCGGCCGCGATCACTCGGCCGCGATCACTCGGCCGCGATCACTCGAAGGTCGGCGAGGCCCGCCAGGCATCCAGCCAGACATCGACCGCCGCCGCCGGCAGCGGACGGGCCACCAGATAGCCCTGTGCCCCGTCGACGCCGATGCTGTCCATGCGGTCCCAGGTCTCGACGGTTTCGACGCCTTCCGCGACCACCTGCATCCCCTTGGCATGGGCGCGCATGGTCGTGTCGCGCAGGAAATCCAGGATCGCCGGCTCATCGGCGGAGCGGACCACCAGGTCCTTGTCCAGCTTCAGGCTGGTGAACGGCAGTTCCAGCAGTTCCGACAGGGCAGGGACGGCGGGTCCGACATCATCGATGGCGACCCGGTAGCCGCGCGCGCGTATCCGTTCCAGCACAGTCCGCAGCGCGTCGAAATCCTTGACCGGGATGCTTTCGGTCAGTTCCACGACGATCATGCTGGCCGGTATGCCCGCCGCGGTGCGCTGCGTGTCCAGGCGCTTGATCGCCTCGGTCTTCAGCAGCACGTCCAGCGGGAAATTGACGGTGATCAGCAGCCCGTGCCGGGTCAGCCCGGCGCTGACGATGTCGGCGAAGGCCCGGGCGACCACGATCTCGGTCAGGCGCGCGGCCAGCCCGCCATCCTCGATCTGGGGAATGAAACGGTCGGGCAGGACGGTGCCCTGGACGGGATGGTCGAGACGCGCCAGCACTTCCAGCGCGACGGGCTGGCGATCGGTGATCCGCACGATCGGCTGGTAGCGCGCGCTGATCATACCGCGATCCAGAGCGTCGCGCAGTTCGGCCAGATTCAGCTCGACGCCAGGGGCGCCGCGTTGTCGTGGACCCACCATGAGTGCCTCTTGCACCGACCTGCTGTCGGCGATCCGGATCACGTTCAACGGACGCTGCCGTACATCGCTCCCTCCCAGCAAGAGCATTTCGGTCTCGGAACCGGCAGCCTCGGACGACAATTGGAACAGGGCATCGAACAGGCCGTCGTCACAACGGTCCTGCAGCAGCAGGTGCGAGTACGACGGCACGGTCCGGGCGAGGCGCACCAGGGCGGCGCGGGCGTCGCAGTCCTGGACGGTGCCCGCGCTGGCGGCGCCGTGTACGGCCTGCGACCAGCCGGGATCAGAGCAGACGAGCAGCAGCGAGGGGGCCACGACGGGCACACCCGGGGTCAGCGATGGATCGGCGCGGTCCGTGGCAGTCGTCGGCTCCATGCACCTCCTGGTCGCCGGGGGGAGCGGCGGTCAAGCGGAGAATCCCAAAATCCGTTCATTCTCGCGGACGCGGATCGTAGCAGACTCTCGCCATAACGGAATGCACTAATTTTGGGATTTCTCCTGCTTAACGATATTTCATGAACGCGATCACGCCGGCGCATGATCCCGCTGGGCGGAGCCGTGGCAGCGGGTGAATCATGCG
>JAFEEX010000015.1 GCA_018240895.1 Pseudomonadota bacterium | reverse complement strand
CTTCACGATCCGCGGCATCGGCGATCTGTGTGTGGGCACGACCTGCGACAGCGCCACCGCGATCCACTACAATGACGCGCCGCTGTTCAACACCCGTCTGTTCGAAGGCGAATTTTATGACATGGCGCAGATCGAAGTGCTGCGCGGGCCGCAGGGCACCCTGTATGGCCGCAACGCGACTTCGGGCGTGGTCAACTTCCGCACCGCGCGTCCCAGCCTGACCGGGTTTGCCGCCAGTGCTGAAGGCGAATATGGCAATTACAACGGTATCAAGGCGAAAGCCATGGTCAACGTGCCGCTGGGTGATCAGGCGGCGGTGCGCGTAGCCGGCTTCTATCTCAAACGTGACGGCTACACCAAGAACCTGTTCGACAATTCGAAGATCGATGACCGCGATATGTACGGTCTGCGCGCTTCACTTCGGGTTGAACCGACTCCCACCACCACGATTGACCTGATGGGGCAGTACTTCTACGAGAAGGACAGCCGTATGCGCATTCAGAAGCAACTCTGTCAGCGCGACCCAACCGGTGTGCTGGGATGCCTTAACGGCAGCCGGGACTTTTCGACCACCAACGCCAATACCTCGTTTGTGGGTGTGCTGACGTCCAAGCAGTTCTTCGCAGCCCGCGGGCTCCCCACGGGGCTGGCGCTTGGCGACCTTTATGGCGCTGATCCCTATGCCGGCGTGGTCAACCCGGCAGATTACCGGACGGTGAATACCGATTTCACGCCAAAATATCGCACCAGCGAATTCATCATGCAGGGTTCCATCAACCAGGAATTGGGTGGCGGGCTCAATCTCAAGATTGATGCCAACTATCAGGACACGCGGGTCGATTCGGAACAGGACTATAACCTGTCGGTCCAGAATCGCGCGATCTATCAGCCCGCGCTGAACACGCTTGCGTTCCTTGCCGGAGGCGGGGGTGGTGCCGCTTTGGCTTCGTATCTGGGGCCGGTTGCAAACGCCCTGATCCCGAATGGTCCGGCTGGCGTAATTTGCACATCGCTGCCCGAAGTAACCGGAACCGGCTCTTTCGGCGGGCACAAGATATGCTCGGCCACGCCGCAGGATTTTGACCGGTCCAACCAGACGGATACCGCCTGGTCAACCGAAGCAATTATATCGTCGAAATGGGATGGAAAGTTCAACTTCCTGCTCGGTGGTATCTATGCCTCCATGGATATGGATGAGAACAGCTACTACATTAATTCGTTCGGCATCGATTATTTCACCGGTGTTGTCGGAACGCTCAGTGCCTTGGGCGGCGGTTTGCCACCAAGCTATCTGGCAACGCCGTACTATCGCAACAACACTGACAATTATCGCCTGAAATCATACGGCTTGTTTGGCGAGGCGTACTATAAGTTCAGCGATACGCTGAAACTGACCCTTGGTTTGCGCTATAACCACGACCAGAAGAAAGTGAGCGCTCGCACGACGCTGGCGAGCTTCCTTACGCCGTTTGGTTCCACTAGCGCCTGGTCCTCGCCGTTTGCGGCGCAGTACGATGCGGATCCGACGACTGTCTGTCCGGCAGGAAGCCCGGTTGGCGCAATCGGATCGGCGGCGAATTGTGAATCGTGGGCAAATGCATCGGTTTCGTTCGGCAAGTTTACCGGCCGCGCGGTGCTGGACTGGAACATAACCCGCAATAACCTGCTCTACATTTCCTATTCGCGCGGTTACAAGTCTGGCGGGATCAATCCGCCACTTTCACCGGTTGCGGCGGTTCCGACGACCTTCACGCCTGAATACGTCAATGCGTTTGAAATCGGTTCGAAGAATACCTTCGCAAATGGTCTGATGACATTGAATCTTACCGGATTCTACTACGACTATAAGGGGCTGCAGCTTTCACGCATCGTGTCGCGTTCGTCAGTCAACGACAATGTCGATGCAAAGATCTATGGGCTTGAGCTTGAAACCGTGCTTCGGCCGACCCCCGAATTGACGATCAACGCCAACGCCAGCTATCTTCATACCGAGGTAACGAATACCCCGAACCCGATGGCGAACCCACGCGACTTTGGTGGTGGGCGATCCGATGCGGTGATCATCAAGGACATCACCAACGGCGCGAACTGCGCGGTTGCGTCAACTTCTGGAAGTGTTGCTGGTGTTAACACGTTTGTTAATGGGGTTAATACTCTGATTAATCTCGGAGTTGTTCCGGGGCTCAAGGCCGGCGCCGGGCTGCAACCAACTACAGCATTCCCGGCAGGTGGCGGCATTGCGTCGACGGGAGCCTTCAGCGTTTGCGCGGCGCTTGACGCTGCGGCAAAGGGTGCGTTCAACTTGGCTGCGCTCGGCCCGCTTAAAATTGACCCGGCCGCGCTCGGTGGAGTATCGGTCTACGCCGCCGGTATTCCCACCAACATAATCGGCAACAAGCTGCCTGGTGCGCCCGACTACAAGTTCTCGGCCGGCATTCAGTACGCCTTGCCGCTGGGCGCGATGACTTTGACCCCGCGTGTCGATTATATCTACACTGGCAAGTCGCAAGGCAGCGTGTTCAACAGCTCGGTCAACGCCGTCAAGAGCTACAGCCAGGTCAACGCGCAGATCGAACTCAGCGGGCCTGACAAAGCATGGTCGCTGCGTGCGTGGGTTCAGAACCTGACCAAAAATACCGCGATTACCGGTCTGTATGTAACTGATCAATCGTCGGGTCTTTACACCAACGTCTTCACGCTCGAACCGCGCCGCTATGGCGTCACTGCGGGCGTGAAATTCTGAGGATTACCAAAGCACTCCTGGGAGGGAATGCGCAAGGCGGGGCCCGGACGAAAGTCCGGGCCTTTGCTTGTGACGTGAAATCGGTGTGCTGGCTGATTCCGGCCACGGACCATCTTGTCTGGACCCGCCCACGATTGACAGTTGGCGCGCTGCGGATCAGGAATTACCCATGGACAAAACCGGGATCGATCGTGTCACGGCGCGCCATTCGGCGCTGATGGATCTGGGCATTGCTTGTGCTTTGGCAGAGGCGGATGAGGCAGGCGGCCTGCTGCGCGATGCGGCGGCGTTGCTGGGCATCGGGGCCATGCCGCCGTCACAGCGCCAGCGGGTAGAGATGATGCTGGAGGCCCATGCGCATGACGCTGCGGCGCTTGCGATGGTGGAACGGCGTGCAGGCTATATGCTTTCCTACGCGCCCGGCGGGCGGCATCTGGCCACTGTGGTTCTTGCCCGCCAGGTTCACGAGACGAGCGCCGAAGGGGCAAGCGCTGCCCTGGCGTTGATCGGGGCGCTGGCTGTTGCCCTGGCCCAGGCGGTGGAAAGCCCGGTCCGCAAAACCCCGGCACCCGCGCCCCATCTGCGGTTCAACTGATACCGGGGTTGGTCGGGATGAGCTTGCCCGGACCAGTGGCAGGAGCGCTGGTCCGGATGAGGGGTGCCCGGCACATTCGATATGACAGGTGCGCTTCAGCCCGCACACCGCATATCAACTGACCAGCGATCCCTCTATCGCGATGCGGATTGCTTCCGATGTGTGGTTTGCACCCATTTTGTTGAGCATATTGGCGCGGTGGATTTCCACGGTGCGCGGGCTGATCGACAGGCGTTCACCGATCAATCGGTTGGACAGTCCATCAGCCACCCCGGCCAGCACCTCTCGTTCACGCGGGGTCAGGCGTCGGATTCGGCTGCGCGCCATGGCCTCGCGCAGCCTGACATTGCCCCAGGCATCGCGGCTTTCTTCTGCAATCGCCAAAGCGGTGCGTACCTCGGTTTCACCAAATGGCCATTCCAGATAATCGACCGCGCCGTGCAGAACTGCCTGGACAACGCGCGTGGTCCCCGGCTCTTCTGCAAAGGCGATCAGCGGCAACCAATTGGCATCCTCACTCATCTGGTCGATCAGGTGCCGGACCGTACCGCCCTTGTCGTGCGCCAGAACCACCCCGTCACGCGGCCAGCGCTGTGCAAGTTCTGTAACGTCTTCAAACGGTTCGACGTGAATATCGGTGTCGGCGAGAAGATGCGAAACTGCGGCACGGCGGCGGAAATCAGCATCAATCAGAATCACTACTTCGCTGTGGCGCATCGCATTTATCCTTAGTGTTCAATGCCTAGGCGATAACCCGTTGATTTCTGTCCGGCTTGTGCAGCACGAGCCGGAACGGAGATTTTGTATCGTTTGCATCCCGCAAGACTGCGGATCAGGGTGAGAAGTTTGATCCAAATCGGAGATAGATGCGGACTGATCAATCCGCTGCGAGGGTTTGGCCTACTTCGGCAAAGTCGTGCCGAATTCGGATCACCGCATCAACATCGAAATGGGGAACGCAATCGAGCAGCGCCGCATGGGCGGCGCGGTAAAACTGGGTCAGGGCAGGGGCGAGGGTGGCTGCGGGATCAATGCCCATCTGCAAGGCGGTCAGCGCGGTCAGCGCCCGGGTCAGCGCCCGGCTTTTGAGCGCGGGATCGCCGTGCTCATCACCCCACAGCGCACTGCCGAGCGCGCAGTGAAGTTGCTCATAGCACAGCGACACGAGTTGCCGGCTGTTGGCACCGGCAACGCGGGCATCGAAATCGACCTGGCGATAGGCCTCTTGCGGAGAGCGGAGCAGATGCACGTCAACCCTTCTGCGCGTTCCACGCGGCGATCTGGTTTTGCAGGAACGACAATGTCGAACGCGAGGTGCCGACGCGGCTGTCCACCCCGGCGAAGCGGGTGACCAATTGGCTGCGCAGCTTTTCCTGGGCATCGGCCAGCGTGGTCTTTTCGGTCCCCAATTTGCTTTTCAGCGCGGTGTAGCGTGCAAGCGAACCGCCCAGCGATCCGGTGCTGGCCGTGGTCGTAGCAGCGCGGCCCAGCTTGTCGAACGTTGCCAGAACGCCGAACAGTCCGGTGGTGAACATCGCCGAGGCCCCGGTCGGGGAGGATTTGAGCGTGGCGGTGAGCCGCGCGGTATCCAGACGGAATGTTCCGTCGCGATTGGTGGCAAGGCCCAGATCGGCCAGCGTGGCCGGCTCGCCCGGGGCGGCATTGGGCATAACCGTTGTGCCGGCCAGCGCACTCAGCGTCCGGCGCAGCAGGCGCGCGCCGTCATCGCGGTTCAGGTCACCGCCCTGGGGCGCGATGTCCTTGTTAAGCTCCGCCGCCACTTCATTGAGTGCAGCGGTCAGGTCGGTCATGAAGCTGGTGACGCTGTTTGAAGGATCGTTGAACCGGATGGTGGTGGGCGCGCCGGGATTTACACTGTTGAGGGACAGCGACAGTCCCGGCGCAATGTCCGTGATGGTGTTGGACGGGGCAGTCATTGCCAGGCCATCAAATGTGAAGGCGGCGTCACCGGCACCGGCCAGCAATCGTGCAGGATCCCCGCCCGGATTCCACGCCAGGGCGGACAATCCGGGATCGCCGGGGGTTTCGGACGCTTCGATGATGAAGCCGCTGGCTGCGCCGTCCTGCCCCTTCAGCATCAGATGCGCGCCGTCTGCACCGTTTGCTACATATGCGCTGACGCCGGCCCCCGATGCAGTGATCGCGGCGGCGGTGTCTGCCAGGGTTGCGCCGGCAGGGATCGCGATGGAAACCGGCGGCTTGCCGGTGCTTTCGGAAAATGTGCCGCCATTGATTGCCCCGAAGCGGAGCGTCAGCGTTCCCGACCCGACCGGCGTGTTAACGGCTGTGAAAGCCGGGCTGGTCAGGGTCTGCGCCCGGGCCAGCGCCGTCACTTCAAGCGAATAGCTGCCGCTGCCCGCGCCAGCACCCCGACTGACAGCGGCAACGCTGGTGTTGGCGATGATCGGCTGGCGGGCCATATCGCCGGTGCGGATGCGGTCGCTAATCCCGCTAACCATTTGCGTCACGAGATTTTTCAGCGCCGACGCCGCAGAAATTTGCCGGTCCACCGCATCGGCCTGCGCTGAGTTGCGATCGACCCGACCAGCAAATTGCGCCTGGGCCAGACCGGTTGCCAGGGCGGCCATGTCAATGCCACTGCCAGCCCCCAGGGTGGAAACGATCGAGCTGGTTGCAGAGGATGCGGTCATGCCGGAAAGAACGGCGACACGCGGCGCAGGTTAAGCCATTGCGGGATCAAGCCGCCCTTCGGCGTCAAAACGCAGCGCAATCGGCACCTCCACCGGCGGTGCGGTGGGACTGTCTCCGCGCCGCAAAGAAAGGACGAAGGCCAGCACCGCAGCCACTGCGGCGTAAAGCTCTTCACGGATCACCTGGTTTTCGCGCGTGGTGAAATAGACCGATCGCGCCAGTGCCGGATATTCCATCGCCGGCACGCCCAGTTCTGCGGCAAGTTGCTTCATCGCCGCCGCCTTGTCGCCGCGACCCTTGGCCAGAACGATGGGGGCCGATGCCTTCTGCGGATCATAGGCCATGGCCACCGCGAAATGAGTAGGGTTGGTCAGCACGAACTGCGCCTCGCGCATCGCCTTGGCCACCGCGCCGCTGGCGAACTGGCGCTGGCGCTGACGGATCGCGGCCTTGCGCTCGGGCGACCCCTCGCTTTCCTTGTGCTCGTCGCGGATCTCCTGCTGGCTCATCCTGAGCCGGCGATAACGGCGCAGCCACTGGATCGGAAAATCGAACAGGGCGATGGCGAGCAATCCGCCCGTCAGCAAGAACAGCAGACCGGTCAGGGCCTGCCACGCTGCTGCAAGCTGGCCATACAGCGAGCTGCCGCCGGCCTTGGAAAACAGGGCAGGGATGTGATGGATGCCCCAATACCACGCCAGCGCACCCAGCAGCGTGACCTTGGCCGCACCCTTGCCCACCTCGATCCAGCCCGATGCGCCAAACATCCGTTGCAGGCCAGAGGCCGGGTTGATGCGCGAGGGCTTGGGGGCCAGATTGGCGGCGACCCAGCGCCCGTTTGCCGGGCCAAGCTGCACCGTCATCACGGCCAGCGATATGCCCGCCGCCAGCACCATCACCGGGGGCAGCGCCGCCCAGGCCAGATTGGCGAGCAGCGACGCGGGGGCAAAGTGCTCAATCGCGTCGCGGTCCCAGCGCAGGCCTGATCGCAGCGCGGCGGCCAGGCGGCCAAGCAGCCACGGGCCGGCGAAATGCAGCCACCCGGCACCGACCAGCATGGCGACCGCTGCAGCAAGATCGCGGCTGCGCAGAACATCGCCCTTGCGCGCGGAATCGCGCAGGCGTTTTTCGGTTGGTGCGTGGGTTTTCTCCCCGCTCATCGCGCAACCAGTGCGCTTGCCTGAGTCAGCGCCTGCGTCGAAAGGTCGCCAAGCTGGTCAGCCAGCAGGGGGGCAGCGGCGATCAGCGCGGCAAGCCCCGCCAGCACGCCTGCCGGCAGGCCCAGCGCGACCAGATTGAGCGCCGGGGCAGATCGGCCAATCACCCCGGTCAGCATCTGCATCAGCAACAGCACCAGCGTCACCGGCAGGGCAATCGCCACGGCCGCCACGAACATTTCGCTGGCAAATCCGGTCAGCATGGTCAGGCGATCAGGGGCAAGCCAGTTGCCGCCGGGGGGGAACACCGTGTAGCTTTCGATCACCAGCCGCAGCCAGGCGAGATGTCCGCCCAGGCCCAGGAATATCACCGTCAGCATGACGGTGAAATATTGCCCCAGTGCGGGAGAATGCGCGCCGCTGACCGGATCGGCGCTGGTTGCAATGCTCATCCCCATGGCCGCGCCGATTTGCTCGGCGGCGATGATCGGCGCCGCAAAGGACAGTTGCAGGACGAAGCCGAGCGACAGGCCGATCACAGCCTCACCCGCCAGTGTC
Organism: Pseudomonadota bacterium; assembly: GCA_018240895.1. Classification (GTDB taxonomy): domain Bacteria; phylum Pseudomonadota; class Alphaproteobacteria; order Sphingomonadales; family Sphingomonadaceae; genus Novosphingobium. The sequence goes on along the minus strand of JAFEEX010000015.1, from coordinate 26,626 downwards.
AGCAAGCCGGGCAGCGAGAGCAAGGCAGGCGGCACCGCTATCGGAATCCAGGCGCAGACCAGCACGGCCATTGCCGCGCCTATGCCGACCCGAAGCTGCATTGGCACGCCGGCAGCGCCAAAGAACGGCGCGGCCACCAGTGCGGCGCTGATCCGGGTCATCACAAAGACCAGCCGCCACAGCTCGCCTTCAACCGGGCCGAAACCGAAATCGATCCCGATCAATGGCCGATCCCGGCAATCTGGGCGAAGATTTCGGTCAGGAAATCGCTGATCAACCCCATCATCGCTCCGCCCAGCACAACCAGCACCACGGCGATCACCGCCAGCTTGGGGACGAAGGTAAGGGTCTGTTCGTTTACCGAGGTGGCCGCCTGGATCACGCCGACGACCAGCCCGACCGCAAGACTGGCCAGCAGCACCGGCGCGGCGACCAGCGCCGTGACCCACAGCATCCTGTCGGCCAGCGAAAGAAGGACGGCGGGATCATCCATGTGGCGGGCTTTCCGGGTTGCAATCCGCCATCAGCCGAAACTCGCGGCCAGGCTGCCCATCAGCAAGGCCCAGCCATCAACCAGCACGAACAGCAGCAGCTTGAACGGCAATGAAACGATCGTCGGGCTCATCATCATCATGCCCAGGCTCATCAGCACCGATGCAACCACCAGATCGATCACCAGAAACGGCAGGAACAGCATGAAGCCGATCTGGAACGCGGTTTTGAGTTCGCTGGTGACGAAGGCCGGCAAGAGGATGGAGAAGGGCACATCTTCCGCCCGGGCGAATTTTGGCGCCTTGGCCATTTCGGCGAACAGCGCCAGATCCTTTTGCCGGGTCTGGCGGATCATGAAGGCGTGGAATGCCATGCCGCCGCTGGCTATCGCCTGTTCGCCGCTTATTGTTCCGGCGGCATAGGGCGCGATCGCCTGGGTGTTCACCCGGTCAAGCGTGGGCGCCATAACGAACAGTGAAAGGAACAGCGACAGTCCGATCAGCACCTGGTTGGGCGGGCTCTGCTGCAGGCCCAGCGCCTGGCGGAGTATGGAAAGCACCACCAGAATCCGGGTGAAGCTGGTCATCATCAGGATCAGCCCGGGCAGGATCGTCAGCAGCCCCATCATCAGCAGAAGCTGGAGCGACAGTGACAATCCGGACCCCTGCGTCCCGCTTGCCGCGCCGAACGCCCGGTCGAGCGCGGAGGGAATCGCGCTTTGGGCGTGGGCCAGTGCCGGGGCGGCCAGGGCAAGCAGCGCCACAGCGATCTTTACCAACCGGCGGACCGCTCCACCTTCTCCGGCAGGGCGGCGGCTGGGTGCGGCGCTCATTCGTCCTCTCCCAGCGCCGGGGCTTCGGCCAGCCGGGTCAGCCCCGCGCGAGAGGCGGAGACGAGAATCTCGCGGCCGTGAAATTCGATTACCGCCAGCTTCAGCGTGGGCGAGAGCATTGTGGTTTCAATTACCCGCATCCGCCGTGCCCCACCGGGGGAGGCGGCCAGCCGGCTTTGCGCCTTCTGCGCCAGTTTCAGGCTGCCCCAGGCGAGGCCGGCAATCAGCGGCAGCAGAACCAGCAGCTTGATGACGTACCACACCATCACGCCGCCCCTTCCGCCGGACTGCCGCCGCCAGCCATTTCAACAATGCGCAGGCCAAACCTGTTGCCCTGAGAAATGATTTCGCCCCGGGCAATCAGCTTGCCGTTGACGTGAACTTCAAGCAATTCGTCAGTCAGCCGGTCAAGCATGACGATGCTGTCCTCCCCCAGCGCAAGAACGTCCTTCAATTTCATTTCCGTGCGGCCAAGTTCCACGGAAAGGCGCACGTCGACTTCCCTCAAAAGGTCGAAGCCGCGGGTGTGAATGGTCATGGGGCAGTGGTCCTTCAGGCAATATGGGTAAGTTTGATGGCAACGCGGTCATCCTGCGCGCCGACGGTGCCGTGCGCGACGATCTCTCCCGCCACGTCGAGCGGGACCGCGCGGGCAACCGCGACGGGCAGCACCGCGCCGACTTCCAGCGCCGAAACGACCGTTAGCGGCACCTTCATGTCGATCAGCACAGAGCGCAGCGACAGCGGAACGGCGGCAAAGGGTGTTGCGGCGGGATTGGCGGGGGATCGGGCCGGTGTGGCGCTGAAACCCTGACCGAACAATTTCGGCAGCATCGCCAGCGGCAGCGCCAGTGTCAGCAGCCACGACGCGGCTTGCGTCCCGGTGACTTCGATCGCCAGCAGGGCAATGCGTGCTCCGGCGGGCCAGGGAGAAAGGTCTGCAAAGCGATTGGCCCGGCGCTGCACCTGCGGCGCGGCGGCTGCGTCCAGCCCCAGGGCGGCTGCCAGCGCCCCACCGATCAGGTTTTCGATCCGGTGAACCATCAGTTCGACCGAGGGCGGGAAAGATGCAGGCAGATTTTCCGGCACCTGGCCCGTGCCGCCGAAAGCCCGGTCAACAATCTGCAACACCGCGCGGCCTTCCGCCGAGGCGAGCAGGTTGACCCCCGGAACGCCGGTGGAGAACAGGGCGTTGGCGGCGATCGGACCGAGCGTCTGGATCAGATCCGTCTCGCTCACATCGCGCGGCTGCTTGACGGCAAGTTCCGGCACCTCGCCCCCGCAAAGCGTGGCGAGCGCCGGGCCAAGCGCTTTGGCCAGCCGCTCTCCCATCCGCGCCAGATCGGGCAGCAGATCAACGGGCTCCGGGCCGCGCCGGAGCAATTCGGCGCAGTGCTGGGCGACCGGACGCTCAGCGACAAAGGCGCGTTCGGGCTTCACTGGACAAGGAACGTCTTGAAATAGACCTGATCGACGCCGCCGAAGCCTTCGGTTTGGGTCAGGACGCGGTTGATCGTGGCGGTCAGCCGTTTTTGCAGGCGCAGCTTGCCCTCGGGGGTGAAGGCGTCTTCCTCCGGCGTATCGGCAAGCGTGACCAGAATTTCGCTGCGGATCGCCAGTTCGTGCTTCTTCAGCCACATCAGCACGCGCCCGTCACGGTGCGTGGAGCAGGCCAGGCTCATTTGCACCAGCGCCGGCGAGTTCTTCAGGTTTGAGGTGAAATCCTCGGAAAAATTGTAATAGCTGGTGCGATATTCGCTGCCGCCTTCCCCTTCCACATCGGATGCGGCTGCTGCCCCTTCGCCTTCCTTACCTTCGCCTTTGGGGGCATAAGGATCCGCCTCTCCTTTGCGGATCAGTTGCGGGGTATCGTCCCGCTTGGCGGCCTTGGCATCGCCGATATGGCCGCTGCGCACCAGGGCGAATGTCCCCCCGCCGCCTGCCGCAACCAGCACCAGGCCGATGCCTGCCTTGACTGCCAGACCCTTGCCCTTTTTCGGCTTGGGGTCGTTTCCATCTTTGTCGCTCATTGAAAAGTCCTTGGCTCGGTGTTTGGATTATCAGGCGAAGATTCCGCTCTTTTCAGCGGGCTTGGCCGGGCTGCGGTGCGGGTCGGCGGTGCTGCTTCGCCCAGGCCGCTCGTCGCGCCGATCCGGGGGTGATTGGCTGCGGCCCTGCGAAAATCCCGCCGTTTCGGCTTCGCGGCGCTGGCCCGAAAGGTTCCCGCCATCGCTGGCCGGGGCGGACGGTGCCGGCGGCGGGGCAGCAGCCACCACGCGGGCAAAGTCGGGATCGGCGTTGGCAAGGGTGACATTCAACCCGCCGTCCTCATGGCGGAACTGCATCCGCACCGGGCCGAAATCGGCGTGAGACATGGCCATGGTCACGATCTGGGGCAGGGCAGCCTCACGCGCGGCGGCGATACGGTCGATCAGTGCGGCGAAATCGTGTGGACTGCTGATTGCCGGGGCCGGCGTTGTCACCGCGCTTGCCGGGGGTTGCGCGGCTGCGTGGGACGGCCCTGTCGACGGGGTTATGGGAATGGCGATGGCGGCATCTTCCTGGTCGGCTGCTGGCATGGCGGCCCGGCTGACGTTCAGGACCACTGCCGTTGCGACGACCGGCGCGCTTTGCGGGGCGGGTTCGACCTTCAAGGTTAGCGCGATTGAAGGTGCGGCGGCGGGCGGTGCAGCCTGCGGTTGCAGAGCCGCTTGCGGGGCAGCCGTTTGGTCACTGATGGGCAGCCCACGGACTGAAGGTAACTGCGGTTGGATGAAGAGCGGCACAGGCTCCAGACGCGGGGCGGAACCCACGGCATTGTCCTTCGCGGCGCTGAAGCTGGGGGAAGGCAGTGGATCGCTTGGCGGTGCCGTAAGGGTGACGCTCAGGCTGACCGGAACCGGATCGGCGGTCGGCGCAGGCAAGTCGTCGGTGGCTTGCGGCTCCGCGACATTCTGCAAGGCGTACTGGTCCTTCGATGTCGGCGCAGGATCAATTGAGGCGATCTTTGCGGCAACAGGGTACCGCTGCCTTGAAATGGTGGGCGAAGCTGCGGTCCCTGCCGGATCAGGGGCTGACGGCAAGGCGGGCGGCAAATCCTTGCCGGCATTTGCCGCATCTGCCGTGATCCCCGCAGTTTGCGGCTCGGCTGGCAAGATAGGTATCGTTGCAGGAGGCACTGCCGCCGTGGTCCGGCCGCCCGGAGGGGCCACGGCAAGGATTTCCGCGAAATCCGCCCCGGTCGCGGCATCTGCCGATGCCGGCACGGCGCTGTCCACTCCGGCGGAAGGCAGCGTCTTGATCGGGAGGACGGAGAAGGAATTCATTGCTGGTATCCTGATGCCGGGATGGCACGGGATACTATTCAAGAGCCGTGCCAAGTGGCTGGCGCGCGCCGTGCGATTGCGGTTCTTGCTGACCGTTCAGCGCCTGTGCGTGCGCCCTGACGCGATCTTCGACTGCGGCGCTGCGCCGTTCAGCAAGGGCCAGTCCGTGCTGCAGCCGATCGGCCACCGCGCGGGCCTGAGTGACATCGGCGGTGGTGGCGGCGGCAACGGTGCCAAGCCCGCTGGCGAAATGCTGCAATTGGCGCAGCGCCAGTCCATCGGTTTCGCCGCATCGTCCGCGATAGTCTTCGGTCAGGCGGTGGGTGCGCTCGGCCAGGGCCTCAAGCTGGGCCAGGGTTCCTTCGGCCCGCGCCGCTTCACGCGCCGCCTCTTGCCGGGCAATCGCGCGGACTTTTCCCAGCCGTTGCAGCCGGCGAAAGCGCGCGCGTTCAGCCTTCATCCGTCAGCAGCGCGGTCAGGGCCTGGACCGAAGCGGCAAGCGAAACCATGCTGCCGGCGGGCTGCGCAACAAAGGCCGAAAGCGCATCGTGCATGGCAATGGCCCGATCAACCCCGGGGTCCGCGCCGTGGCGGTAGGCACCCATCAGAACCAAATCGCGGTTTGCCTCATAACCGGCGGACAAGGCGCGAAATTCCCGCGCCAGCCGGTTGTGCTCCGGCGTGACGATATCGCTCATCACCCGGCTTAGCGAGGCCGCGACGTCTATCGCGGGATATTGGCCGCGCTGGGCCAGATCGCGGCTGAGCACGACATGGCCGTCAAGGATTGACCGCGCGGTGTCGACCACGGGGTCGTCCTGATTGTCGCCATCAGCCAGCACGGTGTAGATCCCGGTGATCGCGCCCTGGCTGGCCGCCGAATTGCCGGCGCGTTCCACCAGCTTGGTGATGGTGGCAAGCGCTGACGGAGGATAACCGCGCGCCGCGCCGGGTTCACCCAGCAGCAACGCAATCTCGCGCGCGGCATGGGCCACGCGGGTCAGGCTGTCCATGATCAGCAGAACCTGCCGGCCCTGGCTGCGGAAATATTCGGCCAGGCTGGTGGCGAGCAAGGCGCCGCGCAGCCGCAGGTTGGGGGCATGGTCAGCCGGCACCGCCACAACCGCGGTGCGGGCGCGCTTTGCCCCGGTCATGTGGCGCTCGACGAAATCCGACACCTCGCGCGCGCGCTCGCCGATCAGGCCCACCACCACGATTTCGGCCTCAGCCCCGGTTGCTATCATGTCGAGCAGCACCGATTTGCCGACCCCGGATCCGGCCATGATGCCGATGCGCTGGCCCACCCCGAAAGTGGTCAGGGCATTGAGCGCGCGCACCCCGGTATCGAACGGCTGGCGCACCGGGCTGCGATCAAGCGCGGCGGTGCGGATGCCCCCCGCCGGCCAGAATTCGCGGGCGTGAAGAGGCGGCCCGCCGTCGATCGGTTTGCCTTCGCCGTCCACCGCGCGGCCCAGAAAGGCATCGCCAACCGCCAGTCGGCCGGGTCGCCCTTCCATACGGACCCGCGCCCCGGGGCGCAGCATCACTGTATCGCCCAGCATCATCATCAGCGAGCGGCCATTGCGAAAGCCGATCACTTCGGCAGTCAGTGCGGCTGATCCGTGGGCCACCCTGCACAATGCACCAATCGGCGCGGCCAGCCCTGTGACTTCCAGCAGTCCACCATCGCAGGCCGCGACAAGGCCGTAGCGCCCGGGCGAAAGGTCGATCGATGTCCGGGCAATGCAGTCCAGCAACGGGCCAAACAACTTCAGCATTGGGCCAGCGCCTGGGCAATCGCGCTCCGCCAATGGCCGGGGCCGTCCTCGATGCCGCCGTGGCTGCCTTCAAGGCGCAAAGCCCCGCGTTCAAGCGCCGGATCGGGAAGCAGTTCCAAGCCGGGCGGCAAACGCGCGGCGACAAGTGCAAGATCATCGGGGTTGAGCCGCAGCACCCGGTCATCGTCGGCGCGCGACAGCATCGCGGCGGCGCGTTCGGCCCGTGCGGCAAGCGCATCGGTATCGATTGCCAAGGGCGCGAGCGATGCCTCGCACAGTGCCTCCACGGTTTCGATCAGCTTGCGGCGCAGTTCCTCTTCGCACTGGTCATTCAGCCGGGATAGCGAAAGTTCGATGCGCTGTTGCGCCGCCGCCTCGTCCGCCGCGCGCTGGTGCGCTGCGGCCTCGGCCTGCGCCTGACCGGCGGCAAAGCCATCATCCCAGGCCGTCTGTAGCGGGTCCGCAGCATCCGCAGCGCTGTCCGGCACGAACAGCACAAACCGCGGGTCAGCAACAAAGCCGCTGCTGCGGGCCAGGTCCACGAAGGGCAGGTCAGACATAATCGTCCCCCCCGCCGCCATTGCCAAACTGGATCAGGCCTTCGCCGGCCAGCCGGCGGGCAATTGCCACCATCTGCTTTTGCGCCTCGATCGCTTCGGCCAGTTTCAAGCGCCCGCGTGCCTCGATTTCGTCGCGCACGCCGTCGGCGGCGCGGCTCGACATCGCGCGGAAGAAGGCTTCGCGCTGTTCCTCGGCCGTGCCCTTCAGCGCGTCGATCAAGGTCTCGCTCTCCACCTCGCGCAGCAGGGTGCCCATGGCCTGGGCATCCAGCGCGAACAGGTGTTCGAACTTGAACATCTCTGCCTCGATCTGCCGGGCCAGCACCTTGTCGCGCCGGGTAATGTCGGGAAGAATGCGCTTTTCCGCCGCCTTGCCGGCACGGTTGATAATCTCTGCCGCGTCGCGCGGGCCGCCCATTGTCAAAGCCGCCTTGCCGTGGCTTTGGGTAATGCGCTGCTCCAGCGCGCTTTCCAGAATGGTCAGCGCATCGGGCGCGACTTGCCCCAGCGTGGCGACCCGGTGAACCACCTGCGATTGCTGATCGGCGGGCAAGGCATGAAGCACGGCGGCGGCCACATCGGGATCAAGCTGAACCAGCAGCACCGCAAGCGCTTGGGGATGTTCATCGCGAACCAGCGGGATCAAGGCCTGCGGGGTAAGCCAGCGCGCCAGTTGCAGGGCGGGGCCTACCTCTGCTTCCGGCGGCAGGATGCGCTGCATCAGGCTGTCTGCCTTCACCTCACCCACGGCGCGGTGCATCAGCGAATGGACCCGGTCGGTCCGGCCGTGCGCCGGGATGCCCTGACGCTGGGAATTGTCAACAAAGCCGCTGATCGCCTGGGTAATCTGTTCCGGGCCGATATCGCCCAGGGCGATCATCTTTTCGCCCAGCAGCCGCAGCTCATCAGGTCCAAGTTCGCGCAGGATCGCTGCGGCCTGGTCCTCGTCCAGCAGCATCACCATCACCGCTGCGCGTTCGGCATCGACCAGCGCCGGCGCGGTCATGATGCGGTCTCGGCCGCAGGGGCGGCGGCGAGCATATGCCGCAGGGCTACCAGGGCGTCATCGGGCTTTTCCTCCACGATCCGCTGGGCCAGGCTGACCTGGCGGCCAAGCAGCGCCGCATCGATCGCGCCGTGGGGCGAGATCGGGGACGCGCCGCCGTCCGCCGTTGCAACGGCGTCGCCCGGGGCAGTCTTGTCGCGCCGCAGCGCGCGGATCAGGGGGCGCACGCCGATCAGCAAGATCAGCAAAACCGCGATCAGCGCCACGGCGCTGCGCACCACCATGGCAAACCACGGCGCTTCATAGAATGGCAATGCTGCGGCATCGACTGGCTCGAACGGCCGCGTCATTACCGTTACCTGATCGCCGCGTTGCGGATCGGCACCAACCGCGGCGGCAACCAGCGCCTTGATCTGGTCGAGATCGGCGGCCTTGCCTTTCTTCATGGCTTCCTGGCTGATCGCCACAGCAACCGACAGGCGCTTCAGCCGTCCCGGGGTGGCATTGGCGACTGAAACCTGACGGCCCAGCTCGTATTGCCGGGCGGTGCTGGATTCGCCGTTGGTCGCCGGGGACGGGGCGGCGGCTGGCGCGGTGGATTGCGGAGCGCCGGTGCGCAGCGTGGTTGCCGGCGGCGGCGTGTTGGACAGCGCGCCGGGGACGCCGCCCGCGCTGCCTGCCGTTCCGCTGGTTTGCGATTGCTCCGCCGTTTCGCTGCGCAGCACGCCGTCCTTGTCATAACTTTCCTTGGCCGATGTCACCTGATCCATGTCGAGTTCGGCCTGGATTTCGCTGGTGAACTTGCCGCTGCCCAGCATCGGGGTCAGCAACTGATCAAGCTGACCGCGCAGCTTTTCCTCAAAACGGCGCTGCAGTTCAAACCGGTCAGCCTCCGGTCCGCCGCCTTGCGACAGCAACCGTCCGCTTTGATCCACCACCCGCACCGCATCGGCGGAGAGGCCCGGCACCGATCCGGCGACAAGATTGACGATTGCCGCAACCTGGCTTTGCGCCAGCTGACGCCCCCTTGCCATGCGCAGCATGACCGAGGCGGTTGCGGGCGTATCCTCACGCACAAAGACTGATTTTTCCGCCTCGGCCAGGTGAACACGCACCCCTTCGACCCCGTCGATCTGCTGGATGGTCAGCATCAGTTCGTGTTCGCGCGCCGCGCGCAGGCGCTCGCCCTCCAGCGCCCGGCTGGCACCCAGCGGCAAGCTGTCGAGCGCGGCCGTGGCATCCGGGCTGGCTAGCGCCCCGTCCGATGCAACCAGCATCCGCGCCTTGTAAAGATCGGGTTCACTGACGCTCATTGCCCCGGTGTCCGGCGCGATGGAATAGGCGATGCCCGCCTTGTCCAGGCTTGCCGCCACCTCTGCGCGCTCACTGTCATTAAGCTGGGCATAGAGCAGGCGCTGCGGGGCGGGTGCCAGCAGGGCATAGGCGAGGATCGCCGAACCGATCGCGCCTGCACCCAGAAACCAGGGCAGCGCGCGCCGGACCGCGGGCTGAGAGCCAAGTGCGCGCAGCCGGTCCAGCGCGGAACCGGCGCCAAGCGGCGGCGGCAGGGCGGCGGCGGTTGGAATCAGGTCAGCCATTCAATCACACCCCCATCCGCATGATGTCCTGGTACGCGGACAGCAGCCGGTTCCTGACCTGGAGCGTTGCCTCAAACCCTATGCCGGCCTCCTGCCGGGCAAGCATGACCTGGGCGATATCGGTAACCTCGCCCTTTTCGTAAGCGCTGCTCAGCGCTTCGGCCCGGCCCTGGCTGGCATTGACGCTGCTGATCGCGTGGCTCAGCGCGTCAGTAAAGCCGCCGGCGGGGTTGGCTTCGGGCGCGGTGGAGATACCCGCGCCCGAAGCCGGGGCGTGAAGCTGTTGGAGCAGTTGCGACCGGTCCAGGATCTGCTGACGCAGCGCCAGTATCTGCTGGATACCCCCGCCCGGGCCAATGCCGCCAATCCCGCTCATCGCGCGGCTCCGGCGGCGGGAAGCCCGGCTTCACGAAATGCGGCAAGGCGGTAGCGCAGGGTGCGCTCTGATATGCCAAGCTGCCGTGCGGCCGCCACCCGGCTGCCGCCGCATTGATCAAGGGTTTGCATGATGGCCCGCGATTCGGACAGCTGCACGATGTTGGACAGCCTGTGCCGCGCGGGTGCCTCCGCCGCCGTACTTTCAGCGAAAATCAGCCGCGCGGGCTGATCGAATACGATGTGGGCCGGCGTAATCTCTGCATCGCCATCGGCCAGCAGCAGGGCGCGGCGCATGACGTTTTCAAGCTCGCGGACATTGCCGGGCCAGCCGTGCAGGCGCAGCATGGCCAGCGCGGCATCGGATATCCAGGGCAGGTTCTTGCCGGGCGCGCAGTGGCGCAGGACAAGCGCGAATGCCAGCGGGGCAATATCCTCGGCGCGTTCGCGCAAGGGGCGCAGCGCAAGCGGGAACACGTTCAGGCGGTAGAACAGGTCAGCGCGAAAACGTCCCTCTGCCACTTCGGTCGGCAGATCGCGGTTGGCGCAGGCAATGATCCGGACATCGACCTTGATCGGCTGGGTCGATCCGATCGGCACAACTTCTCCTTCCTGCAATGCGCGCAGCAGTTTGGCCTGAAGCGCGAGGGGCATTTCGGCGATTTCATCCAGCAGCAGGGTTCCCCCGTCAGCCGCGCGGAAGAAACCTTCGCTCGCCTCGGTCGCGCCGGTGAAGGATCCTTTCCGGTGGCCGAACAGCAGGGCTTCCAGCATCGCCTCAGGCATGGCGGCGCAATTAACCGCCACGAACGGACCCGCGGCGCGCGGGCTGCGGGCGTGGATGAAGCGGCTGAGCACTTCCTTGCCGGTGCCGGTCGGGCCATTGATCAGAACCGGGATGTCGCTGGCGGCAAGGCGCTCTGCCAGGGCGAGAACCGAAAGGCTTTCGGGATCGGCGGCGATCGGCGTCCCCGGCGCCGCCAGCGCGGCGATGAGCGCCGCCAGCGCGGCTTCGCTGGCGGGATCCGCGCAGGCAAGGGTAAGGCGGCCGCGCGCACCGTCACGGCGCAGGCTGCTGCGGGCCGCGCGCTCAAGCGTGATGCAGGGGCCGGGGCCGACCGGAACGGGATCGCTCGCCATCCGCACCATTGGCGCGGCGGCGCAGTGCGCGGCCCCGACAATTGCCGAAGCACGGTGGACCAGCGGAGCGAACTGCCGTGCGACGGTATCGCTGAAGGCCAAAGCAGTCATGTGGATGTTCCCCCGATTAACCAAGTTTCGAAGGGCTGTTTGCGCGGGAAACGACAAAAGGAGCGGTAATTTAAGGGCAAGGGGAAATGCCTAACTGCGCACCTCCCTCTCGATGGCGTTGCAACCAAGTCACGGTGGATTTGCCCGTGACGATCGGCGCCTGCCTTAACTTTCGTTCCCTTCCGCCGCTCTTGTCCCCGGCAGCGGTCCAAACCCGCTTGCCGTTACGGGACCAAGCCACGGGAGTTTCTACATGAGCGTGATCAACACCAACATCGGCGCGATCCGCGCCGCGAATGCTTCAAATGCCGCCGGCAAGATGCTGGGCACTGCAATGGAGCGTCTGTCGACCGGCAAACGAATCAACAGCGCCAAGGACGATGCCGCCGGCCTTGCCATCGCCTCTTCGATGACCTCGCAGGTGCGCGGCATGGGGCAGGCGATCCGCAATGCTAACGACGGCATCAGCCTTGCCTCGACTGCGGAAGGATCACTCAACGAAGTGACCAATATGTTGCAGCGTGTCCGCGAACTTGCGGTGCAGTCGGCATCGGGCACCTATCAGGACGCGACGGACCGCACCTATATGCAGAAGGAAGTCGATGAGCTGACTTCGCAGATCAATCAGGTCATCCAGAACAGCGGCTTCAACGGGGTCAAACTGTTTGATGGCTCGACGGCCACGGTCAAGATCCAGACAGGGGCGAACGGCGCCGATACGGTCAATCTCACCATGGCCAACCTCACAACCCTGGCCGCGAATGGCGGTGCAGCGGGTTCCTATGACGTTTCTTCGGCTACGACGGCCAATGCGCTGCTGGGCACGATCGGGACCGAGATCGACACCATTTCTGGCGCACGCGCCACGCTGGGTGCCGGACAGAGCCGGCTTGAATCGGTGGTCAACAATCTGACCAACAATGTCACCAACCTGTCTGATGCGCGCAGCCGGATCGAGGATGCGGACTATTCATCGGAAACCACGGCAATGGCCAAGGCCCAGATCCTGAACCAGGCATCGACCGCGATGATTGCCCAGGCCAACCAGAGCCAGCAGAACGTGCTTTCGCTTCTGCGCTAAGGAAGCGGTCAATTCACTAACCTGTCGCTGAAAGGCTGGCCCGGCGGTTCCCTCACCGCCGGGCCATTTTTTGTTAGGCAAAGCCCAGGCGGCGGGCAGCGGCGGTCAGGCGTTCCTTGCGATCGGGCGCCAGCCGGTCAGCCCGCCGGGCATAGGTCGCCACCAGATCAGGACCGGCCTTGTCCGGCGATCCCGCGTCGAAGGGTGGGGAGGGGTCATACTCCAGCGAAAGCTGCACCGCCCGCGCGGTATCATCCCCGGCAATCCGGGCAATCAGCGCCAAGGCAAAATCGATCCCCGCAGTCACCCCGCCGCCGGTAACGCGGTTACCGTCAAACACGGTGCGCGCGCTGACGGGGGTGGCCCCGAACGTGGCCAGCATATCCAGCCATGCCCAGTGTGTCGTCGCCCTGAACCCGTTCAGCAGTCCGGCCGCGCCCAGCACCAGTGATCCGGTACAGACGCTGGTGACCCATTGCGCTCCGGCGCCAACGCTGCGGACCCAGTCCAGCGCGTCATCATGGTCGATCACATCGGCCACGCCCATACCGCCCGGCACACACAGAATATCGACTTGCGGCAGATCGGCAAAGGTTGCTGTCGGCATGATTGCAAAGCCGCAATCGGTCGCAACCGGATCGCGGCTGGCCCAGACCAGATCGACCGTCGCGCCGGGCAGGCGTGACAGGAACTGGGCCGGACCGGTCAGGTCAAGCTGGGTGATGCCGGGGAACAGCAAAAAGGCGATGCGCATGAACCGCCGTGTCGCAGCAATCGGTCAATGCATCAATAGCACCGAGATACGGCGGTTGCGCGGATCGAGCGGATCGTCGCGGATCAGCGGTTCACGGTCGGCGACGCCTTCGATCCGGCGGAAGCGCGCCTCGCCAATTCCCTGACGCAGCAAGGCCTGGCGCGTCGCTTCGGCCCGGCCTGCGGACAGCGACCAGTTGTTGGCGCTAGGCCCGCCGTTCCAGGGCAGCGCATCGGTATGGCCGCGGATCGAGATCTGCCCCGGTTCCGGCGAAATCACCGCGCCAAGCGCCTTGATCAGTTCCGCCGCCTCTGGCGTAAGCACGGTGGTGCCCAGCTGGAACATCGAAAAGTCGGCATCGTCGACCAGATCGATCCGGATCCCCTCGGCCGTGTCAACCATCCGCACTTGCCGGGCCAGACGCGAAAGCCTGGCATTGCTGGCGATCTTTGCGGCCAGGCGTGATTGCATGGCCTGCATCCGCTTTATCTGTGCGGCCCCCTCACGCGGGCCGCCGCTTGCATCGAGGGGGATAGTCATGGCCTTGTTGCCGGTCTGGCCGGCACGGTTGGGGTAATTGTCAACATCGGTGATCGATGCCCCCCCCAGCATACCGTTTGATCCGGCGCTCTGTTCCCTCAGCTTGACCAGGGTAGGGGTGAAATAATCAGCTATGCCCTTGCGCTGTTTTTCAGTGGTTGCACCCAGCAACCACAACAGCAGGAAAAACGCCATCATTGCGGTGACGAAATCGGCGTAGGCCACTTTCCAGGCTCCGCCGTGGTGGCCGGCGGCAACAACGGTTACCTTCTTGACGATAATCGGAGGGGGCAGTTCATTGTTCCCCGGCGCTGATTTGCTCGCCATGGGATTAGCGCGCCCTCAGGGCGTCCAGCAGCTCTGACAGGCCAGGGCGGAAATCGTGGCCAAGGCCGGAGCGCGCGCTTTCCACTACCAGCGGCTGCGGCCATCCGTGAAGGCTGGCGATCAACACCTGCTTGACCGCGTGGAAGATTTGCTCGTCCGCCTCGATCACCTGTTTCAGTCGGCTCGCCATCGGGCCAACGATGCCATAGGCCAGCAGCACGCCCATAAAGGTGCCGACCAGCGCCGATCCGATCATCCCGCCCAGCACCGGTGGTGGCTTGTCGATTGAACCCATGGTCTTGACCACGCCCAGCACGGCGGCAACGATTCCCAGCGCGGGCAGGGCGTCGGCCAGGTTCTGCAATGCGTGCTGCGGTTCGTGCAATTCGTGGAAGTGCGTTTTCATCGCATTGTCCATCACTTCCTCAACCGCGTGGGTTTCCAGCGTGCCGGAAGAAACGACGATCAGGGTCAGCGTGTCGCAGATCAGCGCGGTCAACGGTTTGTTGGCCAGGATGCGGGGGAACTCGCCGAACAGGGCGGAATTTTCCGGTTCGGTAACGTGGCTTTCCAGCGCCACAGGCCCTTCGGCGCGCAGCAGTTTCATCAGCCGGGTGGTCAGGACAATCGCATCAATGTGATCCGCCTTGGTATGCCTCGGTCCTTTGATCACCTTGGCAAAGCCGCCAAAGAACGCTTTGATTCCGTGCATATTGTTGCCGGTAACAAGCGCCCCCGCGGCCGCGCCAAGGATGATCAGCATTTCATGCGGAATGGCTTCCATCACCGGGCCCAGCGCTCCGCCGGTTATGGCGAAACCGCCAAACACCATGACCAGAAGAATGACGATGCCGATTGCTGCAAACATGATTCAAAGTCCCCAAGCGCTGCCGGTCAATGCAGCAGATCGAACAGCGACAGGCCCGCAAGCTTGGTAAAGCTGGCCTGGCTGGCTTCGAGCACGGTCATGGTCTGCTGCAATCGGGTGACCGTTTCGGCAATGTCGGTACCGCCAAGATCGGCCTGCTCGCTGACCTGCTGTTCCGATATCACGGTGCGTCTGGTGTCGGTCAGATCGATCCAGTTAAGCCGCGCGCCGATCACGGTCTGGGCAGTGGTGACCGTTTCCAGCCCGGTGTCGAGCGGGGCCAGCGCATCGCGCGCGGCCTGTGCCGGGTCGGCCGCTCCGCCGTTCAGCGCATCTGCCAGACCCTTAACTATGGCAAACAGATTGGTTGGCCCCGCCTGGCCGGTGAAGTGGAATGCCTCGGGGCCGGTGACGCCCCGGGTTACGCTTTGCCCGTCACCCAGGTCGACCTGACCGGCATTCGCGGTGCCGGCATAAAGCGCATTGCCGGCGGCATCGGTGGTATAGGCCGGGCCGGCTGCCTCTCCGCCAAACAGCGCATGGCCGGAGCTGTCACGGGTGTTGGCGAGACGCACCAGGTCGCCCTGGATTTGCTCCAGTTCACTGGCGATTCCGGCGCGCTGTCCGGCGCTGAGCACACCGTTCGCGGCTTGAGTGGCCAGTTCCCGTACCCGGATTATCGTTTCGGAAATGCTGCTCAGGGCCGAATCGGTCAATTGCAGATCGGATGACGCGCGGTTGGCGCTGGTTACATCGATTGCGGAAAACGCTTCTGCGCGGGACAGGCTGCGCAGCCGCGCCGCGGCAACCGGATCGTCCGATCCGACATTCAGCCGCTGGCCGCTGCCGATTGCCCCCTGCAAATCTTCGGCGCGGGCGCGCAGGCCTGCAAGCGTGGTGCTGGACCGATCATAAAAGCTGCTAGTGCTGACAGATTGCACGGTTCGTCTCCGCCTTACTTTAACGACAGCAGGGTGTCGAAAATGGTCGATGCCACCTGGATCGCCTTGCCGCTGGCCTGAAACGCCTGTTGAAAGCGCACCAGATTGACCGCCTCCTGATCCAGATCGACGCCGGCCTGGCTATCAAGCGCAAGCCGGGCTGATGAAGCAATGCTGTCCAGCGCGTCGCTGGTGGTCTTGCGGCCCTGGACTGCACTGGAGGCGGTGAACAGCAGGCTGTCTGTCCGGTCAGCGATGGCGCTGGTTGAAAGCGCGCCGCGCAGCGCATCCAGATTGGCGGGGTCGCGGCTTCCCGCGTTTGCACCCGCCGGGGCGGTGGCAAGCTGCGCGCCGGTGGCGATGGCCAGGGTTATTCCCCCCGCACCGCTGCCTGAAAACAGCGGTTGCCCGGCAGAGCCGTCCAGCGCGGTTCCGCCGGTCTGCACGGCATTGGCGGCTGCACTCAGTGTGTCGGCAATGCTGTCAAGCGTGGTGCGATTGTCCCGCAATGCCACCAGCGCCTGGGCCTGGCCTGCGAGCGATCCCGCAGAGGGGACCACGGCGGCTGCGCCAAGGGTAAAGGAAACAGTGCCGTCTGCGGCAGTGGCCATGGCCATGGAACTGGCGGTGCCGCCGCTGACCAGTTGTGGGCCGCCGCTTCCGCCGATCCGCACCTCAACAGTCTGGTCGGCGGCGAATTTGGTGGTCAGGTCAGTAAAGCCCGACAGCGATTGCAGCAGCGTATCGCGCCGGTCCAGCAGCGAAACCTGATCGCTGGTGCCGGGCTGGGTGCGGGCGAGTTGCAGGTTGATCCGGGCCAGCTCGGTTGAAGCGCGGTTGACCTGTTCCACCCCGTCGCCCGCTTCAAACCGCAGCCCTTGTGCTGCTTGATCAAGCCCTTGCGCCGCGATGTTGAACGTGCGTGTAAGGGTGCGCGCGTCCTCCATCGCGGCGGCGCGCAGCGACGGGTCGACCGGATCGGTTGCCAGTCGCTGCAACGATGCCTCGAACGTGGTCAGCGCGGGGTAAAGCTTCGATTGCTCAAGCGCGGCTTCCCCGCTTTGCAATCCGGCCAGCTCAGCCTTGGCCCGTGCCGCATCCGATCCGGTGCGGCGCACTTCCGTCTGGCGGAACAGGTCAGCATTGCGCGCAATCCCGTCAACGCGCACACCGGACAGCGAAAGATCGCCCACCCGGTTCCATCCGCCGGCCGAAGCGAGTTCGGAAAGCCGCACTGAACGGCGGACATAGCCATCCGTTCCGGCATTGGCGATGTTCTGCGCGGTAATGTCCAGTGCGGTTCGCGCCGCCCTTACGCCGCTGGAACCGATGGTGAAAAGATCAGAGGCCATCCGGCGCTGCCTTCCCCGATGTGGGCGCAAGCTGCGCCTCGATCTGCCTGGCGATCCCGAATGCGCCGCGCTGGGCGGCCAGATCGGCGAACCGTTCGTCCTGCATCTGGCGGAAGGTATCCAGCCCTTGTCCGCCAAACAGCGGATCGTCGAAGCTGGTCTTGCGCGCCTCGGCCAGCATTTGCCGCACGAAAATCGCTTCGAACTGCTGAGCCGCCCTGGCCAGCTGATCGCGCGGGGCGCCGTGGCTCTGCGGCAGGGTGCCAAGCGGCAGGGATGGAGCGGAAACCCGGTTCACAGCACCACCATTTCGGCCTTGAGCGCGCCTGCCTGCTTGAGCGCTTCCAGAATCGCCACCAGATCAGAAGGGCTGACCCCCAGTGCGTTAAGCGCATCAACCAGTTTGGCCAGCGATGCGCCGGGTTTGAACAGGGCAACGTGGCGGCCCTCTTCCTCGGCGGAAATAGTGCTGCTCTGTTGCACGGCTGTCTGGCCCTGGCTGAAGGGGGCGGGCTGGATAATCGCCGGTTTTTCTTCGATCCGCACGGTCAGTTTGCCGTGGCTGATCGCGGCGGGGGAAAGGCGAACGGCGCTGTTGATCACCACGGTTCCGGTGCGGCTGTTGACGATCACCCGCGCCGGGGCTTCGGCGGGGGAAACGTCCAGCATTTCGATCGCGGCAATCTGGCTGGCGCGCGCATCGGCTCCGCTGGGCAGACGCAGGGACAGGGTTACGCCATCGTCGATGCTGGCGCTGCCCGGCCAGCGCCGGTTGATGGCGTCGCGCACCCGCGTCGCGGTAAGGAAATCGGCCTGGAAAAGGTTCCAGCGCAGCGTATCGCCGCTGTCAAAGCCGGTGGCGACCGCACGTTCAACACTCGCGCCATCGGCGATCCGGCCGACGGTGGGGATGTTGACGGTCAGCTTTGATCCGTCCGCGCCGGAAACCCCCAGGCCGCCAACCGCCAGATTGCCCTGGCTCATCGCATAGATCTGGCCATCCGCGCCATAAAGCGGCGTCAAGATCAAGGCCCCGCCGCGCAGCGACTTGGCCTTGCCCAGGGCTGAAACGGTGACGTCGATCCGTTGCCCCGGTTTGGCGAAAGCGGGAAGATCGGCCGTAATCATCACGGCGGCGGCGTTCTTCAGGCTGGGGTTGACCCCGGCGGGCAGTTGCACGCCAACCCGGCCAGACACCCCTTTCATCGCCTGGGTGACATATTCCAGACTGTCATCGCCGGTGCCGTTGAGGCCAACAACCACGCCATAGCCCGTCAGCTGGTTGGAACGAACGCCTTGGAATGTGCCCAGGTCGCGAACGCGCTCGGCGTGGGCGGGTTGGGCAAGGATCAGGAGAGCCATGATCGAAAGGCGGCGCGCGGCCTTTGGCAAGCTCAGGCTGAGCCTGTCGAAGTAAGGGCGGCGTGTAAGGTTTGACATCTCCACCCCCTTCAAAACGGCGAAATCGCGCTGAAGAATTTTGACAGCCAGCCCTGGCGGCTGGCCCGCCCGACCGATCCGTTGCCCGAATATTCAATCCGCGCGTCGGCGACCCGGCCGGAGGCGATGCGGTTGTCGGCATCCAGATCGGCCAGACGCACGATGCCTGAAAACTGGATCCATTCCTGCCCCTGGCTCAGCAACATTCGCTTTTCTCCGCGGACCAGAGCCGTGCCGTTGGCGCGGACTTCGGCGATGGTGACGGAAACCTCACCGGCGAGCGTACTCGTCTGCGCGGCATTTCCCTGTCCCTTGAACGACGAAGTGCCGCCGGCTTTAAGGGCATTGGGGTTCAGGAATGACAGCGGACCGGAGGTGGGGGGGGTAACGCCGAAGCTCCCACCCCGGTCGGTCTTTGATCCGGCGGACTTGGCTGTAGAGGTATTCTCGACCAACAGGATGGTGACGGGATCACCCACCGCGCGGGCGCGGTGGCCAGCGGTAAGCGGGGCATAGCCGGCGGCGGCGTTGAAGATTGCACCATCGGCCGGGTGAGCGGCGGCGGCCGGCTGGGGCAACGCCGCCTCGTAACCGGGCTGGGGCTTCGGATCGGCGTGTGCGGGCGCGGCCAGCAAAGCACAGCCAAGCAACCCGACTGCGCCCTGCCTGAACGGATGTGCGGGAGAAAGCATCGGCGCCCTCACAGCGTTTGATTGGCGTTGCGCAGCATCTCGTCAACCGAGGAGATCATCTTGGAATTGACCTCATAGGCGCGCTGGCACTCGATCATGTCGACCAGTTCTTCCACCACGTTGACGTTGGATGCCTCCAGCATTCCCTGGCGGATCTGCCCGCGTCCGGCATCGCCTGCCGCGCCGACCTGGGCCGGGCCGCTGGCCGCAGTTTCGCCCAGAAAGTTGTCGCCAATGGCTTGCAAGCCGGCCGAATTGGCAAAGCTGGCCGTGGTGATCTGGCCAAGCTCGGTTGGGGTGGAACTTCCCGCAGTGACGGCGGAAACCGTCCCATCGCTGCCAACGGTGATCGCGCTTGCCCCTTCGGGAATGGCGATCGGCGGCTGCACGGCATAACCTTGCGCGGTTACGAGTTGTCCTTCGGCGGAACGGGTGAAATTGCCCGCCCGGGTATAGCCCAGCCTTCCGCCGGGCATTTGCACCTGAAAATAGCCGTCGCCATCAAGCGCAAGGTCAAGCGCATTGCCAGTGGAATTGAGCGTGCCCTGCGTGGTGATCGACGATGTCGATTGCACCGAAACCCCCGTGCCCAGGTTAAGCCCGGTGGCATAGGCCGTTTCGCTTGAGCTTTGCTGGCCGGCAACGCGCACGTCCTGATAGGCCAGCGTGGCGAAATTGGCGCGATCGCGCTTGAAGCCGGTGGTGCTGATATTGGCGAGGTTGTTGGCGATAACGCGCATCCGCGCGTCCTGCGCTTCCAGCCCGGTGCGGGCGACGTGCATTGCAGATGTGGGCATTGCTTGTTCCTTCTCGTTCCTCCTCCTGTGGGGGAGGTGCCCCAACGGGGCGGAGGGGTGTCATGGCTGATGGGGATACCCCTCCATCAGCCCCGTGGGCTGCCACCTTCCCTTTCAGGGGAGGGGTCTGTGTTCACGCGATCCGCATCAGGCTTGCGCCGCCTTCGTCCAGTTCCTTGGCGGTGGCGACCAGCTTGGTGCGCATATCGTAAAGGCGCTGGGCCTCGACCATTTCGACCAGGACTTCGGTGGTCTTGACGTTGGACTGCTCAAGCGCGCCGGGGGTGAGGCGGGCCTCGGCATCCTGCGGCAAAGCACCGCCGCCGGGCACGCGGAACAGTCCGTCAATCCCCTTGGTGATCTGGCTGCCGCGCCATGAAACCAGCTTGAGCCGGCCCAGGACTTGCGGCGGGGCCGCATCATCGGCGGGGTCGCGGGCCAGGACCGCGCCGTCTTCGGCAATTTTGACATTGCTGCCCGGCGGCACCGTAATCGGCCCGGCCTCGCCCAGAACCGGCACATCATCCCCGTTGACCAGCAATCCGCCTGGCGAAAGCGAAAGATCGCCGCGCCGGGTGTAGGCCTCGCTGCCGTCCTGTGCCTGAACCGTCAGCAAGGCGTCCCCCGCCAGCGCCACGTCGAGCGCGCGTCCGGTTTGGGTTATCGCACCGGGGTCCATCCTTGCCCCGCGCACGGCGGGATCGTTCATCGCGCGGACTTCCACGCTTGGCCCTTCCAGCGTCATCGGCGTCTGGGCCATCACCTCGGCCCGAAAGCCGGTGGTCTGCGCATTGGCCATGTTGCTGGCGATCATCCGCTGCTGCGCCATCGACGCATTCATGCCGGTAACCGCAGTCCAGATCAGGCGGTCCATGGTTTTGAACTCCGTTGTCTGCCGGGGGCTCGCTCAGGAGCGGTCACAGTTATGTCCGCAGGTTCACGATGGTCTGTGAAAGCTGGGTCGCGGTGTCGATCGCCTTGGCATTGGCCTGGAAATAGCGCTGGGCGGTAATCAGCCCGACCATTTCCTCGGCGATGTCGACGTTGGACTGTTCAAGGCTGCCTGACAGGATATTGCCGAACCGCTCCGCACCGGGCTGATCATAGCTGGCCGGCCCCGATATGCCGGTTGCCTGCCAGTCCTGACCGCCGATCTGCAGCAGTCCGCCCTGCGAGACAAAGCCTGCCAGCGCGACCTTGCCGATCGAATTGACGCTGCCATCGGCATAGCTGGCCATCATCGAACCATCGACCTTCACGGTGATGCCGACAAAATCCGATCCAGCGGCGTTGGTGACGGGTGCCTGGGCATCAACCGGGGTCAGGGATGTTACATTGCCCGCCGCATCCACCGGCAGCACCTGCAACCGGCTTCCCTGCACATCCGTTACGAACCCGGCCCCATCCAGCGAGAAGTTGCCGTTGCGGGTATAGAAGGTCTTGCCGGTGATCGGGTTGACCTTGGTGAAAAACCCCTCGCCATTGACGGCCATGTCGAGCGACGATCCGGTTTGCTGGATCGGGCCGAGCGAAAAATTCTGATCGATCGACTGCACGGTAGAGCCGATCCCCTTGACCAGCTTGGGATTGGTCGAGGATGAGCTCGACACGATGTCGGCAAAATTGATACGGCTTTTCTTGAAACCGGTGGTTTCGGCATTGGCCAGGTTGTTGGCGATGACCGACAATTCGGTCTGCGCATTCTTGAGGCCGTTAAGCGAGGTGTAGAACGACATGCGTGTTCTCCGTTAAGCAGTGGTTTTGGGGGTCTGGGCGGCGATCAGCGCATCGAGCTGGGCGGACATGGCCTTCAGCGTCGCATTGACGTTCTCGATCCCTGACAGCGAGGAGAACTGCGCCATCTGGGCGATCATCTCCTTGTTATCGACCGGATCGGTGGGATCCTGCATCTTCATCTGGGTGGTCATCAGGCGGATAAAATCGGCCTGCCCCAAAGCGTTGCGCTGCACATTTGCCGATGGGGCAGAACCCGCATTGGCGGTAACTGAACTGATGGTCATTTCATTCTCCCGAATTATTTCAGACGCAGTGTGTCGAGCATCAACTGCTTGGCGGTGGACAGCGCCTCAACCAGGTTCTGGTACTGGCGCGATGCGTCGAGCATCTCGACCATCTCGGCATTCTCATCGACAGGTGCGGTCCAGACATTGCCTTCGGCGTCAGCAAGCGGATGATTGGGCTGGTACTCCTTCACCGGCGCAGCGCTTTCGCGCATCACGCCGCTGACCCGCACGGTGGACAGACCGCTGCCCTTGTCGAGCTGTTCGGCAAAAACCGCCCGGACAGGGCGATAAGCGTCAGCCTCTGTGCCCGAAACGGTTCCGGCGTTGGCCAGGTTGGAGGACGCGGCGTTCATCCGCACGAGCTGGGCCGACATGGCCCGCTGGGCCAGACCGAACAGCGACAGTTGCGCGCCCACCGTCAATCGCCCTTCAGCGCACGGGTCAGCATATCGACCCGCCCGCGAATAAAGCTGAGCGTTGTCTGATAACCCACGGCGTTTTCGGCGAACGCTGTCTGCTCTGTCGCCATTTCAACGGTGTTGCCGTCAAGACTGGGCATGACCGGGACGCGGTATTGGGTGTTGCCCGCTATGGCCTGGTTCTTGCCCAGGCCTTCGCTTCTGGCTTTGAGCGCGGCGGCGAAATCAATGTCGCGCGCCTTGTACCCGGGGGTTGCAGCATTGGCGATGTTGGACGTGATCAGCCCCATGCGCTGGCTGCGCAGTTCCAGTGCGGCGGCGTGAATTCCAAACAGGCTTTCGGCCATGATGGCCCTCCTTGGGTTGCGTGCCGACTCATTCAGCAAGCGCCATGCAGCAAACGTCGTGCCAAATGCAGAATCGGCGCATTTCTGGTTCGGGCGTAGTGACTGGCGGCAATGTTCTGCCGGATGCCGGCAAAGTTTCGCCGGAAACTGAAAACGCCCCACCGTTGCCGTTCTTCGCTGGAAAGGAGGACGCGGCACAATGAACTGGATGACCCTGATCGATGGTCCGTCGGCGGCGATCGTGCTTGGCGGAACAGCGGTGGCCACCGTGCTGCGCTGCGGGATTGGCGATTGCCGAACGACGATGATCCGGCTGACGCGGTTGTGCGGCAGCGGTTTCGACGTGGATGCGACCCGCGCGGAACTGGCCGCCCAGGTGCAGGACATCCGCCGGGACGGGCTTTATCGTGCTGCGCCGCACCACTATGCGGACAGCGAATTTGAGGAAGCCACCGGGGCCTTGATCGAATCCCGATCGCTTGTCGCGCTGCTTGACCGGCACGAGACGCACAAGCTGCGCCGGCTTGTTCAAAGCGAGCGGGCGGTACGGACCGTGTCGCAGGCTGCGGAGCTTGCGCCGGTGTTCGGGCTGGCGGGAACTCTGATCGCCCTGAGCCAGCTCCCCGCTGACGGTCTGGCACGCGGGGCCTTCACCGGTGCAATCGCAATGGCCGTGGTCACAACGCTGTATGGCTTGCTGGCGGCCAATCTGGTGCTTGCGCCGCTGGCCAGGTTGATAGAGCGCGCGGCGGCCAAAGAGGAAACCGCGCGGCAGGACGTGATCGACTGGCTGGCCGGGCAGATTGCCGACGCTGTACCTCCACGCGGCAAAGGGTTGGCCGCGTGAAGGCGCGGGCCGGAACCGGCTGGCAATACGTAATGACCGACTTGTCGCTGATCCTGTTCATGATCACTGCCGCTGCCTTGCGTGATGCACCGGCAACACTGGCCACCGCGCCACCGCCAGTGCTTCCCGCGCTGGGTGAACCGGTGGCTGTGTGGCGGAGCGGGGACAAGGCACCGCCGCTGGCATTGTGGCTGGCCGTCCAAGGGGCGGACCCGCGCCTGCGATTGACCGTGGTGGCCCCGCTCGATTCCGCCGGGCAAGCGCTGTCGCTGGTCCGCACGGCGGGGCGTCCGGCGCGGCTGGTGATCGAACCGGGCGGATCGGGAGAGCCTTATGCCGCGCTGACCTATGACCAGGACGCCCGGATGGCACGCAGTTTGCTGGGTGAGCACGACCCTGCCAATCCGATGGAGCTTCGCCGATGAGATATGTTCTTGCCTTGCCGTTATTGCTGGGCCCAGTCCCAGCGATTGCGCAGCCACTTGCCGATCTTGCGGCGATTGACCGCGCCGTTGCCGACTTTGCCGGACAGGCGGGTGTGCCAGTTGACCGGCGCCTACGGCTGGCCGCCTGCGCTCGCCCGTTGGCACTGCGCTGGTACGGAACGCGGCAGGATACTGTTGAAATCGGTTGCCCGGCTCCGGGCGGATGGAAGCTGTTCGTGTCGCTTGGTGGTGCACAGACCGCGCAACAGACTGGGCAACAGACTGGGCCCGCCGTGATGCGCGGCGACGCGGTGACGATCATAGCCGGGGACGGCAGCTTCACGGTGTCCCAGCCAGGCGAAGCGTTGGAAAGCGCCGCAATCGGTGCCTGGGTGAAAGTACGCCCGGCCAGTGGCGGGGCCGCCCCGCTGCGCGCCCGCGTTATCCGTCCCGGCCTGGTCGGTATTGAATTGCCGTGAACCGGCAGATGCTTGCCGGCCGCCCTTAAATCCGGCGTGTCCCAGCCGTTCTTCGCAGGGTAACAGATCCGAGGAACGGCACCATGCCACCCATCGAATTTCCCGGCGGAGTAACCCCGCCTCAACGTGTGACAGGTTCAATCGCACCGCGCAACGAAGGCGCTGTGCGCGCTGGCGCCAATGGCCACGCTTCAATCACACCGCAGTCCACGGTTGTGCGCGGGGCGGCGCTCGATCCGGGCGAAGCGCCGATTGATGCCGATCGTGTCACCGCGATCCGCCGTGCGATCGAACAGGGTACATATCCGGTGATCCCCACCAGGGTTGCCGATGCAATGATCGCAGCAGGACTGCTGCTGAGGGAGCGGAAATGAACATTCCCGGCGAAATGCGTGAGAACCTGCGGCAGATGATTGCCGTTCTTCAAGCAGAGCGGCAGGCGCTTGCCGGGCTGGACCTGGACGCGATCATTGGCTGCGTGCAGGACAAGATCGCGCTGTGCGGCACGCTTGACGTTACCGGCCCCTTTGCGGACGAGCTGGTGATAGACGATGAATGCCGCGGACTGCTTGATGCGGCCAAGCGCCTGAACGAGGTAAACCGCCAGGTTCGCAACCTGATAGCCGCCAATGTTGCGGCCCGGCTTGATGCCCTTACCGGCAGCCCGGCGCTTTACCGCGCAGGGATGAACGCGTCGTCCCCTTACACTTATGCCGGGGTGAAGGGCTGAACTGGCACGGTGCTTGCTGAACAGTTGCCGATGACACTGTAGCATCGGGAGCCGGGCTTGAGCGAGCCAACCATAAATGCCGTCCAGTCAAATGTCCGCGCCGATGTTGGCGCGGCGATTGCCCGCGCATCGCAGGCGACCGGGGTGGATTTTTCATACCTGCTGGCCCAGGCGCGGATCGAATCCGGATTGAACCCGGCGGCGCGCGCCGCAACCAGCAGCGCGGCGGGGCTGTATCAGTTCACCAGCGCAACGTGGTTGCAGACCCTGGCGCGGCACGGAGCGGAACACGGCCTGGGCTGGGCGCAGCAGGCGGCGCTTGGCGGCGATGCTGCATCCCGCGCGCAGGCCATGGCCCTGCGGTTCGATCCGGGCGCATCCGCGGCGATGGCGGCCGAGCTGGCGGGTGACAATGCCGAAGCCTTGCGTGGAGCGCTGGGGCGCGAACCTGACGCGGCCGAATTGTATCTGGCGCATTTTCTGGGCGCGGACGGGGCAGGGCGGTTCCTGTCCGCCCTGTCGACCGATCCCTCCCAATCGGCTGCGGCGTTGCTCCCCAAGGCGGCGGGTGCCAACCGGGCGATCTTCTTCGCCGAAAGTGGCGCGCCGCGCTCGCTGGGTGAGGTGATGGGATTGATCCGGACCAAGGTTGCCGGGGCGATGGACCAAGACACCTCGCTTGCCCCATTGGCGGCAGGGTGGGCCAGCAACGGGCTGCCTGGCGTCAATGCCGGCTTTTCCCCTTCGGTTCCCGCAGGGGTGGCTCCAGCATCGCACCGCCCAACGATGGCTGAAACCCTGGCCGCGACCTTTGGCGGGGCCGCCGCTGCCCCCGCTCATGTTCGCGCCGCCTATGGCCAGTTGAAGGCGCTGGGGCTGTGAGACTTCTGGCCCGGATCAACCCCTCCGCGCTGGCCCTGCCGGGGGGCATCCTTGCGCTGATCTGCCTGATGGTCGTTCCGGTCCCGGCAGTGCTGCTCGACGTGTTTTTCGTGATCAACATCGCCTTGTCAGTCGCGGTGTTGATGGCAGCGCTTAACGCCGAAAAGCCGCTCGACTTTTCTGCCTTTCCTTCGGTCCTGCTGTTCGCGACCCTGCTGCGGCTGGCACTGAACGTCGCATCGACCCGCGTGGTGCTGGTCAACGGCCATCAGGGCGGGGCGGCGGCGGGCCATGTGATAGAGGCTTTCGGCGCGTTCCTGATCGGCGGCAATTTCGCGGTTGGCCTGTTCGTTTTCGCGATCCTGATGATCATCAACCTGGTGGTGGTGACCAAGGGTGCAGGGCGTGTGTCCGAAGTTTCGGCCCGCTTCACCCTTGATGCCTTGCCGGGCAAGCAGATGGC
>JAFEEX010000014.1 GCA_018240895.1 Pseudomonadota bacterium | reverse complement strand
GCGCAAAACCGTTACAAGTCCAACATGCGCGAGTGGCAGATGAAGCGGCGCGAGCGGACCCGGCAACTGATCGAGCTCGGCGGCCTCGTGGTCAAGGCCGGGATCGTCGATCTCACTGATGACGATCGCGCCACGATCTACGGTGCGCTGCTGTGGATGACCGAAAAGCTCACTAGTGAGGACGGCGAGCACGCAAGGGCGCTGTGGAGGCGCAAGGGGCAGCGCGCTTTTGCCGATGTCTGGATGCCCAAATGACCAATCCTGTTTGGTGGTCAAGACAGAGAAAACATGTTGCGGCTGCGGATTGCGCTGTGCTGAACAACCTGATTGTCAAATTCCGTTCATCTCTACCGGACATGATTCATTCCGTCGCTTGCAGGTGACCATGATAACCCTTCCTCCCAGGACTGAGCGGAGAGTGTCATGGCCACGATCGTGCAGATCAATTTCGATTACGACGTCAGCGAAGACGAACTGGAATTGCGCTCCAACCCGGAACGGGCGCGGATATTCCAGAGCGTCGAGGGGCTGCAGTGGAAGGTTTGGTTGCGCGATGCGGCGCGGCGGGAAAGCGGCGGGATCTATCTGTTCGATACGCGCGCCAATGCCCAGGCCTATGTCGATGGTCCGATCGCCACGGCAGTTCGCAACCTACCGGATTCTTCGAACCATTCGGTCAAGATCTTCGATGTTCGCGAAAACGTCAGCGCGGTAACCGGCGCCCCGATCGATCACCAGATGTCGCGCGGCTGACCAGTCGATGGCCGGCGGCGCCTTCGACCGGCAGATCGACCGCAGGAACCCGCCGGACAGCGTCAAATGGAATCGCTACGCCGGCGATGTCCTGCCGATGTGGATCGCCGACATGGATCTGGCGGCCCCTGATCCAGTGATCGCGGCCATGGCCGATCGGCTGCGCCACCCGGTCTTCGGCTACTCGATGGCGGACCGCGCGACGCGCGACGCGATCGTCAACTGGCTGGCCGTGCAATACGGCTGGACCACCCGCCCCGAAGATCTGGTTTTCCTGCCCGGCGCGCTGCCGGGTATCGCGATGGCGCTGGGCGGGCTGCTTTCGCCTGGTGACGGCGTAGCAATGCAGATGCCGATCTATGGTCCGATCCATGCTGCTCCGGCGAACTGGGGCCTGAACCGGATAGATGCATGGGTAGAGTCCGGTCCCGAGGGCTATAGCACTGGCAATCTTGAGCAGGCGATCGCGCAAAGCCGCGCGCTGGTGCTGTGCAATCCGCACAACCCTACCGGCAAGGTCTATGATCGCGCAGAACTGATGCGCATCGCCGTTGCCTGCGAGAACGCCGACGCGCTGATTGTGTCTGACGAAGTGCATTGTGACCTGCTCCACGCCGAGCGGAACCATGTGCCGATTGCCAGCCTTGACCCCGCTGTAGCGGCGCGGACCATCACTCTGATGTCGGCGGGCAAGACCTTCAACCTGTCGGGACTCAAGCTGGCCTTCGCGGTCATCACCAATTCCGACTTGCGGAGGAGGTTCATCGCGTCCCACCGCGGCATAGTTCCGCGGACGGACAGCCTGATGGGCTTGGTCGCCACCTGCGCCGCATTCACTTCGGGCGAGGCGTGGCGCGGATCGGTGGTGCGCTATCTTGCGCACAATCGCGACTACGTCATGCACGAGACTGAACGACGCCTCCCCGGAGTCCGGCTGATCGCACCGCAAGCCTCGTTTCTCGCCTGGCTTGATTTCAGCAAACTGGAACTCGGCATCGATCCAGGGGCATGGCTGCTGCGCCATGCCCGGGTGGCGCTGTCCCCCGGCCCCGAGTTCGGGCCAGGTTGCGGCAATTACGCCCGCCTCAATTTCGGCTGTCCACGAGAACGGATCGCCGAGGCGATTGACCGCATCGCCCATGCGTTCGATGTTCGCCGCCAAGACCCAGCAGGAGCAAAGTAACGTCGTGACGCCCCCGGCACATAACCAGCACGCCCCATCACCCGAGCCCGACCGCGAGTGGGTGCATTGGGCAATCGGACGGATCGAGGCGGACTTTAACCGGTCTGCCGACACGCACCTGCTCCCCGTGCCCGTCCCGGCGCTGCCCGACATCGGGCTATACCTCAAGGACGAATCGAGCCACCCCACCGGCAGCCTCAAGCATCGGCTGGCGCGGTCGCTGTTTCTCTATGCGCTCAGCAATGGCTGGCTACAGGCCGGACGTCCGGTGATCGAGGCGTCGAGCGGATCGACTGCGGTATCGGAAGCCTATTTCGCCCGAATGCTCGGCCTGCCATTCATCGCCGTGGTGCCGGTCAACACCGCGCCGGAAAAACTGCACGCGATCGAAGCCCTGGGCGGAACCACCCATCCGGTCGAGGCTGGCCGCACGCTGTATGCCGTGGCCGAGGACCTCGCCCGCTCGCTCGGCGGTCATTACATGGATCAGTTCACCTATGCCGAACGCGCGACCGATTGGCGCGGCAACAACAACATCGCCGAAGCGATCTATGCCCAGATGGCGCGCGAGCCGCATCCGGTGCCGACCTGGGTGGTCTGCGGCGCGGGAACGGGGGGAACGTCAGCGACAATCGGGCGCTTTGCCCGCTATCATCGCCACATCACGCAAATCTGCGTTGCCGATCCCGAAGCATCGGTATTCCATCGCCATTGGCATGACCGCTCAATCGACGGCTACGAAGGACCCAGCAGCCTGATCGAGGGGATCGGGCGACCTCGCGTCGAGCCCAGCTTCATTCCCGGCGTCGTCGACCGGATGATCGTGGTCAGCGACGCCCAATCGATCGCGGCGGCACGGGCCGTGTCGCGGCGACTGGGCAAGCTGTGCGGCGGATCGACCGGGACCAATGTGTGGGCCTGTGCCGTGATCGCCAGCGAACTGGCGCGCGCCGGACAGGCCGGATCGATGGTCTCGATCCTGTGCGACAGCGGCGAACGCTATCGCTCGTCCTATTTCGACGATGCCTGGATCGCGCAAAAGGGTCTGGATCTGGCTCCGTACGAAGCGGCGATCGAACGCTTCTTCGATACGGGATCGATTGGCTGAACGGTCAGGCCTGATCCTGCGCCTTCAGCCGCAGTGCACCGATCAAGAGTGTGGCGACCACGAAGCTGACTAGAGGCGCCACGGTCGCCACGCCGAGCAAGGCGCGCTGGGCCTGGGCATCGACCGCCAGCTTGGGATCGAAACCCAGCCACGCGAGCGGAAGCAGTGCCGAGGCGCCCAGCCCGCTGCCCAGCTTGTCGAAGAAATTGGTCATGGCATAGGCTGCGCCGCGCACCTCGCAGCCAGTGCGCGCGATATAGGCATTCGCCAATACCCCGGTGATCGAGCGGACCAGGTAAGGCCCCGCGCCAAAGCCCAGGCCCATCAGCACCTGCATCGTTAGCAGGCCGACCACGCCATGGCGGGAAGTCAGCGGCAGCAGGGTAACCACGGCAACAAGATAGAGGCAGGCGGCCCGCAAGGTGTTGCGATCACCCCAGCGCGCGGCAAGTTTCATCCAGCCGATCATGCCGAACGGCGCGATGATGAACGTCAGCACCAGGCCGACCGCAAAATAGGACGGCGCATGATAAAGATGCTGGGCTACGAAGAAGCCCATTGCGCCCGTGGCTGTCCATCCGGCGTTGTAGATCAGCACCGCGAGCGACAGCAGCACGAAGTTGCGGTCGAGCAGGAACGGACGCAGCACGGCCCAGCTTGCCCCGTGGTGCGCGGCATCGGCTTTACCGGAGTCAGGCGTGAAGCTGTAAGTGATAATCGTGCAAAGCGTGATCGAGCCGAGAATGAAGAAGGCCGCAGCTCGCGCCTGCAGGCTCACATCACTGCCATAGAAATGGCTGGCCAGCGCGGCCACTGCAAAGACGCCAAGGATCCCGAATATCACCCCGATTTCGCGGAAGCCGAACAGCCGGGAAAGGCGCTTCGGGTCGCTTTCCAGCGATGCGGCCCAGGCCTGGTGAACCACCATGCCGATGGTGAAGGCGACATAGACCAGCCCTCCCGCAGCGATCAGATATGCCGGGCCGACCAGTGATTGGGGCGGAAAGAACAGCAAGCCGACCGCAGCGAGATAAAGCGGCAAGGCGATCAACAGCCACGGTCGATGCTTCTGCCGGAATGGCGCGTGATCGATTGCCAGTCCGATGAATGGATCACAAACCGCATCAAGCAGGCGGATCGCGACCAGCGCCGTGGCGACGACCGCCAGCGACATCCCGAACCCCTGGCTATAGAGCGGCGGAACGAAACTGCTGACCGCCGCCGTGGTCGCGATGAGCGGCACGCCATAGATGCAGTAGGCCATTATCTGGCCAAAGCTCAAACCTGCCTTGTTCACATCAGTCATCGTCAATCATTTCGCGGCGGGAAAACCGTTCGATCAATTCGGCCTTGTAAAGCTTGCCGGTATCGTGACGCGGCAGCGCCTTGACCAGTTCGATTCGCTTGGGTGCCTTGACCGGACCCAGCTTGCTGCGGGCATAGGCGCCAATGCTGGCCACAAGTTCTGCTGCAGCGTCCTTGTCGACAGGCTCTATCGCAGCAAGGGCAATCTGGCCGAATTCATCATCCGGGATGCCGATCACGGCCACGTCGCGCACCGCCTCATGCTCAAGCAGGGCGGCCTCGATTTCCTGGGGGTAGATGTTCACCCCGCCAGAAATGATCGTAAAGTGGCGGCGATCGGTCAGGTAGAGATAGCCGTCGGCATCGACGTGGCCAACGTCGCCAAAGGTCCGCCAGCCGCGTTCGTTGGTCGCCTTGCGGGTCTTTTCGGCATCGTTCCAATAGGCAAACGGCGTATCGGATTCGAAATAGATGTCGCCGGTTTCGCCTGCCGCCAGTTCTCGACCCTCGTCGTCCAGAATGTGGACGCGGCACCCGGTGGGCCGCCCCACCGAACCGGGGTGTTCGAGCCATTCCGCCGAGGTGATCGCGGCCGAACCAACCCCTTCGCTGCCCGAATAGTATTCATCGAGGATCGGTCCCCACCAGTCGATCATCGCCCGCTTGACGTGGATCGGGCACGGCGCCGCACCGTGGACTGCGTGGCGATGATGGCTCAGATCATGGCCATTGCGCACCGTGTCGGGCAGGCGGAGCAACCGGTGGAACATGGTCGGCACCCACAAGCTGTGCGTGACTGCGAAGCGATCAAGATGGCCGAGCGCGATCTCGGCGTCGAACCGATCGGGGATGATCACCTTCGCCCCGGCGGACAGCGCCGCATCGACGAAGCGGTGCGGTGCGGCATGGTACAGCGGACAGGGGCTGTAGAATGTCGCATCACCGTTGAGACCATAGCCCTGGATGAGCGCCACGTTGGCAGGGTCGGCCACATCGATCGATCCTTCGCGCAGCACCTTGCGAACCCCCTTGGGGCGCCCGGTCGTTCCCGAACTGTAGAGCATCACTGCACCGGGCGAGCGATCCGCCAGCGGCGTTGACGGCATCGTATCGGTAAAGGCGGTCCAGTCGGTGAACTCGCCGTTCAGCCCAATTCCATAGAGCGGCACGGGAACGGCCCGAAGATCGGCATCGTCGCCAGCGGCAAAGCTGTCGCCCGATACGATCACAAGTCGCGCGCCCGAATCCTCAAGGATATGGCGCATATCCTGCACCGACAGCTTGGTCGAAAGCGGAACGTAGTAGAGCCCGCTGCGCTGGGCGCCGAGCATCGCCGCCAGAAACTCCGGGCGATTGCCGATCGACAGCGCAACGCAATCACCGCGCAGCAGGCCAAGCGAGCGAAAAGCCTGGGCATTGCGGTTGGCAGCGGCGTCAAGCTCGCCGCGGGTCAGGGAAATCCCGCAGGCCGGAAATTCCGCTGCGATCCGGTCGGACGCCTGCGCGGCCTGTTCGGCGAAGGTTGCCATTGTCCGTGTACCGTCGCTGCGCGTCACGCGAATGCGCGCACGGCCATGTCCTGCGCGGCTTCGTAATACTGGCGTTCAAGATCGTCGACGATCTCGGCGATGGACTGTTCAGCGGTGATCGAGCCGCAGCCGTGCCCGCATCCGCGCACGTCGCGCCAGACCTTGATCTCACCATTCGGGCCAGTGCGATATTTGGCGGTTTCGGGGCTGTATTTCGGCAGGTCGTTGATGTCGTAGCCGGCAGCGATCACTGTCTGTTTGATGTAGTTGCCGTAAATGCCGGTGAACATGTTGGTGTAGATGATGTCGTCGGCACCGGATTCGATCACGTCCTGTTTGTGAACCGCGGCGGCGGTCGATTCCGTCGAGGCAAGGAACCGCGTGCCAAGATAGGCAAGATCGGCCCCCATCGCCTGGGCGGCATAGATATCGCGCCCGGTGCTCATCGCGCCGGACAGGATGATCGTCCCGTCGAAGAACTCGCGCACCTGGTTGATCAGCGCGAACGGGCTCTTGTCGCCGCCTTGCCCGCCGGCCCCGGCAGCGACCAGGATCAGGCCGTCCACACCCATTGAGGCCGCCTTGCGCGCGTGCTTGAGATTTGTGACGTCGTGGAAGATAATCCCGCCATAGCCATGGACCTCGTCAAGGATCTCGCGCGGCGGGGCGCGCAGGCTGGTGATGATCAGCGGCACCTGTTCCTTGACGATGGTGACCAGATCCTGTTCCCACCGGTCATTGCGTTCAGACATGACCTGATTGATGCCAAAAGGCGCGACCTTGCGCGCGGGATCGGCTGCCTGGATCGCGGCCAGACGCTCGCGGATTTCACGGATCCAGTCGGTCAGCGTTTCCTGGGGCCGGGCATTAAGCGCCGGAAAGGTGCCGATGATGCCGCTGGCGCACTGCGCTACGACCATTTCGATACCCGAGGCGATGAACATCGGCGCTCCTATGACCGGAAGCTTCAGGTGTTCGCGAAACTGGCTGGGAATGGACACGTCTGGACTCTCCGCAATGGCTGGAGGCCAATCGGCCCCGATGCCTATTGGGGGTGCGCTGCGAGACCCAAATCAACAAGCGATTTGAGGCGCAGATAGATGATCGCCATTCATGCGGTCCCGGCAACCGTCCGCGCGACCGCCGCATCCAGCCAGCGCCGAAATTTACCATAGGTCGAATCGAGCTTGCGTGATTTGCGCACCGCGATCCAGTAGGACAACGACGAGGTGAAGGCGCCATTGCCGATCGTCACCAGATCGCCCTGCCGGACCTGCTTGTCCGCGATCCACGCCGGGGCGAGCGCAACGCCCTTCCCGCGCACCGCGGCGTGGCAAGCGGTCAGTACCGAATCGAAGCGGATCTGTTCCGCGCCCTTGGCAAGGTTGATCCCCAGTTCATTCGCGGCGGCATCCCACGGCAGAAAGTCGCTGCTCGCGTTAAGGATCGGTCCGAGCACGACGTTTCCCGAAACCATCTGGTCCAGCACCTGCGGCGCACAGACGATCTTGGCCGAATAGGGCATGATGTCCTCATAGTCCCAGCCCGCGCCGGGATAGGGACCGATCCCGATCAGGATATCGTATTCACCCCGCATCCCGCCCTCGGCGATCGTGGCGCTGGTCGATTCGACCCGGAAATCGGGGAAGCGACGGTGGAATTCCTGATGATTGGACAGAATGAATTCCTCGGCGAATGCCGACATCGCGCACAACCGTATCTCGCGTCCCTCGGGCCGTGCGGTCAGTTCGCGCCAGACGGCATCGATACCGCCGATCGCCTTGCTGACTGCGGCGGCAAGCAGTTCGGAATTCTCGGTCGAACGGATACCCTGGCCATCGCGTTCGAATAGGCGCTGGCCGAACTGTTCCTCGACCAGGCGGACCCGGTGACTGATCGCCGACGGGGTGACGTTCATTTCCTCGGCGGCCCGTTTCAGGCTGCCGAGCCGGGTCACAGCCTCGATCGTCTGCATCAGGATGAAGGGCGGCAGCGGCGCGCTCAAGTCGGCATTCCAGTCGATTACCCCAAGGTTGCGCCATGGCAGCGGCCCGATCCAGCCGCGCAGTATCACGGACGCCGCGCAGGCTCAAATGATCCAACACAAAGCCGATTCCTGAAAGTCCTTCATGCCCCGCCATTCCATTTCGCTTGTGCTGAACGGCGCTGCCGATCACCCTTGCCGGGCAACGGAAAGGGAAATTGATGCAAGCTGTCAGGTGGGAAATGGATGGTCCGGTCATGGTCGTGACGATGGACCGGCCCGACAAGCGCAATGCGTGGAACCCGGCGATGGTCGATGGCTTTCGTCGTGCGTGGATCGAGTTCGCCGCCAACGATGCCGCGCTGGCCTGCGTCGTGCGCGCCGAAGGGCCGGTGTTTTCCGCCGGGCTCGATTTCAACGACGTGCCCGACAGTGACGACGGCGCCCTGCCCAACACGACCGTACCTTGCGACAAGCCGATACTCGTGGCGGTGGAGGGAGCGTGCCTTGGCATGGCCTGTTCGCTTGTCCTGATGTGCGATATCGTGATCGCCTCGAGCAAGGCACGCTTTGCCTATCTGGAAGCAACGATGGGCTTTCACGGCGGGCTGATGGCCGGTTTCGCAGGGCGGATGCTATACAAGCCGGGCTTGCAGTGGCTGCTGACTGGGGATTCGATGCCTGCCGATCGCGCGGCTCAGATTGGCATGGTCAATGAAGTTGTGGAAGATGGAACCGCCTTTGACCGGGCGATGACACTGGCCCGCCGGATCACGGCGAACGCGCCGCTGGCCGTGCGCTCGATGAAGGCCATTGCCCTGCAGACCTTGCCCAAGGGCCCCGCGGAGCAGGCCTTCGCGCTGAACCGCATGGTCGATGCGATGCGCCACAGCGAGGACTTTCGCGAGGGCATCGCCGCACTGCGCGAACGGCGCCCCGGTCAGTTCAAGGGACGCTGACGCGTAGCGGGCATAGTCATGCGGCAATCGGTTCGGGCAGCGCTTCGGCTATCCGGGAGGGTTCGACCGCATCGACCCCGATCAGTTCGACCTCTGGCGCGATGTAGCCTGCGCGCAGCGGTTCAACCCGCGCGAGGTCGGTGGAGAGATACTTCTTGTTGTCGTCGCTGAACACGGTGGCGACAACGGCATCAGGTGACAGGCGATCCTGCGCCATCAGCGCGGCGATCAGGTTCGCACCCGAGGAGATTCCGATCCCCAAACCCAGTTCGGCAGCGAGCCGCTGGGCCATAATGATCGCATCGCCATCGGATACCGCCAGCACCGGACCAAGCTGCGCCAGATCGACCACCGCAGGGATGAAATCATCGGAGATTCCCTGGATGCGGTGCGACCCGACCTTGTAGCCGGTGGAAAGCGTCGGCGATTCCAGCGGTTCGACCGGATGGACGTGCACGCAGGGGAACTGGCTTTGCAGTGCACGGCCCACGCCCATGATCGTGCCGCCGGTGCCGACGCCCGCCACGAAACCATCGAGCGTCAGTCCCAGGCTCGCTATCTGGCCGATCAGTTCGCGTCCGGTTCCGTTTTCGTGAGCCTCGCAATTGTCCGGGTTGGCGAACTGATCCGGCAGGAAGACGTCGGAATTTTCCCGTGCCAGCTCCTGCGCGGCTGCTATCGAGCCCAGAAAGCCGCCGTCTTCACGGCTGAACAATTGCAATTCCGCCCCCAACGAACGCATCAGCGCCTTGCGCTCGTCGCTCATCCAGTCGGGCATGTGAATGCGGACCCGGTGCCCCAGCATGCGGCCCAGCGCGGCAAAGGCAATGCCGGTGTTCCCGCTGGTCGCCTCGACCAGCATGTCCCCCGGCTTGAGGGCACCGCATGCATAGGCCCGGCGCATGATGTTGAGCGCCATCCGGTCCTTGATACTGCCGGTCAGGTTGTAGTGCTCGGCCTTGGCATGGATCACCCGATGCACGCCCTTCCACTTCAGATGGATGGCGAGCAGCGGGGTATTGCCGATCAGGCGCGACAGGCAGCGAAACCGCTTTTCAAGGGAAATGGGGCTCATGCTGGTCTTTTCCGTGGCTGGATGTTCAAACACGACTACGAACCAGCGATGCCAGCCGATCTTCGATGATTCTGTCGGCCTGGGCCATGATCCGGTCGATCAGTTCGGCAACAGTAGGCGCGTCATCGATCAGGCCGGCAACCATGCCGCAGCTCCACGCTCCCGAACCGACATCACCGTCCTTCATGACCCGCGGATAGACCCCGGCCACCTCATCGACGATGTCTTCGAACTTCAGCGCCGAACCCAGGGTGCGTTCCTTTTCCAGCAAGCGTTCGACCCCGGCGTTGACCAGCACCCGCTCGGTGTTGCGCAAGGGGCGCATGACCAGACGCGTATCCAACTCGCTGGCGGCGATGATCGCGTCCTTGACGTTCTGGTGAACGGGCGCCTCCTTGGTGCAGAGCAGCCGGGTGCCCATGTTCATGCCGTCCGCACCAAGCGCCAGCGCCGCGACCAGCGAGCGCCCGTCGGCCATGCCGCCCGACGCAATGAAGGGAATCTTCAGTTCATCCGCCGCGCGGGGCAGAAGAATGAAATTGGGCACGTCATCTTCGCCGGGGTGCCCGCCGCATTCAAAGCCATCGACGCTGACCGCATCGCAACCGATCGCCTGAGCCTTCAAGGCGTGGCGAACAGAGGTGCATTTATGAATCACCTTCACTCCCGCGTCGCGCAGGCTGGCGATCCACTGCTGCGGATTGTTCCCGGCGGTTTCGACCACCGGGATGTCATGTTCGATGACGGTGCTGACGATCCCGGCATAGTCGGGCGGGCGGGTGGTCGGCAAGAAGGTGATGTTCACGCCGAACGGCTTGTCGGTCATCGTCCGGCAGCGGCGGATTTCGGCGGCGAGTCCTTCCGGCCCGGGCAGCGTGAGCGCGGTGATCAGGCCCAGCCCGCCCGCATTGGACACGGCGCTGGCCAGCTCGGCAAGGCCAACGAAATGCATCCCGCCCTGGACGATCGGGTGCTTGATGCCAAACAGTTCGGTAATCCGGGTCTTCATAGCGTCCTCATCGATTTTGCAGCCAGCCGGTCGCCACGTGGTACGTCAACGCATGAACGAGACTGCCTTCCACAACGATTTGCACGAGCGGCCAGCTACGACCGAGTAAATTCCACGATCGATAGATGACCTGCGTTCATCCCGATCATCAGATTGCCGTTGATGATGGTGGTTCACCATTATGCCGACCAATTCGTTTGATCGCGCCCTGCAGCCACCGATACCTGCCCGGGTCAGAATTGCATCGCGGATCGACTGAATTGGCAGCGGTCCCGCAACACATGGGGTAGGATCGATGGCTAGAGTTCACTTCGGAATTGCTTCGTTTGCGATGGCGGTATGCCTCGTGCCGGGTTCCGCCTTTGCGCAAGCTGCCGCGCCGACGGACACTGCCGCAACAAGCGACAATGCGGATCACCAGGATGCCCCGCTCAACGAGATTCTCGTGGTTGCGCAAAAGCGGGTTGAGCGCCTGGGTGACGTTCCGGTCTCGGTCGGACTGGTTCAGGGCGAACAGCTCAAGAGCCTCAACCTGACCAGTTTCGAGCAGATGTCGCGCTACGTTCCGGCCTTCAATGTCGCCGAATCCGCCAGCGGCAACCGCATCACCCTGCGTGGGATCAGCTCAGGCACCAATCGCGGTTTCGAACAGTCGGTCGGCATGTTCATCGACGGTATCTACACCGGGCGCGCCGCCCAGTTCAGCTCTCCGTTCTTCGACGTTGAGCGCGTCGAGGTGCTCAAGGGGCCGCAGTCGATCCTGTTCGGGAAGAACACGGTTGCCGGCGCGGTCAGCGTGATCACCGCCCGCCCCACCAAGCGCGAAGAAATCAGCCTGTCAGGCGGTTACGAGACGCGCTTTGGCGGCTGGGACCTGTCCGGCGTGTTCAACAAGCCGTTGACCGACAACCTTCAGGTCCGCGTCGCCTTCAAGCATGAAGCGCGCGACAAGGGCTTTCTCTACAACACCAAGAGCCTCGAGCACGAGCCCGCGCGCCTTGGCAACATCGCCCGCGTCTCGCTCGCTTGGCAGCCCGGCGAGGTCGAGGTGAATGCGAAGTACGAATATTCCTTCGGCAAGCGTCAAGGCGGCCTCTTCCAGATCTTTGCGCCGGGTCCGTTCACCGGGACGTTCACTGCCTTCGATCCGAACTTCGAATCCAAACTGGATCTCAAGGCCAGCAGCGGCGCACCGGGCAGCGATCTCAACACCATCAGCGCCCACAATGCTTCGCTGCGGATCAATGTTCCGATCGGCGGTGCCAGCCTGACTTCCGACACTGGCTACAGCACCTACAAGGCCGCGACGAAAAACGAGGACTCGGATTTCTCGCCGGTCCCGGTTCTGTTCTTCGACAACGGGGAAAAGTACAATCAGTTCAGCCAGGAATTCCGCCTTTCCTCCTCCTCCTCCGCCGATCAACTGACCTACACCGCCGGGCTGTTTTTCCAGTCCGCACATTACAAGGGCACGCCGTGGTTTCGGGTGACATCGGGTGCGCTCGATTCGCAGACCCGGCGCGTGTTCGACCAGAAGGCCGACACCTACAGCGCCTTTGCCGAATTGGGCTATGAACTGGCGCCCGGATTGAAGGTGATCGCTGGCGGACGCTACATGATTGAAGACAAGTCGGCCGATCGATCGCTTGTCATCTACAACCCGGTAACCGGTGTGCCCGAAACCAGCGCTGTCGTTATCGCGACCATGGGTTCGGTCCTGGGCGCACGCAATTTCAGCCTGCACCAATCGATCAAGGAAAAGCAGTTCACCCCTGCCGCAACGCTGCAATACAAGATCGCGCCGAACACCATGGCCTATGCCAAGTTCACGCGCGGCTTCAAGAGCGGTGGCTTCGATGCCTCGGACAGCGCAGGCACGGCGGTACCGTATGACAGTGAAAGTGTTTCTGCGTGGGAAGCGGGTTTGAAATGGGGGGTAAGCCGGGCTTTCAATCTCAACCTGACCGGGTTCTATTCGAAGTTCGACAATCTCCAGGTCCAGGCCTTCAACGGGGTGACCTTCATCACCACTAACGCCGCCAAGGCCAGCTCGCGCGGGGTTGAGGCCGAAGCGCGCTGGACGCCTGTGCGCGGCCTGACACTGTCGGGATCGGTCGTCTATATCGATGCCCACTATGACAATTACGTCGGCGCAAGCTGCACTACCGGCCAGACCGCTGCATGGACCGGCGTCGGGCGCTGCCGTCAGGACCTCAGCGGCCGCCCGCTGACCGACGCGGCACACTGGAGTTCGACCGTCAGTGCCAACTACGAGTTCGGGATCGGGTCCGACTGGAACATGCGGCTCTATGCCGGTGCGAACAGCCGCAGCGGCGCCTTCGTTGCGCCCGACCTCGATCCGCTGGGTTGGCAGAAGGGCTACACCACCCTCGATGCCAGCGTCGAACTGCTGGCCCCCAGCGATCGCATCTCGGTCTCGCTGCTGGCCAAGAACATCAGCGACCAGCGCGCCAAGACCTATGTGGTCAACGTACCGCTGTTCTCCGGCGCCAAGGCCGCCTCGATCATCGATCCGCGCACAATCGAAGTTCGGGTCGGGCTGAAGTTCTGACGATGGGAATGGCGGCGCGGTCAGCCCGGTGCGATTGGCAACCTCGCATCTTCGGCGACTGTCGCCGCCAGCCATCTGCAGAAGCGATCGACCGATGAAATTTCCCGCACTTCCCGTCGCACCGCGAGCCAGTATTTGCGGCCCGGACCTGGGACGTCGTCATTGACGATGGAAATGCGGTCGCTCCCGGCGATGTCACGGGCGATCCAGTACGGGACCAACGCAGCGCCGATACCCGCTTCGACCGCCGAAACCGCCGAAGCGACCGAATCAAATCGGATCATCTGTGCCTCGGGATGGAGCGTTGTCTGCATCGCGTCGGCAATCCCAGGCCAGTTGTCCGCCGTGCTGGAATAGCCAAGTAGTGGGCCGAACAGCTGACCATCGCGAAAGATTGTGCCGACCTTGTCGGTCCGGGTTATCAGGCAGCCGGTGAGGTCCAGCAGGTTTTCAACCCGCCAATCGTTGTCGGGCCGCTGTCCGACGCCGATCAGGATATCCGCATCGCCGCAGACCTTGGGATCGAAATCGATCATGCTGGTCAACGAAATGTCGAACCCGGGGAAGCGGCGCTTGAATTCCGCCATCCGTGCGAAAATGAAATGGTCGGCGAAGGCGGCCATGCACTGGATCTGGAAATGGCGCCTGGCCCCGCCGCCAACAATCATCCGCCAGCGATCGGTGACTTCCCGGTTGGCGCGCTCGATGATTTCCGCCAGCGCCACCGCTTCTTCAGTCGGGCGCAGGCCCTGGCCTTCGCGAATGAACAGGGGTTGCCCGGCCAGGGCTTCAAGCGAGCGAACCCGATGGCTCACGGCCGATGGCGTAATCAGCAATTCGTCGGCAGCCCGCTTGAAGCTGCCAAGCCGCACCACCGCTTCGACGGTTTGCAATAGGACTGGCGGAGGACTGTTCGACATCGATGGACAAAATCACCTTGGCGGTTCGCGTAGCAGCGAGCCTAAGGCCGGCGCAACTCCGTTCAAGCGGGAAGATTTCCCAGCGATCCAGCTTGGCCGAATTCAACGGGATGCAACGGCACCGCGTTCGATCATCGCGGTTATCGCTTCGGTATCGAGGCCTGCTGCGCGCAGAACTTCGATCGTGTGTTCGCCAAGCCGAGCAGGCACGGCCTCAAGATCCGGCGAGCCTTGCGAAAAGCGCCACGGCGGATTGAGCAGGCGCAGGCGTCCCACCTCCCCTGCCATGTCGATCTCAGAGAAGGTACGGTTGTGTTCGACCTGTTCGAAGCCAACCATCTCATCAAAGGTCAGGACCGGCGCGACAGGCAATTGCAGGCGCCTGCACCTGGCAATGATCGTTTCGGTCGAGATGTTCGCCAGCAAGGCGCGCACCTCGTCACGCCAGGCCGAAAAGTTGGCGAGCAGGTCCTCGCGTTCGGCAAAGCGCGGGTCCGCGGCGAGGTCTGGCCGATCGCAGGCATCAAAAAAAGCGTGGTATTCGGCGATGCTGAGAAACAGGAAGGAAATCCAGCCGTCACTGGTCTGGAACGATATATGCGCGTCGATCTGCGATGAAGGCGCTTTGTGATCGAGGAAGCTGTGGCTCGCCATCGTGTCCTGCAACATGAAGTTGATGTAGGCGTCGAGCATGGCAACCGAGATCCGCCGCCCACCTTGCCCGCGTTCGCGCGCGAACAAGGCGGCAAGCACGCCTTCCGCGGCAGCACGGCCGGTGATCTTGTCAGCAACGGCGCACTGGATCAGCTTTGGACTGCCCTGCTCGCCCTGCTGGTACATGAAGCCGCCGAGCGCCTGGATCATCGAATCATAAGCCCGCATTCCCGACCACGGACCACTTTCGCCAAAACCGTTGATCGACGCGTAGATGATGTCGGGTCGCACCGCGCGTATGCTGTCATAGCCAAGACCAAGACGGTCCATCACTCCCGGGCGGAAGTTCTCGACGATGACGTCAGACTGCTCCGCAAGCCGCAGGCACGCGGCAAGAACCTCCGGGTCGCGCAGGTCCAGCGCGATCGATCGTTTGCCGCGATTGACCTGCATAAAAAGGCCGCTCAGTGTTTCGATGCGGGGGCTGCGGGTTGAACGCAAGGGGTCACCCGCGAGCGATTCGACCTTGATCACGTCCGCGCCAAGCGCGGCGAGTACCTGGGTACAGACCGGACCGGACACGACCGAGGTGAAATCGAGTACGCGGATTCCGTCGAGAAGATTAGCCATGATGGTTTGTTCCGGTGATCAGGATTGCGATGTCGT
This sequence comes from Pseudomonadota bacterium, assembly GCA_018240895.1. Lineage (GTDB taxonomy): Bacteria > Pseudomonadota > Alphaproteobacteria > Sphingomonadales > Sphingomonadaceae > Novosphingobium. Next base: position 11,095 of record JAFEEX010000014.1, on the reverse strand, counting down.
CGCTTGCCGGGGCACTCCGCCAATCGTGCGCGCGAACAATGCGGTAAGGAGAAAGCTGAGCACGGGAGCGACTGTCGCCACGCCGAGCAGCGCGGCATCTGCCCTGCCATCGACAACCCGGTTCGGGTCAAAGCCAAACCAGGCCAGCGGGATCAGCGCTGCGGCGCCAAGCCCGCTGCCAAGCTTGTCGAAAAAGGTGGCGGCTGCAAAAGCAGTTCCGCGCAGATCACTGCCCGTCCGGGCGACATGCGCATTCGCAATGTTTCCGATGAGCGCGCGCGTCAGATAGGGGCCAGCCCCAAAACCGATTCCCAGAAGCGCCTGAATGGCGAGCAGTCCAGTTCCGCCATGGCGTACGGCCAGTGGCAGCAAGGCGACGACCACGGCCAGGTAAAGGCACGATGCGATCAGCGTCCGGCGGTCGCCCCACCGGGCGGCCAGCCGCATCCACAGCGCCATCCCGATCGGCGCCACCAGGAATGTTACAGTCAGCCCCACGGCAAACAACGCGGGCGCGCGATAGAGGTACCTGGCGACGAAGAAGCCCATCGCAGACATGGCGGTCCAAGCCGCGTTGAAGAACAGGACCGCGAAAAGCAGGCCACCAAAGTCCCGGCTGAGCAACAGTTCCCGCAAGGCGGACGATTGGGGAGAGTGTGCCTTTGCCCGCTCGACCCTGGGATCCGGGGTAAAGCTCCAGGTCACCACCGTGGCAAGCGTGACGACGGTCAGAATGAATGCACCCGCCGCGTGTGCCTGAGCCGTGATGTCGCCTGCAAATTGATGGCTGGCAATCGCAGCAAGGCCGAACACGCCCATGATGCCGCCAATCACCGCAAGTTCGCGGTAACCGAAGATGCGTGACAACTGCCGCGGATCGCTGGTGAGGCTGGCGGCCCAGGCCTGATGCACGACCATGCAGGTGGTATACGCCGCATAGACAACCGCACCGGCGGCAATCAGGTAGATTTGCGAGACATTCGCAAACGGCGGAAAGAACACCAACCCCGCACCGATCAGATAGACTGGCAAAGCGAGCAGCAGCCAGGGCCGATGCTTCTGGCGAAAACGCGACCGATCGATTGCCAGCCCGATCAGGGGATCGAACATCGCATCAAAGACACGGATCACCAGCAGCGCCGCCGCGACGCTGGCCAGCGGCAAACCAAGTGCTTCGCTGTAATAGGGCGTGACGAAATTGCCGATCGCCGCTGTGGTTGCGACCAGCGGCATGGCATAGATACAGAATGCCAGAAGCTGACCCGTGGTCAGCCGTCCGGGCTCCTTCGCTTGCATCAACCGATCTCCGCGTCGTGATCGACGATTTCAGCGGCGCGCTTGCGAATGCGCTGGTTGATATCCTCGCGCACTGCATAGCCGGAGAGATACGCCAACCCGATCGAATCCTGGTACGACATCGTCGCTGCGGCGTTAATCCCGAAGCGGGTTGATTGCACCGTGCGGGTCGGCAGCGCGGCCAGCTTGCGCGCCAGTTCCAGCGTCCGTTCGCGCAGCGTGGCACCCGGAACAAGATGGTTGGCGAGCCCCGTGCGCAGGGCTTCCTCGCCATGCACGCGCTCGCCGGTCATCAACCATTCAAAGGCCTTGCCCTGTCCAACCAGGCGCTGCAGTAGCCACATCGCCCCTTCGGTGGGCACCAGACCATTAAGCACGTATGCCCATTGGAAAAACGCGTCCTCGGCCATCACGCGGATGTCACAGACGGCCGCCAGATCGGCCCCCATGCCGACCGCAGGCCCGTTGACCATCGCAATCGTCGGCTTGACCAGATGCTTGAACCAGATGTGCATCATCGCGGTGTGTTCGTCGAACAACAGCCCCTCCTTGACGAAGGGCGACTGGCCGTCAGTCGCGAGCTTTTCCATGCCTGACCAGTCCTTGATGTCGGCCCCGGCGGAGAAGGCCCGGCCCGCACCGGTCACCACCACGACCTTGACTGCCGGATCGTGCTTGAGTTCCTGCGTGACGGCTCGCATGTAGCGGTCATACATCGACCAACCGCGTGGCCGCGGACGGTCGGTCGGATAACCCATCGAGAAAGCATTGAGCCGCTCTGGCCGGTTCATCGTCACCAACGCAACGCCCTGATCGTCGACTTCGATCAGGAATTTGGTCATGCCTTCCGGCGCTTTTTCAATGACGTCTTCTACGCTCGAATAGCGGATTTCGTGGAACATCGGTATCTCCCGGGTGTAGATTCTTCCTCGGCTGATGACGCTCAGGCGGCCCCGTAACAAGCGACAAGCATGCGATCATTGGTGAGGTAAATTCTTCAACGGTGGCCTCGCACCGTCGAAGTGGCGTAACTGTCGCAGCAGCAACTCAATGATTTTATTTCTGACGTCTCCGCAAATGCGAAAGTTTTGTAGGCGCAGCACCAAACATCAGGCGAGGCCGTTCAATCTTTCCGGAACCGCCGACAGCGGGTGCACAACCGCAGCAACGAAGCCGCATCGCGTAAAAGCCGCCCTTTGCAACATACACTCTGTTCTTTGGGATCGACCGTATACGCAGGGAGGAGGAGCTTCGACAGTACGGACCAAGATGGCCCAATCTAGGTATCTGCTGGCGATTTAATCATAGTGGCGTAGCGTAGATGTAGTGATCATCACTATCGGTCGCGGCCCGCCAATTTCGCCATTTTTCGAACATTTCAGCTTCCCTCCGGGGTTACAGACCGTTGGGGATGTGACAACTTTTGTGCCTTCCCCATTCTGGCCTCGTGTTGTCGCGCGGGTGTCAGGTGTGCCAGGTACAGCTCGGTTGTCTTGATGCTGGTGTGCCCGAGAATGCCCTGAAGCGCGTAGATACTGCCTCCGTCACGCAGGTATCGAACGGCGAATAAATGGCGCAAATCGTGGAATCTGAAGCGGACAAACTCCTTCGAGGTTTGTGTCAACTTTCGTGCTACCGCGCCAAACTGGCTGGACACCCAGTCCATCGTCAAACCATCGCCTCTCCAGAATACGATCTGGGAGTGAGTGGTTCGCGGCTGACGCTTCAGAATCTCCAGCGCGCGATCCGAGAGCGGCACGGCACGGATCTTTTGGCCTTTGGTCTTGTGGATCGTGGCGCTGCGCCGTTTGGTGTCGATGCAGTACCATTCGAGCTGCACGATTTCATCCTGACGCATTCCCGTCTCGATCGCGAAGGCACAGATGTCGGCAATCTTGGGAGGGAGCGCCTTGATCATCGCGGCAATCGAGGTCTTCTGCGGAAGCACGATGGGAATACGTCGCTCCGGGATGCGCTTCCTGTTCATCGCGTGAGCGTGGTTGTCGACGATCCAGCCTTCGTCCTGCGCCACGCCAAGGACCGAGGAGATGGCAGTGAGATCGCGCCGGATCGTTGCATTGCTGACCCCAAGGGCTCGTCGTCCCTTGATCAGCTCTCGCAGACAAGTCCCGTCGATGTCCCGGATATGTCTGTCCTCAAGCCAGTGCCGGCATTGGTTGAAGCTGACAATGTATCGCCGATGGGAGTTCTCCGAGATCAGCGACAAGGCCACCTCGTTCCAGGCGATGACGGCATCCTGCCAGGTCTTGGGCGGGGTGATGCCATGCCTGACCTCGCCCTTGGCCGTGCGGCCTTTCGGTTTGGTGCAACGCGCCACCAGACACGAAAGGGCAATCCCATGGCCCGCAACAATCCCGCACCGGCAGCCGAAGCAAAAGCCCCGGACTTCATCGCCTGACACGTCGCCAACCGTGGCGACAAGGCATTCTGGACCAAAGTCGGAGCGGCGTGGTTCCACCGCGACCGCAAGGGCGTTTCACTTCAATTGGAGGTCGTACCGATCAATGGCCGGATCGTCCTGCGCACGCCGCTGGACGATGAGGCCAAGGAGCAGCCGGGCGCCTAGCGCCCGGCAAGCCTTCAGCTCAGCGCCCAACCGCCCCCGCCGGTCACATGTGCGTCACGTTCGCGCAGGACCTTACCCAGGCCAAGCACATCGTTGAGGTGACCCGCCGTTTGGCCGAACAGACGGTCGAGGGCGAAGATGGCCTTCGGGAAGTGGGCCGACAGGTCCTCGACGCTGTCAATGAGCGCACCTGCGGCAGATTTCAGGAGGGCGGGCGCGCTTGTTTGGGGAATGCCGATCGCAATGCAGAAAGCCAGGAGGTCATCGGCGGTTATGGCGTCGAAGCGGTTGGCCGTGCCGATATTGAACGCCAGTTCGTCGGTATACTTGCCGGTGGTCTGGACTGGCGTAAGATCATAGAACGGCGCGAGTTGCACTGAACCGCCGGGGCGGTGGAAGAGCCCGTTGTTCTTGGCGTGGTTGTCATTGTTGCCGAGCAACAGGTTAAACAGAGTCATTCTGAGGAAGGTTCCGCGTGCCAGGGCGGGCTGGTCGATGGCTTCCAGAACCCGACCGATGTTCGCTGCGTCGAACCGCCGCCCAGGCTCTCCACGCCGTTCGTACTTCAGCTCTGCCGGAAGCTCGCAAGCCTGGGCAAAATCCTCGACATGGCTGCGGTAGACCTTGCCATCTTCGACCGTGCGGTCGAACCGGCCAATGAGGATGATCTCGTGTCCGGCGATTTCGTCAGCCACGCAGGTTCCGACGGAAAGCCCGCATTTCGCTGCCAGCTCGGTCAGGAAGGCTTCGTCGCGCGCTTCATGAAGGTAATTGCGGTCGGGCAGCTTCAGGATGTGGGTAGTTGGCGCGCCAGTTCCCTGCCTGGGAAGAGCGAAGCGCCCATCGGGCAGCGCGGCCAGCGATATCTTGCGGCGCACGCCCGCGACAGGGGAGGGATCGCGCACTTCTTCCGGCAGGGGCTTGCCCGAAGCCAGGCGCTCGACAATCTCCGCAAAAGACTTGTCGTCGAGCGGATCATAGTCTTCCGCCAATGTGCCCGGGCGCTTGACTGGTGGCCGGTCCAGCGCAAGCACGCTTACCGCGCCCGCGCAGTCGCCCCCCAAATGTTCGAGTAGACCTGCGATATCACTGCGTTCGAGCCCATGGCGGGCCATCGTCGCTTCGAGCTGGTTGTTCTCGTGGAGCAGATTGCCGAACCAGGCGCGGACAGGCACGTCTCCGAACGGCTCTTCGCGCAGCGGTAGGGACAGCGACAACAGGTGGCCATTCGCGGCGACGAGCCAATGCGGGTCATAGGTGAATGACAGGTCTGCATCGTCACCCTTGACCAGAAAGCCAATCGGCGATTCCGAGGCCTCAAGCCAGACCTGGAGGATCAGCATCAGCGGCTACGCACGCGGGCGGTCAGGTCGATACCGGCTGCCCCCGCGCAGGCCATCACCCGGTCGAATTCGAGGCTGGCCTTGCCGCCTTCTAGTTCGGATACGAACCTGCGTCCCACCCCGGCGTGAGCGGCGAACTCGGACTGGTTCATCTTCATCGCCTTGCGCGCGAGGCGGACAAGCACGCCCAGTTCGGCAACCGTGCGCACCCGTTCACCGGGATTTTGCGAGAGGGATGTGTCGGATCGAGGCGGCGGCGCAGGATAAGTTCCGGTGGACGCCCGGGACAGCTGTTGCGCAATCTCAGTTGCCCGCTGGTACGGTTGGCTGCGCAACTGTTCGGCAAGCCGATGTCCTGGCGAAGCATACTCCTTTAGCCCGACGACGATTTCACGATTGGCTTTGGTCAGCACGTCCAGTGGACCCGTCGCGAGCTTTCGGAACGCCTGATCCTGCTCATCGAGAGCCTTGAGAATGCGCTGACTGTCGGTCACAGGCTTCATGTCTGATCCCTTTCGGGAACAATATGGCGGAAAATAGCCTGAACGTCAAGGTTATGAAACCGTTCGGGATCAGATTCTGGCTTTGCGGACGATTTGGCGGACAATGCACCCGTTCGGGCGCATTGTCGCTGCCTGCTTATTTATCGAACGTCGGTTTTACCCGCTCGCAGCCCGTCGAGATAATCACTCCACCACTGCGCCATAGGCACCGTGGCTGTCCATCCCCGGCGTCGCCAGCACATGCGCCCGGTCCACCGTCATGCCCTGCGCCTTGTGGATCGTGGCGGCATAGCCGTGATCGAGGTGCGCATAATCCTTGGTGTCGAATGCGACGTTGCGGCCATGGGACAGCACGCGCTCCATCTNNCGTCGATGACCAGCACATCGCGCGAAGTCAGGTGTTCGCGCCCCTGATATAGACAAGGAATGCGCGCCGGAGTTCGTCGCCAATACCTTCGTGCGCCAACAGGTCGCGCACGTCGAAAAGATCGCGCGGGTGCTGGCGATCAAGCGCCGCCACGATTTTGCCCGCATAGAGGTCGGCGAAGGACACAACCTGCATTTCGGCAAAGCCGAACTCGTCTTCCACGGTCGGCACCACAGCTGACACCACGGGATCGTACACCGTGCCGCGCAGCACTGGGGTAATCTCGACCTTGATCTGCACGTCCCCAGCACGGACGATCAACTTCGTGACGATTTTCTCGTCAGCCGATCGGGAAGGATTGACCGTCGCACCCGGGATTGCAGACTCAATCCGCTCCGCGATCCGCAGCATGGCTGCGTCGATTGAGGCAAGCGATGTGGTGCGATCCTCGACGGGCAGATAGGTCAGGTCGATGTCCACCGACAGGCGCGGCATGTCGCGCACAAACAGGTTGATGGCCGTGCCGCCTTTGAGCGCGAATGCCGTTTCCTTCGCCACGAAAGGAATGGCTCGAATGAGAAGTGCAACTTGCTGCCGGTAGGTGTCGAGAAAGGCCATGAATTCACTGACCTTCCAGATCGGACGGCACGGTTATATGGTAAGTGGGATCAAGCTTGCCGCCTTTGACAAGAACGCGCTTGCCGGAACCTAGATCAACGCGGGACACGTCAAGCCGGGATCGCCAAGCATGGCGGTGCCGGTCGGCAAAGAACAGGAATAGCCGCTTCACCTTCACGCTGGCGCACGCTTCCAACAGGGTTTGCAAGCGGCGCGGACTGAGATCGCTCAGCCCCTCCATCAGGGCGTCAACCTGATGGAAGCTTTCGCGCTCGGGGAGCTCGTCCAGCAACTCCAGTACGGCGCGCTCCTTGCTCGAATATCGGATTGGCAAGGTCGCCCCTTCGGCACTGAACATGACGGGACTGGGCTCTGGCGATGCATCGGCATCGTCGGGAAACAGACGTAGGCTGTTATGCCAGTGGAAGGTCACGTCGAGCGGCAAACTGGCCAGCCATGTTGGCGGGCGCTTCGGCCCGTAGAGGTGAACCTCACGCATCGTTGTGGTGAGGTAATGGGCGTAACCCTGTTGTTCGAGCGCAGTGCGCCCGCCAACGGCCAGGGGGTAGTCCAGCAGGGTCTGGAGAGAGATGACCACCTGTTGCCAGGTGAGCGGCGTGCGCGAGCGGCGATAGACACGCCGCGTTGGACTATCGATCCAGCCAGCGCTTACATACTGGCTGCGCAGCGCAGATGAGTAGCCGTGGGCCCCCATCCACGAGGCATCGGCAAGGAGTCCCTCGGGGAGCACCTGCTGGAGTCGGTTTAATTTGCTGTCAGAACGCGTAGCCATGCTTAGCGTTTTGGCACACTTTCAAACCGATGTCGAGTTTATAAATCCTGCATTTTCCTAAGTCACGCTTAGCATTTTTTCCACTTTGCAAACCAAAGGGTTCGCTGAACTATGGGCTTGCCGTTTCACGAACCTCTCGCAATGCTCGGCTACCAGCGCCTGATCTTCGAGATCGGCACGCTGACGTCGGGCGGGGCTGAAGATGCTGGCGGAAGGGACGCCGCGCTGGCGGCGGTCTCGCTGGCGTTCGGCGTGGCATTCTTCAAGCACCTTGGGGTCGCAGCAGCAGATCGCCCCTTTCTCGGCAACGCCGTTCGGCAGTTGCTGACCCAGTCTCAACAGACCATCAACTCGGGAGCTTGAGCAAATGTCCCACCTGCGCATGATGGATATCGGCCTGTTCAGCGGGCAGCCCCAGTTCGCCAACTTCGCCTGCTTCAAGGACATCCTGCCGGTCAGGCGGATGGCAGCCTCCGGCGCGCCACATGATTTTGAGAACGGACCGCCGACAGTTCTCCCCGCCACCTATGCTTTCAATGGAACCGAGTGCGACAGCGATGAGTTCCTGGCCAGCACCGATACGTCGGCGCTGCTGGTCCTGAAGCACGGCAAGGTCCGGCTGGAGCTTTACCGGCTGACCGGTGGCCGTGATGTGCAGTGGATCTCGTGGTCGGTCGCCAAGAGCTTCGTCTCGGCCATGGTCGGCATCGCCATTGCGGATGGCGCGATCAGGAGCATCTCCGATCCGATCAGCGACTATATCCGGGTCGATCCCGGTTCAGCCTACGATGGCACATCGATCAAGGACGTGCTGCAAATGGCGTCCGGTGCCCGTTGGAACGAGGACTACAACGATCCCTCATCCGACGTTTTCAGGCTCGGAACGGCGATGGCAGAGGGCGGATCGCTAGACGATTTTGTGGCGTCGATGGTCAAAGAATCTGCTCCGGGTACGATCTGCCGGTACAATTCAGGCGACACCCAGGCGCTGGGTGCCTTGCTGGTCAAAGCAACCGGCCGCTCGCTCACCGACTATATGCGCGAAAAGCTGGTCGAGCCTCTGGGCTTTGAATCCGACAGCTACTGGTTGGTCGATGACAAAGGCATGGAAATGGCCTTTGCCGGGCTTAACGTGACCGCGCGTGATTTTGCGAAGCTCGGCGAGCTTTATCGAAATCATGGTCGCTGGAACGGCAGGCAGATCATCCCGGAAGACTGGGTGCGGCGCTCTGTCTGCTCGGACGCCGCTTACCTTGCACCCGGTCAACCGATCATCGGCGACCATACAATCGACCTCGGCTACAGCTATCAATGGTGGCTTCCCAACGGCGATCGCGGCGAGTTCAGCGCGATCGGCATCTACAACCAGTTTATCTATGTTGACCCGTCCAAGGGCGTCACGATCGTCAAGCTCTCCGCCAATCCGGCCTATGGCACCAGACCAGGCGAGGAAGCCAACCGCGAGATGGAGAATGTCGCATTCCTGCGCGCGGTCGCGGCAGTGGTTGGATAGTCGATTGCAGGCGGTTCGCCAGTTCACCGTTTCATGCGCGGTTTGTGATGGCTTTGAATCCAGGCTGAATGTTCGGCAGCTAATAAGGCTTCGGCCTGCGCGGTTGAGTGGCGACATTCAGGCGTCAGGCCGCTTTCGCGAATTTGCCAACCTTGATGTCGCCTTCATGCTCACGGGCTTGCGCGAGTTCGTAGGAAGTCTGCATCCGCAGCAACGTATCAGCCCTGACTCCAAAGGCCTTCTCAAACCGGATCGCCATATCGGCCGAAAGGCTGGCGTTGCCATTGAGCAGCGTACTCAGTGCCTGCCGCGAGACGCCAAAGTGCTGTGCCAAGGCCGTCACGTTCACCCCGGCAGGCTCCACGATTTCCGTCTTTAGCCAATCGCCAACATGGACGGTCAGAGACGGGTGCATCCTAAGCGCCATGATAGTCCTCCAAATCCAGATCGATCAACGCACCTTCGGCATTCACGCCAAAGGTCATTCGCCAGTTCCTCGTCACAGTCATCGACCAGCTTCCCTTCCGGTCACCGGTTAGTTCGTGCAAACCGAAATTGGGCGGCACCGACAGCTCTTCAAAGCTTTCCGCCGCATCAATGAACGCAAGCATCTTGCGAAGCCGAGTTGCATCGCCAACCAGCCCTTTCGCGTTGCCCGTTTCAAAGAAGCGCCGCAGGCTTTTGTGCCGGATGCTCTCGATTTCCATCCATTGCAGGTATCGGGGATTGGCCTTAATGTCAAGTGTCGCGCGACACTTGTCTGAGCTGATCGCCGTAAGCGCACCCACATTTCAGATGGCCATTCCGGCCTCTGGAGAAATGACATGGGACATTCAGACCTTGACCCTGCCGTGCATGACAGGCGACCTTGGAATTCGGGGAAGAACGTCGGCCCAAAGCGACCGTTAAAGCCGCGCGATATTTGGGCAATTCGGTTCTATCTGGACGAACACCGGCGACTGCGTGACCGCGCATTGTTCGATCTCGCCATCGACAGCAAGCTTCGTGGCTGCGATCTAGTCAAACTCAGGATCGGCGACCTGGTGAGCGGCGGATCATTTCGTAATCGCGCGACTGTCATCCAGCAAAAGACGGGAAGACCCGTGCAGTTCGAGATCATGACCGAAGCGCGCAAAAGCCTCGAAGCATGGCTCAAACGACGTGGTGGGGCACTTTCCGACTTCGTGTTCCCGAGTCGGATCGACTACCTTGGCCACCTCAGCACACGGCAATACGCGCGGCTTGTCGACGAATGGGTCTCAACCGTCGGTCTCGACAAGCGGGAACAGGTCGCGTACGTCGAAAAGATCGCGCGGATGCTGGCGGTCGAGCGCTGCCACGATCTTGCCTGCATAGAGGTCGGCGAAGGACACGACCTGCATTTCGGCAAAGCCAAAGGCATCTTCCACTGTCGGCACGACGCCCATCACCACTGGATCATAGACGGTGCCACGCAGCACCGGTGTAATCTCGATCTTGATCTGCACGCCCCCGGCACGGACGATCAGCTTCGTGACGATTGTCCCCCATCAGCGCCAATGGCACAGATTTGAGGTTGTGATTTAAGGAGGGTTGGGGCTTCGTCGTAGTGACGAAGGAACGAAGATGAATACCCGACCCTCCTTGAAGAAATTGCCGGCGAAGGCCCCCGCTGAGCGGGTGGTGAAGGATATCCGTCGGCAGACCCGGCGGCATTTCTCGGCTGAGGACAAGATCAGGATCGTGCTGGAAGGCCTGCGCGGTGACGACAGCATTGCCGAGCTATGCCGCAAGGAAGGCATAGCCCAGAGCCTGTACTACGTGTGGTCGAAGGAGTTCATGGAGGCTGGCAAGCGCCGCCTGGCCGGTGACACTGCCCGCGCCGCCACCACCGGCGAGGTGCAGGATCTGCGCCGCGAAGCCCGCGCCCTGAAGGAATGCGTGGCCGACCTGACACTCGAAAACCGCTTGCTGAAAAAAAGCATAATCGTGGATGGGGGCGACGACGCATGAGGTATCCCGCATCCGAGAAGCTCGAGATCATCAGGATTGTCGAGCAATCGCACCTGCCTGCCAAGCGGACGCTGGACCAGCTC
>JAFEEX010000013.1 GCA_018240895.1 Pseudomonadota bacterium | reverse complement strand
ACGACAATGTCATAAGACAAGCGGCGTGCGGTATATCTGATCCACCGTGATTGTCTCAGGAAGCCGCTCGGCAAGGAACCTTGCGCAGGACGGACTGGTTGTCCGTTCCAGCAAGGTGACGCTGTCCGAGGGGCTTCCTGAGACAACCCGCAGGGCGGGCCGCTTTTGGCCAATCGCAGCGTCGCTCGTCGGTCACTATGCAACGGCATGGCTCCCTCCTCGCTCCTCGCGCTAAGCCAAAATCGGCTCCGTCACGGCGGATCAGATATACCGCACGCCGCTCTAGGACCGCAGGATCTTCCGGATCATCGGCCGGTCAGCCAGAATAGCCTGCGCCGCGTTGTGCCCCGGCGCGCCGGTTACCCCGCCACCGGGATGCGTGCCTGCGCCGCACATATACAGCCCCCTGATCGGCCCGCGATAATCACCGTGGCCCAGCACCGGGCGCGCGGCCCACAGCTGATCCAGCCCCATCGACCCATGCATGATGTCTCCGCCGATCAGGCCGAACTTGCGTTCCAGATCAAGCGGTGAGTGAATCTGGCGGGCAATGACCGCCTTTTTGAAATTGGGGGCATGATCGGTAACGGTATCGATGATCAGGTCCGCCACTTCCTCACGGTGCGTGTCCCAATCCACGTTTGGATCGAACTGCTGGCAGAACAGTGATGCGACGTGCTGGCCCGGAGGGGCAAGGCTGTCATCGACGGTTGACGGAATCTTGATCTCGACAATCGGCTTCTTTGACCAGCCGTGCTGCTGCGCGTCGATGAAGGCCTGGTCCATATAGTCCATGCCCGGGGCGATGATGATCCCGGCGGTGTGATGCTCTGCCTGCTGCTTGCCCGGCAGCACGGTGAAATCGGGCAGTTCAGACAGCGCGACATTCATCCGGAACGTGCCGGAACAGGTCTTGAAGCCCTTGATCCGCCGTTTGAAATCATCGTCCAGATCGCCCTGATCGACCAGTTGGCGGTAAAGCAGCGCAGGCCCGGCGTTGGAGGCGACAATGCTCGCGGCAATCTCCTCCCCGCTTTCCAGCTTCACGCCCTGAACCTTGCCGTTGTTCACCAGCACCTGCGCCACCGGCGCTTCAAGGCTGATCTCCACCCCGGCGTCTTCGCAGGCGCGGGCCATTGCCTGGGTGATGCCGCCCATCCCGCCCACGGAATGGCCCCAGGCGCCCAGCTTGCCGTTGACCTCTCCAAAAACGTGGTGAAGCAGGACATAGGCCGAGCCGGGGGTTGAAACCCCGGCATAGTTGCCGACCACCGCGTCAAAGGCGAAGGCGGACTGCACGCAGTCATTTTCATACCAGCCATCAAGGAACTGGCGGGCGGACTTGGTGAAAATGTCCAGCAGGTCGCGCTGGACCGCAATGTCCATCTTGGCCATCGGCCAGCCCTGCTTGGCCGCCGCGATCAGTGATGAAACCCCGCCGCCGACATTGGGCGGAATCTGCAAGGACAGGTCGCGCAGCACATTGGCAACCTTTTCCAGCGCGGCGTCATACTGCGGGTAAACCGCAGCATCCTTCTTGGAGAACCGGGCGAATTCCTTTTCGGTCCGGCCCGGCGCGCCGCCCAGCTTGAGGTAATCGTTTTCAAACGGGAAAAAGTTGCTGATCGTCCGCTCGATCACGCGATAGCCGTAATCGTGCAGCTTCATGTCGGCGATCACCTTGGGCCGCAGCAGGCTGACGGTGTAGCTGGCGGTGGAGTTGCGGAAGCCAGGGTGGAATTCCTCCGTCACCGCAGCGCCACCAACGATGTGCCGCCGTTCCAGCACCCGCACCCGCATTCCCGCCTTGGCGAGATAGAAAGCGCAGACAAGGCCGTTGTGGCCCCCGCCGATGATCAGTGCGTCATAGGTTTTCGTCATTCCAAGATCCTCAATCTTATCCCCCGCCTCCGTTCGCATCGAGCGAAGTCGAGATGCCTCGCGCCCGTGTCTCGACCATGCTCGACACGAACGGAGGCGGGATTGTGTTTATTTGCCGCTCCAGCCCGGTGCCGGTGCGAAGGGTTGGCGCGCCTCGGGTATCAGCGCGCGAATCTTCTTGGCGAAGCTGCGCAGGCAGACCTCGCTGGTCGCAATCGGGCCGGTGCCATAGGTCTTGCTGGCCATGCCCTGCTGAACCCGGCTGATCAGCCAGGTATCCTCGGCATTGACCACGCGGTTGATCCGCCAGTTGGCATAGCGCACCAGCTTCATCTCGCGGCGCTGATCGGGCAGGCAATAGGCCACTTCGCGCAGCAGGCAGGTGGTGGGCGTCAGCGGCAGCCACTGCATGAAATCAATCTGGTCGGCATAGATGTCAAAGGCCATGTTCGGCCACAGCTTGTAATAGAGCCAGCGGCCATGCGCCGCCTGGGGCAGGTGATCAACGCGGGGCATATGGGTGCGATAGAACTGTTCCCAGAAGTTCTGCCGGTCAGTCCGCACCACATCGCCATAAAGCCGGTCAGCCCAGCCGTGCGCCTCTATCCGATAGGTTTTGCCGACCAGCCGGGTCAGCCCGTCATGCGCCACCGGGATGTGCAGGTTGTCCGAATAATTGTCCCCCACGTTCTTCCAGTTGACCGCGCGCGGGCGCAGCCGGACATCGCCCATCGGCTGCATATCGGCAAAGCGGTACTGCGCCACTTCATCCTCGAACGGGGCCATCATTTCCGAAACTGAGGGGAAGCCGCCATCTTCCAGCCGGACGAACACGAAACCGTGCCACACCTCGACCGATACCGGCACCAGGCCGTTTTCTTCCAGTTTCAGCGACGGGTATTCGCGCCGGTTGGGCACGCCCGTAAGCCGCCCGTCGGTTTCATAGACCCAGGCGTGGTAAGGGCACACCAGTTTCCTGGCGCAGCCCGCCGGTCCTTCAACCAGGCGCATCGCCCGGTGGCGGCAGACATTGGTAAAGGCCCGCACCGCGCCATCATCGCCGCGGATCACCACCACGCTTTCACCGCAATAATCGATCGTGCGGTAATCGCCGGGCGCGGCGATCTCGCTCATGTGGCAGACGATCTGCCAGCTTGGGCGAAAGATCCGCTCCATTTCCAGCGCGTGAAATTCAGGATCGGAATAGATCCAGCCGGGCAGGCTGAAGTCGGCATCCGGATCTGCCTGCGTCCCATCAATCCGGGCAAATGCGTGCTCAAGATTGCCCATGGCGGCTCCGCGACTCCCTTGCTTGTTGGACAATCGTACAACAAGTGGTAAGGCAGCGCAAGTGAGCACCAAGCCTGCCTTCAAACGGGCCGAACCCGATGCCCGCCGCCTGAGCCTGATCGAGGCGGCGGCGCGGGTGCTGGCGCGCGGCGGGGTGGCGGGCACCAGCGTCCGCGCGATCGCGGTGGACGCCGGGGTATCACCTGGGCTTGTCGGCCACTATTTTGACGGGATCGACGCGCTGGTTGCGGAAACCTATGCCCACGTCGAAGCGCGGGTGGCCGAGACGATTGACGCCGCGCTGGCCCGTGCCGGCACTGATCCGCGCGCCCGCCTGAACGCCTTCGTCACCGCCAGCTTTGCCCCGCCGGTGGCCAGCGGCGAACTGCTTGCCACCTGGATCGCCTTCTGGAGCCTGGTGCGGTCCCGCCCGGCAATCGCGCGCCAGCATGACGAGCAATACGCCGCTTTCCGCGCCCGGCTTGAAGCGCTGTTGGGGGCCTGCGGCGCACCCCCTGCGCGGCTGCGGCACGCGGGTATCGCCATCACCGCGCTGATCGACGGGCTGTGGCTGGAACTGTGCCTGTCCCCCCAGGCGTTCAGCGCGGACGAAGCCGGAGCAATCGCCCGCACCGCGCTGGACGCTATTTTGACAGGTCAGTGAACAGGCTGAGGTAATAGGCCACGCCCGGCCCGGTATTGCGCAATGACACCCGCTCATTCAGCCCATGGGAGAAATCGTCGGAGTCCTTGCTGAAGCCGGGGCTGGCACCATAGCTGGCCACGCCCAGCGCGCGATACCACATAGAATCCGACGCGCCCGATGACTGCGACGGGAAAATCGGCGTACCGGGCCAGGCCTTGCCCAGCGCCTTGTTCATTGCGGCAAGAAAATCAGGCCGCATCGGCGAAGTGGGAGAGGAAATCGAATCCTCGCCCGAAACCGCCGTCACCTTCAGCCCTGGCAGGTTCGCCACCTTTTCAAGCTGAAGGCGGATTTCCTCGCGGTTGTGGCCTGGAAAGACGCGGCAGTTGACATTGGCGGTGGCGCGTTGGGGCAGCGCGTTCTGCGCGTGGCCCCCTGCGATCATCGTCGGGACACAGGTTGTGCCCACCTTGCCGACGTAGGATGGATTGGCGCGCAGAGTGGCCAGCGCCGCCTGATCCTGCGGATTGGCGGCAAAAGCGCGCATCGCCGCTGCCAGTTTCGGATCGTTTTCAAACTGGGCCGCCTTTTCAAAATAGGCTTTGGTCAGCGGGCTGATCTCCGCCGGAAAGCGATAGGCCCCGATCCGCTCCACCGCCTGGGCAAGCTGGACAATCGCATTCTCTGGCCGCGGCGCGGAACTGTGGCCGCCGGGATTGGTCACTTCCAGCTGATAGTCATCATAGGTCTTTTCCGCGCCCTGCCAGGTCCAGTACAGCGGCTTGCCGCTGGCCTCGTCAAAGGTGCCCCCGCCGCCGTCGATGTTGATCACCAGGTCGGCATTCTTCAGCCGCTCCGCAATCAGGCGGCTGGTATACATCGTGGTTTCCTCATCGCCCGAAAATTGCAGCACCACGGTCCGGCGCGGCGCATAGCCGGCCTTGCGCATGGCGATCAGGGTCGATGTGGCCAGTGCGGCATCGTATTTCATGTCGCTGGCTCCGCGGCCAAACAGATAGCCGTTCTCGACAACCGGGGTGAAGGGATCGCGCTGCCAGTCCGCTGGTTTCGCCTCTACCACGTCAAGATGGCCAGAGATCACCAGGGGTTTCAGCTTCGGGTCGCTGCCCGGCCAGGTCGCGATCAGATAGGCGGTATCCCTGACCGGAACGATCTCCACATCGCCGTCCTTCCAGCCGGCGGCCAGCAGCGCATCCTTGACCATCTTTTGCGCGTCGACAGTGCGGTTGTCCGGCCCGGCGACAGAGCGGACCGCGATCAGCCGTTTGGCAAGATCAAGCGTCTGCCCCTCTGCCGCGGCGGTATCGACGGGCCTGGCCTGCGCCGCCCCGGGCGCGGCGGCAAGCGGAAGCAGGGCAAGGGCGGGCAGCAATGTACGGCGCATCGGCGAATCTCCTCTATGAGGAAAGCTACCCAACTGGTCGCCGCCCTGCAAACGCCGCAGCCGCCCCGCGGCCACAGACGTATTCAGCAAAGGGGCAGGGCGCGAACCGCCTGAATTGGTTTGCGCCGCACTGGCGCGCATCCGCCCCCACTGCTAGGTGCGCCATGGCCGGGGACACTCCGCGAATTTCCGGCCTTCAGGAGATTCGACGATGAGCTTCACCGCAGACCGTCTGCTGTTGTTCGGCGCAACCGGCGATCTGGCCCAGCGGATGCTGCTGCCCTCGCTCTGCGCGCTGCATGATGACAAGCTGATCTCCCCCGAACTCAGGATCATCGGCACGGCCCGGTCAGACTATGACGATGACAGCTACCGCGCCTTTGCCCGTCAGGCGCTGGAAAAGTACCTGCCCGATTTCCGCAAATCCGCGATCGACAGCTTTCTGCCGCGCCTGTCCTATCAGACGCTTGACGCCAATGACGCCAGCCATTTCGTTGACCTGTCGGACGAGATCGGGACGATTGACAAGGGCATGGCGATATTCCTGTCCACCGCGCCCAGCCTGTTCGAACCGACCATCGCCGGCCTGACACAGGCGGGGCTGACCGGAGACAAGGTGCGGATCGGCCTGGAAAAGCCGCTGGGCACCAATCTGGAATCCAGCCGCGAAATCAACGACGCGGTGGCCAAAGCCTTTCCCGAAGACCGCATCTTCCGGATCGATCACTATCTGGGCAAGGAAACCGTCCAGAACCTGCTGGCGCTGCGCTTTGCCAATATCATGTTCGAACCGCTGTGGAACGCGGCGCATATCGACCATGTCCAGATCACCATTGCCGAAACGGTGGGGCTGGAAAGCCGCGTGGCATATTATGACGGGGCCGGAGCGCTGCGTGACATGGTGCAGAACCATATGCTGCAACTGCTCGCGCTGGTGGCGATGGAACCACCCGCCAATTACGACGCCACCGCAATCCGCGATGAAAAGGTCAAGGTGCTGCGCGCCCTGCGGCTGGTTGAACCGGGCGAAACCGTAACCGGCCAGTACCGCAAGGGCGCGATCGACGGAAAGCCGGTGCCCGGCTATGACGAGGAACTGGGCCACGACAGCGACACCGAAACCTTCGTGGCGATCAAGGCGCACCTTGACAACTGGCGGTGGAAGGGCGTGCCGTTCTATCTGCGCACCGGCAAGCGCCTGCCCGAACGGATGACCGAAATCGTGGTCAATTTCCGCCGGGTGCCGCATTCGATCTTCGCTTCGCGCGGGGCGCTGACGCAGCCCAATGCCCTGGTGATAGGCATTCAGCCTGAAGAGAACATCCAGCTTCAGCTGATGGCCAAGGTGCCGGGGCTTGACCGCGAAGGCATCCGCCTGCGCAGTGTGCCGCTGGACATCACCATGCCCGATGCCTTTGCCGGGCCGAAGAAGCGGATCGCCTATGAACGGTTGCTGCTGGACCTGATCGAGGGTGACCAGACGCTGTTCGTCCGCCGGGACGAGGTTGAGGCGCAGTGGGACTGGATCGATGACATCCGCGCAAGCTGGGCCGAACACGGGATCAAGCCAAAGGGCTATCCGGCCGGCACCTGGGGGCCGTCCGCAGCGATTGCCCTGGCCGAGCGCGATGGAGTGACCTGGAATGAGTAAGCTCCACCCCGCGGTGGAACGGGTTACCGCCCGGATCATCGACAGGTCAAAAGATGGCCGCCGCCGCTATCTTGACCTGATCGACCGCGAGGCGCAGCGCTTTCCGGGGCGCGGGGCGCTGTCCTGTTCCAACCTGGCCCACGGCTTTGCCGCTTCTGAAGGAGACAAGCCGGCGCTGGCGCACGGGCGCGGCCCCAATCTGGCGATCGTCACCGCTTACAACGATATGCTGTCAGCGCATCAGCCCTATGGCCGCTATCCCGAAGCGATGAAGCTTTACGCACGCGAAGTTGGCGCAACCGCGCAGGTCGCCGGCGGGGTGCCGGCAATGTGCGACGGGGTGACCCAGGGGCAGGACGGGATGGAATTGTCGCTGTTCAGCCGTGATGCCATCGCGCTTTCAACCGCGATCGCGATGAGCCACGCGATGTTCGATGGCATGGCCCTGCTGGGCATTTGCGACAAGATCGTGCCCGGGCTGGTGATCGGCGCGTTGCGGTTTGGCCACCTGCCAGCGGTGTTCATCCCCGCCGGGCCGATGCCGTCCGGCCTTGCCAACAAGGAAAAGCAAAAGGTCCGCCAGCTTTATGCCGAGGGTAAGGCAAGCCGCGCCGATCTGCTGGAAAGCGAAAGCGCCAGCTATCATTCGGCGGGCACCTGCACGTTCTATGGCACCGCCAATTCCAACCAGATGATGATGGAAATGATGGGGCTGCACATTCCCGGCGCGGCCTTCATCCCGCCGAATACGCCGCTGCGTTCCGCCCTGACCCGCGCCGCAGTCCACCGGTTGAGCGAGATCGGGCGAGAGAGCAGCGATTATCGCCCGGTGGCGCGGGTGGTGGATGAAAAGGCGATCGTCAATGCGGTGGTCGGCCTGCTCGCCACCGGAGGATCGACCAATCACGCGATCCACATTCCGGCCATGGCCCGCGCCGCCGGAATCCGGATCGACTGGGAAGACATTGACGAGTTGTCCGCCGCCGTGCCGCTGATCGCCCGGGTTTATCCCAACGGCGCGGGCGACGTGAACCACTTCCACGCCGCCGGCGGAATGGGTTTTGTGGTGCGCGAACTGGTCGATGCAGGGCTGGCTCACGGCGATGTGCTGACCGTGGCGCAAGGCGGCATGGCCGCCTATGCCAAGGAACCCGCGCTTGATGATGACAAGCTGGTCTGGCGCCCCGCCCCGGCTGAAAGCGGGGATGATACCATGCTCCGCCCGGTCAGTCAGGCATTCCAGGGCGATGGCGGGATGCGGCTGGTCAAGGGCAACCTGGGCCGCGCCACCTTCAAGACCAGCGCGGTCGACAAGGAACGCTGGACGATCGAGGCGCCGTGCCGCGTGTTCGAAACCCAGGAAGAGGTGCAGGCCGCGTTCAAGGCCGGCGAACTCAACGGCGACGTGATCGTGGTGGTCCGCTTTCAGGGACCACGCGCCAACGGAATGCCCGAACTGCACAAGCTGACCCCGCCGCTGGGCGTGCTGCAGGATCGCGGCCACAAGGTTGCACTGGTAACCGACGGGCGGATGAGCGGCGCATCGGGCAAGGTGCCCGCCGCAATCCATGTCACGCCAGAGGCGCTGGCCGGCGGCGCGCTTGCCTATCTGCGCGATGGAGACCGTTTGCGGCTGTGCGCCAACACCGGTACGCTGGAAGTGCTGGAAGACATCTCGCACCGCGAACCCGCCGTGCCCCCGCGCGCCGAAATGGGCATGGGGCGTGAGCTGTTCGCGATGTTCAGGCATCACGCCGATGGCGCCGAACACGGCGCATCGGCCATGTTGGCGGAGGCCGGACTGTGAACAATGATCTCGTCACCGTCGATATCGGCGGAACTCATGCGCGCTTCGCTCTTGCCACAATTGGCAGCGATGGCGCGATCGGGCTGGGTGATCCGGTTACGCTTCACACCAAGGATCACGCCAGCTTCCAGACCGCGTGGGAACATTTCACCGATCTGCAGGGTGGCAAGCTGCCGCCTGCGGTCGCGATTGCGATCGCCGGGCCGGTGGGGGGTGAAATCATTCGCTTTACCAACAATCCGTGGATCATCCGCCCGGCGTTGATCCGGGAGAAGCTGGGCGTTGATCGCTATACCGTGATCAACGATTTCGGCGCGGTTGGCCACGCGGTAGCGCGCGCCGGCAGCGAATATTTCATCCACCTTGCCGGCCCCGACGTAGAGCTTCCGGCCAGCGGCACGCTGTCCATTGTCGGCCCGGGCACCGGCCTTGGCGTTGCGCATCTCTGGCGCGATGGATCGGGCGACTACCGGGTTCAGGCGACCGAGGGCGGGCACGTTGACTTTGCCCCGATCGACACGATCGAGGATGCGATCCTTGCCCGACTGCGGCTGCGTTATCGCCGCGTTTCAGCGGAGCGGGTGGTGTGCGGCCCCGGCATTGTCGACATCTATGAAGCGCTTGCCTCCATGGAAGGACGCGCCATCAAGCCGCTGGACGACCGCACCTTGTGGAGCCTTGGCACCAGCGGGGAAGACAGTCTGGCCGCCGCCGCGGTTGACCGGTTCTGCCTTTCGCTGGGGTCCTTCGCCGGTGACATGGCCTTGGCCCAGGGGGCCAACGGCGTGGTGATTGCCGGGGGACTTGGACTGCGGATTCGCGATACCTTGCTGAAATCCGGCTTTGCCAACCGCTTCGTGGCCAAGGGCCGCTTTGAAGCACTGATGGCCGCCTTGCCGGTGCGGCTTATCACTCATCCCCAGCCCGGCCTGTTCGGGGCCGCAGCCGCATTCGCCAAGGAGCATACGTCGTGAGCCCGATCGAAACCATCATGCGCAAGGCCCCGGTGATTCCGGTCCTGGTGATCGACGAGGTGGCGCACGCCCGCCCGATTGCAGAAGCACTGGTCAAGGGCGGCCTGCCGGTGCTGGAAGTAACCCTGCGCACCGCCAGCGCGCTCGACGTGATCCGCGAAATGAAGCAGGTGGAAGGCGCGATCGTCGGTGCCGGCACCGTGCTTAACGGGCACGCGCTGGAAGACGCGCTGGAGGCTGGCAGCGAATTCATCGTTTCGCCCGGTCTGACTGACGGTTTGGCCAAGGCCGCGATTGCAGCCAATGTCCCCTTCCTGCCCGGCGTCGCCACCTCAGCTGACATCATGCGCGGGCTTGACCTGGGGCTTGACCGGTTCAAATTCTTCCCGGCCGAAGCCAATGGCGGCATCCCGGCGCTGAAGGCGATTGCCGCCCCGTTCGGATCGGTGCGGTTCTGCCCGACCGGCGGGATCACCGCCGCCACTGCCCCCGGCTGGCTGGCGCTGGATGCGGTGCTGTGCTGCGGCGGCTCGTGGATCGTGCCCAAGGGCGCGCCCGATGGTGCCGCGATCGAGGCGGCGGCAAGAACGGCGGCGGGCCTGGGGCAATGACCCGTTGCGCCCGGCTTGAGCAGCGGTTGCAGGCGCTTCACGCGCACACGGCGGAAACCCCGCTGTTCAATCCGGTATTCCAGCTTGGGCTGGAACTGTCGCGCGAGCTTGAAAGCGGCCAGATCAGCCTGAACGACGTTGACGCGCTGGTGGCTGAACTTGAATGCGATGGACTGCTGGCGCGCGCCGCGCGGCTTAACCGGCTGATCGCCCCGGTCAGTCCGGCCGAAAACGAAGCGCGGCTGCGCACATTGATCGCCGCAGACGATTTTGCCGCCTTTTCCGAGCGGCTGCGCCATCCATTGCTCCATGTGGTATTCACCGCACACCCGACTTTCCTGCTGACGCGGCGACAGTCCGAGGCCGTGGCCGACGCGGCATCATCGGGCGACATCGCCGCGCAGACCGCCTGCGTCGCCCCGCATGACCGCGATGCGATCACGCTTGATACCGAACACGCCGCGGCGATGGCGGCGATGACCCGGGCGCAGGATGCGCGCGACCGGATCAACGCGCTGATGCTGGCAGAGGCACGAAGCCGCTGGCCCGATCAGTGGCGCGGCCTGTCCCCCATGCCGCTGCGGCTGGCCACCTGGGTTGGCTATGACATGGACGGGCGCACTGACATTTCATGGGCAACATCGCTGCGCTATCGCCTTTCCGAAAAGGCGGAACGGCTGAGCCGCTATGCCGCGCAGGCTGAGCCGCTTGTGCCTGAGATCTCCGCCCGCCTGGTCCGCGCCGCTGCCCATGCCGCGCAAATGGCTGACCTGTTCGCCGCCGATCTTGCCGAACCCGCCGCGCTTTCGGCCGCCGCTGACAGCCTGACCGCCGATCATCCAGACAAGCTGACCAGCCTTTCCGCGATCATTTCCGAACTAGAGGGGGTGGCGGCTCACGCCGATGACACCCATGCCCAGGCCCTGCTGGTGCTGGCGGCGGCAATGCGCGCCGATGGACTGGGGATGGGCTGGGTCCATTTCCGGGTGAATTCCAGCCAGTTGCAGAACGCGATCCGCCGCCGGATCGATCCTGATGGCAAGCTTGATCTTGCCAGCCAGGCCGCGCTGGTACGGATGCGTGAATTGCTGGCGGAGGCCAGCCCGTTGCGGACCAATTTCGCCGCGCTGGCGATCGAGAATTCAACCGCCGTGCGGCAGTTTCTGGCCATGGCGCAAATCCTGCATCACGTGGACGCCGACGCGCCGATCCGGATGCTGATTGCCGAAACCGAGCAGCCAACCACCGTGTTGGCCGCGCTTTACTACGCACGCCTGTTCGGCATTGCGGACAAGGTTGACGTATCCCCGCTGTTCGAAACCGAATCCGCGTTGGAGCATGGCGGGCGCTTTCTTGACGCCTTGCTGGCCGAAGATGCCTATCGCGACTATGCCCGCACGCGGGGCCGGGTTTCTGTCCAGACCGGCTTTTCCGATGCCGGGCGGTTCGTTGGCCAGATCCCTGCGGCCCTGGCGATCGAGCGGCTGCAAGGCCGCCTGTCTGAAGCGATGGTTGCCAATGGCCTTACCGATGTTGCCGCGCTGGTGTTCAACACCCACGGCGAATCGATGGGCCGCGGCGCGCACCCCTCGTCCTTTACGGACCGGGTTGAATGGCCGCTGTCACCCTGGGCGCGGCGGCGCTTTGCCCGCGCCGGAATCCGGCTTGAACCCGAAGTCAGCTTTCAGGGCGGGGACGGCTATCTGTTTTTCGGCACGCCGGAACTGGCGCTGGCCACGCTGACCCGCTTTGCCGAGGCGGCCCCAGCCCGGACCGATCCCGCTGCACCAGCCGATCCGTTCTATCGCCGCACTGACCTTAGCCTGGATTTCTACCGCGCGATCCGCCGGGTTCAGCAGGGATACCTGGCCAGCCGAACCTATCCGCGCGCGGTGACGGCTTTTGGCCTGGGCCTGCTTAACGACACCGGCAGCCGCAAAAGCCGCCGCCAGTCAGACTTGGCCGCCGACCGCGAGATGAACCTGCGCCAGATTCGCGCGATTCCCCACAACGCCGTGCTGCAACAGCTTGGCTATCCGGTGAATGTGATCGCCGGGTTCGGCACCGCGGCGGACGGCAATTATGAGGATATCGCCGCGCTGCTGCGTGAAAGCCCGCGCGGGCGTCAGTTGGTCCGGCTGGTCCGCGCCGCCAACGCCCTGGCCAGCATCAAGACCGTTGCCGCCTTTGGCGAACTGTTCAATTCGGCTTACTGGTCCAGCCGCCCCTATCGCGGGGATGAAGACCAGATTGCCGATGCCTGTCTGGCCCTGGCCGAATATCTGACCACCGATGACCGGACCGGGGTGTTTCGCCGTCTTGCCTCACGCTTGCGGGTCGATGCGCTCAAGCTGCACCGGCTGCTGGACCTGATCCCCGATGAAGCGCCCTTGCCAGACCGGGAACATACCCGGCGGATGCTGGGCGTGCTGCAGGCGCTGCGCCTGGCGCTGTTCCAGCATATGTTCCTGAAAGCCGTGTCAGTCCCCGCGTTCAGCCGCGCCAATGACATCAGCCGCGAGGACGTGCTGGAAATGGTCTTCACCCTGCGGATAGAGGAAGCGCTGGCTCAACTGCGCCGCGCGTTCCCGGTCCACTTCCCGGGGATTGGCGACTTTTCAGTCAGCGAACCGACCGATTATCCGGACAAGGCAGCGGTTGGCTATGACGCGATCCACAGCGATTTCATCGAACCGATCGAACGCGCCCAGGCGCTGTCCCTGCGGATCACCACCGCTATCGCCAATGTATTCGGGGCGCATGGGTGAATTGGGCGAACTTTGCCCGCGCGCTTCCCTACCCCCGCCACTCCGCCACTCGCGGCCCATGGTCAAGCAGGCTGACCAGCGCATCGGCCGCCTTCAGCGCGGCCCGCGCCCGCATGGCCCGCCAGCGCGAATGATCGCCAGCCCCCGGCGCGCTTGCCCCTTCGCGCAAGGGGGTCAGCAGCTCCGCCTCAAACGCGGCGATCAGGCCCGGATCGCGGATTGTCGCGACATATTCGGCATTGGCGCGGTGGCTGACGAAATCGAAGTTGGATGATCCCACCACCAGCGCCGTGCCGTCAATCAGCGCGGCCTTGGCGTGAGTCATCATCGGCGTAAGGCGGATGTCCAGCCCCGATTTTTGCGCCACCCCCATCAGGTAATCGCGGATCACCGGCTTGTTGTTGGGGCGCGGGGTATAGAGCCGCACCGCAACCCCGCGCGCGGCAGCATCGGCCAGGGCATCAACGAAAGGAAATGTTGGATAGGCGCTGACCATGTCGATCGACCGGCGCGCTTCGGCAAAGGTCTTGAGCAGGGGTACGAACCCCGCTTCGTTGGCGGTTCCGTCAAGGCTGAGCAGATCGATCCCGGCCACACTGGCCGCGCTGGTGGCGGTCTGGCCGGACCAGTCCCGATCGAATTCGGCCATGGCCCAGGCGGCAACCGCGGGATGATCGATCCGCACCATCATGTCATGCCAGGCAAAGTTGTGGTCCGAAAAATTGACCCCGCCAATCCACACCGCATCATCAATGACCAGCAGCTTCTTGTGATTGCGGGTGGCATAGCGCAGCGGACTGCGCCCCACCGGGTTGGTCAGCCTTAGCCCCACCCCCGCCGCGACCATGGCATCGAACATCGCCCAGGTGGCATCTGCCTCTGCCCTCAGCGTCCGGTCGCGCGACAGGGCCAGGAACCGGTCATTGATGACGTGACGGGTATAGTCATCAACCAGCACGCGGCGATCGGCAGCGGTGCTGGCGGCGATGGCCGCTGCAACCCCCTGCCCGGCCGCATCGCCTTCAAAAGTCATCGCCTGAACCAGCACGCGGCTGTGCGCCTTTGCCATGTCTGCGCTGGCCCGCGCCCAGAACGCGGCCGAGCCGACCAGCAGTGCAAACCGGGGCATGGTTATCATCGCCGCGCCCGTGCCAGCGCGGGGGGGAAAAGGCAAGGCGCTGTCTCCGTTAACCTTTCCGTGCTAGCCAGTCCCGCGCCGGAACTTGCCGCACGAAGGTCTGGCCGGCGGCGCAAATCGGCGCGATGCCAGCATCCGGCACCAAAAGGGCAGACAGGGCGCGAGGAAAACATGACGATCAGGTTGAACACTGCGACCGGGCTGATAGCCGCCTTTGCCGCCGGCGCGGTCACGCTGGGCTACCTTGCGTTCAGGCCGCTTGACACGCCGCGCCAGCCCGCGCCCGCACCGGCCAAAAGCGGTCAGTTCGCCTTTCCGGACAAGCCGGTGGCGATTTCATCGCTCCCCGCCCCTGCCCCTGCTCCGCCCCCCGCCGCGAAACCTCAGGACGAACGTTTTGTAATCAAGCGGATCCTGCCGATCAGCGGCCCGATCAAATATGGCGAATGGCATTGGGATGATGCCAATGTCCCGTCCGGCCCGCTGGTCGTCACCGTCGATCTGGACGCGCGGGTGCTGTCCGTGTTCCAGAACGGGTACGAGATTGGCGCCACCGCAGTCTTGCTGGGCACCAGCGAAAAGCCGACGCCGCTGGGGGTGTTCCCGATCAAGCTGAAGGACAAGGACCACTATTCCTCAACCTATGACAACGCGCCGATGCCCTATACCATGCGGCTGACCGACGACGGCGTTTCAATTCACGGGACCAAGGTTGAAAAGGGCTATGCCAGCCACGGCTGCATCGGCGTGCCCAACAGCTTCGCCGCGAAACTGTTCGCGATCGCCCCGGTTGGGACCAAGGTTTACATCACCCGCGGCAAGATGGTGGGCCAGGGCGACAGCCTGATCTAGAGCCTGCCCTGATCAGGACAGGCTCTAGGCCAGCCCCGTCCCCACGTCGCGCCGGGTGGCGTCGCCGAGCTGGCTGCCGCCGTCGATGTCGAGGATCGTGCCGGTGACATAGCGCGCCGCGCCCGAGCACAGGAACACCGCACCCTCGGCGATTTCCGCGATCTCTCCCCAGCGTTTCATCGCGATGCGTTCAAAATGCGCGGCTCTGGTCGCGGGATCGGGGGCGAGGCGGGCCATGCCCTCGGTCCCGGCGATCGGGCCGGGCGAGATACCGTTGACCCGCACCTGCGGCCCCCATTCAAGCGCGAGAACGCGGATCAACTGGTTGATCCCCGCCTTGGCCGCGCAGGCGTGGGCCTGAAGCTGCATGGGATTGACCGCCTGCCCGGCGGTGATCGCGATCAGTGAGGCTTCATCGGCCAGCAGATCATGACAGCCCCGGAACACGTTGAACGTGCCGTTGAGATCGATATCAACCACCGTCCTGAAGGCATTGGCGCTCATCCCCAGCACGGGCGCAAGGAAGTTGCCCGCCGCCCCCGACACCACGATGTCCAGCGGGCCAAGCCGGCCCCGCACATCCTCCATCGCCGCGCGGATCGCGCCATAATCGCGCACGTCGGCGGTCAGGCCGATCGCATCACCGCCGATCCCGTCGGCAGCCGCAGCGGCCTTTTCGGGGTCGCGGCCCAGCACCGCAACCTTTGCGCCCAGTTCGGCAAAGCGCGTGGCGATGCCCAGGTTGATGCCGCTGGTGCCACCGGCGATGAAAGCGACCTTGCCGTCAAGCAGGCCATCACGAAAAGGGGAAGTCATGCTGCCGGTCTCCGTTCGTGTCGAGCCTGGTCGAGGCATGGTTCGCGCGGCGGCTCGACTACACTCGCGGCGAACGGAATTGGTTCAGCGCGGGGCCATGCGGATTGCACCGTCAAGACGGATGCATTGCCCGTTGAAATATGAATTGCGCGCCAGTTCCAGCGCCAGACTGCCGAACTCCTCCGGCTTGCCCAGCCGCTTGGGGAAGGGAACCGAGGCGGCAAGGCTTTCCAGCACCTGCGGCTTTGCCCCCAGCATCAGCGGGGTGGCAAATATCCCCGGCATGATCGAATTGACCCGGATGCCCAGGTCCGAAAGATCGCGCGCCATCGGCAGGACCAGCCCGTTAACCCCGGCTTTGGCCGAACCATAGATGATCTGCCCGATCTGCCCGTCCTGCGCCGCGACCGACGCGGTCAGGGTAATGCAGCCGCGCTCTCCATCCTCAAGCGGATCAAGCCCGGCCATACCCTCTGCCGAAAGCGATGCGATCCGGTATGAGGCGACGAGGATGCCGTTGACGCCGTAGATGTAATCCTCGGTCGAAAGGCGTTTCAACTTGCCCGCTTCCTTGTCAAAGGCCAGCGTCTTGCCCCGGCGGCTGGTCATGGCGCAGTGGACGGTGATCCGTTCCTGGCCGTGGGCGGCGCGGGCCATGGCAAAGCCGGCCACGACCGAATCTTCTGACGTGATGTCAACATGGCAGAACAGCCCGCCAATCGCACCGGCAACCTCCTCGCCCTTCTCGTCATTGACGTCGAAAATCGCCACCTCGACGCCTGCAGCCGCCAAGGCCTCCGCCGTCGCCCGGCCCAACCCCGAAGCGCCGCCGGTCACCACCGCGACGGTGGAGGAATCGATCCGCATTGATGCTCTCCCACGAAATTTAATCGCGCGATTAATGCCCTTGTCCTTGACCTTGGGCAAGCACAATTCCAGCATGAGACAAACCCGCAAGGAGAAGGCCGATGCCCGCAACTGCCGCCTGGGGAGCGACCGCCCCCGATTCCGCCCTTGAACCTTTGACGATCGATCGGCGCGATCTGCGCGACGAGGATGTGGCGATCACCATCGCCTATTGCGGGGTGTGCCATTCCGACCTGCACGTCGCGCGCGATGATTGGGGGCGCTCCACCTATCCCTTCGTTCCGGGGCATGAGATTACCGGCACGGTCAGCGCGGTGGGCACGGGGGTAACCCGGTTCAAGCCGGGGGACCGGGTGGCGATCGGCACCGTGGTCGATTCGTGCCGCCGCTGCGATGCCTGCCACGACGGCGAGGAAAACTATTGCCGCGAAGGGATGACCGGCACTTACAACGCCAAGGACCGGATCGACGGCAGCACCACCTATGGCGGCTATTCCGCAGGAATCGTGGTGGCCGAACCCTATGTCCTCAAGTTGCCGGACAGTCTGGACATGGCCGCCGCCGCGCCGCTGCTCTGCGCCGGGATCACCACCTATAGCCCCTTGCGCAACTGGAATGTCGGCCCCGGCAGCAAGGTTGGCGTGATCGGCCTGGGCGGGCTTGGCCACATGGGGGTAAAGTTCGCCAAGGCGCTGGGGGCAGAGGTGACGATGATCACCACCAGCACGGCCAAGGGCGCCGACGCGGCCCGGCTGGGGGCGGACCATGTGCTGCTGTCGAGCGACAAGGCGGCGATGAAGGCGGCCAGCCGCAGCTTTGACTTCCTGCTTGATACCATCCCGGTGCAGCACGACGTCACGCCGTACCTGTTGCTGCTTGACCGCAAGGGGACGCTGTGCCTGGTCGGGATGATCGACACGATGGCACCGTTCCATTCCGGCCTGCTGCTGGGCGGGCAAAAGGCGGTGGCGGGATCGGGGGTGGGCGGCATTGCCCAGACGCAGGAAATGTTGAACTTCTGCGCCGAGCATGGCGTTCTGCCAGAGGTGGAAATGATCCGCATGGACCAGATCAATCACGCCTTCGAACGGATGGAAAAGGCTGACGTCAAGTACCGCTTCGTAATCGACATGGCATCGCTGTGAGCCACCGGGTAGAACTCTACTGGTCGTTCCGCTCGCCCTATTCCTATCTGGTCGTGCCGCGGCTGATCGCACTGGAGCGTGATTGGGACGCCGTGGTTGATGTCCGTCCGGTGCTGCCTATCGCGGTGCGCCAGCCGGAATTCTTCGCGCACGCCGATCCGCTGTGGCCCAGCTACCTGATGCGTGACTGCGCGCGCAGCGCGGAATTTGCCGGGATGACCCTGCGCTGGCCGCGCCCCGATCCGGTGGTGATGGACTTTGCAACGCGGACTTACCCGCGCGAGCAACCGCACATCCACCGCCTGACCCGGCTGGGCCAGCTTGCCAGCGAACGCGGCATCGGCCTGCCGCTGCTGCGCGCGGTCAGCCATCTGATCTGGTCTGGCGAGGTGGACGGCTGGCACGAGGGCGACCACCTTGCCCGCGCCGTCGCCGAAGCAGGAGGCGATCTGGCCGAGATGGACGCGGTGCAAGCGGCGGAGGCGGAGCGGCTGGATACCACAATCAAGCAGAACGAGGCCAACCAGCGGCTTGGCGGGCATTACGGCGTACCGCTGATGGTCTATGACGGCGAACCGTTCTTCGGGCAGGATCGAGTCGATCAATTGCTGTGGCGGATGCAGCAGAAGGGGATGGAGCGGCGATAGCACAGGGCGTTTGCCAGGCTCAGCGTGCCCCTTCGGCAAGGCCTGGGTGAGCGGAGAGTGCGCCCAGTTTCCAAACCCCGCTCGGCCTGAGCCTGTCGAAGGCCACGCGCTGCCTTCCCCCCTGTGCATTACGCCCGCCGCACCGGTGCCTGGGTAAAACTCCACCCTTCGGGCATGGCCCGCGCAACAAGCCCGCCGATCGATGCCGGCTGGCGCGCCACCAGCGCATCGAACACGCGGGCGACGGCGCTGCCGCGCGGCTCTGCACCGTCAAGCTCGGTAATGATCCGCGCCAGCACCCGCAGCGCGACAGCGCGCGGCGCACGGGGGCGATAGGTAAGGCCAAGCGGCGCGCGTTCCACGCATTCGGCCCATTCGCGCTCGCTTGCCCATTCAAGCGCGGCATGGGCATCGGCAAGGTGCGCGGCGCTGGCCGCCAGCGCCGCGGGGTCAAGCCAGTCCGCCGCTGCCAGCGCCTGGCGGATTCGTACCCGGTCAAAACGGTCATCGCGATTGGACGGATCGCTGGCGGCGGTGATCCCCGCCCCGGCGACCACCGCCGCCAGTTCGGCCCGCCGCCAGGTCAGCAGCGGGCGCAGCAGGGGCAGGCGCGTGCCGGGAACCAGTCCCCGTGCCCGAACCCCGGCCAGGCCCGCTACCCCGCTACCGCGATTGAGTCGCATCAACAGCGTTTCGGCCTGATCGTCTGCATGGTGTGCGGTGGCAAGCGCGGCCAGCCCATCGCGCGCCATCCACGCCGCCAGCGCGGCATAGCGCGCCGTGCGGGCCTCGGCCTGGATATTGCCCGGCTCGACCGCCACCGTCAGAGTGGAATGCGGCGCGCCAAGCCGCGCACAAAGCCGCTCCACCATCGCCGCTTCATCGGCACTTTCCGGGCGTAGGCCGTGGTCAACCGTTGCCCCGGCAACCCGCCCCGGCAATGCGGCATGGGCCAGCAGCAACAGGGCAAGACTGTCCGGCCCGCCGGATACGGCCAGCGCCAGCTTGCCCTCGCCCGGTCGCAGCGCTGCCAGATCGGCGGCGAAGCGCGCGGTCAGTTCGGGAAGCGGCGGCCCGTCAATTGCACTTCACCCCGCCGCGCGTCGCATCATACTGCGTCTTGAGCCGCCCCGCCGCCTCTTGCGGATAATCCTCGGCAAACTGGGTCAGCGCGACGCAGGCCCGGTTCGAATCCTTCAGCTGGCGCATCGCCTCGGCCAGCATCAGCAAGCTGTCCGGCGCACGATCGCCGCGCTTGTCAGCCTGATAGTTTTGCAGGAACCAGCTTGCCGCCTCACGCGGGTTGCCTTCATCGAAATAGGCGCGGCCCAGCAGGTTGCGGGCAAAGCTCATCCGGGCGTGCTTGGGATATTTCTGCATGAACAGCTTCAACTGCTGCTCGGCCTCAGGATAAAATTTGGCATCCCACAGCCGGAAGCCATAGCTGTATTCGTCATCACCCTTGTCACTGGTGTCGGGCTTTTCGATCGCCCTGACCGCCGCCAGCCGCTGCGCCGATGCGCTGGTCGGCTTGGCCGCTGCCGGTGTGGTCGTGGCGGGTTTGGGTGCCAGGGCGGCTGGCGTGGCGGTTGTCACCGGCTTTGTCGACGCACCCGAAGTCATCGCCGAAAGATTGGAACTGGTGGTTGCCCCGTTGTTCGCCGCTGCCGGCGTTGTGGTTTCAGCCGCCGAAGCCGCAAAACGCGCTTCAAGCTTCGACAGGCGGTTGGAATTTTCCTCGCCCTGCGCGGTCAGCCGCGCCATCTGCGCCTCAACCGCGTCCATCCGCGCCAGCAGATCGCTGACCGGGGTGGTGGCCGGGGTTCCGGTGGCCGGGGTCACGCCCTGCGCGGTTGAAACCTGCGGCGGGAAATATTTGGCATCGCCGCCCGGGAAAACCTGCCGCTGAAGCGCCTTCACCTCTGCTTCAAGCGCACGGAGGCGCACATCAGTGCCGGTGTCGGCGCTTTGCGCAAAGGCCGGTGCGGCAAGCGACAGGGCCAGCGTGATGAGAACCGGACGTGCACCGCGAAGCGATCTGATCATTCTTTACCACCCATACCCGTAGCCACACTCATGGCCATATTCCGCCCCCAACGATCCCGTTGCCGCGGCATCCGGGCCACATATCGTGACTGAATTGCACAAGCCAAGCTTAGCCCCGGGTTAACTACCCTGTCGAGCGCCCCAGGCCAACTTTTGCGCAGATTTGCAGGCAGTGGTCAGGTGGCAGAAGGTGCCGGAACAGCCACGGAAGGTGCGGGAATCGCGGTCTGGGCGGTGCCGGGAGCCGGTTGGGAAGCTGCGGCCTGCGGGGCAGCAGCCACGCCGCCCTGCCCGCGTGCCAGCAGCGCGGCGGCGGTTACCGGGACGTCCTTGAGGGTCTGCTGAATTTCGGACAGCTTGGGCACCGTCTTACCGCCCACCGTAATCGCCAGCGCCTGCGGATTGGCCGTCCACAGCTTCACATCGGCCACGTCCTGCGGAACGGTCCAGGTTTCACCCTG
Organism: Pseudomonadota bacterium; assembly: GCA_018240895.1. Taxonomy (GTDB): domain Bacteria; phylum Pseudomonadota; class Alphaproteobacteria; order Sphingomonadales; family Sphingomonadaceae; genus Novosphingobium. The sequence goes on along the minus strand of JAFEEX010000013.1, from coordinate 41,652 downwards.
CGCCATTTCCTTTTGCATCAACTGCTTGCCGGTTCCGTCATAGAACTTGACCCAAACCTTTGGCGCCATGGCGGTGAATACCACCGGCCCGCCCGTTGGCGCAGCGGCGGGTGCCGGCGCCTGGCTGGCGGCAGCCGCCGGCGCGCTCGTTTCCGCGGGCAACGCCGATGGCAAGGTTCCGGCCGGCGAATAATAACTGCGCCAGGCAAAGGCAAAGCCGCCGATCACCACCAGCAGCGCGGCAAGCGCGGCAAACCAGGCAAAGCGTGAACCCGGAACCCGGGCCGGATCGCCCGGTTCAAACGCGGGCAGGCCGCGAACCGGCGCAGGTTCGATCTGGCCAAGTTCGGCGCGCACCGCATCAACGATTTCCTGGTCGTTCAGCCCCAGCGCCTTGGCATAGCTGCGGGAAAACCCGACCGCATAGGTGCGCGCCGGAAGCGCGCCAAAATTGTTCGCCTCAATTTCGGCGAGATGCCGTTCGGGAATTTTGGTCAATTCCGCCATTTGCGCCCGGCTCATCCCCGACGCTTCACGCGCACGCATCAGACGCGCGCCCACGCTTTCCAGAGGCAGTTGCGCCTCGATTACTGAATCTTCCGACATTCCGACCCCGGTTCGAACTTTATTGCGATCCCGCCGTTCCAAACAATCGTTCCAAATTCACACAAGTCAACGTGAAACCGCTTCGTCCCGATCCTGCGGCGGTGGGTTGCCCCGAATTCGTGATGGGTCGCCGGGCGCATAATCGGGTCAATCAACCTCTATTCCGCGGTCCTGCGCCCATTGAATCAGCGCGTCGCGCAGATCAGTGGGGGGCGCGGCCAGCCAGCCCGACATCGCCGCACCAATGTCAGCCAGATCAACCTTGCGCACCAGTTCCTTGATCGGGCCGACGCTGGCCGGGGTGATCGACAGCCGGCGAATGCCGATGCCCAGCAGGGCCAGCGCCTCAAGCCGGCGTCCGCCCATCTCTCCGCAGACCGTCACGTCAACGCTATGTCCGGTCAGATTGGACAGCACCCGCCGCAGAAAACGCATGATCGCCGGGCTGAGCCAGTCATAACGTTCGGCCAGCTTGGGATTGGACCGATCCGCGGCGAACAGGAATTGAGTCAGATCATTGGTGCCGATCGACAGGAACGACAGCCGCGGTGCGATCACGTCAAGCTGCTCGGCCAGCGCCGGCACTTCCAGCATCGCCCCATAGCGGATCGTTTCGGGAAGCAGCTTCTTCTGCCCCTTCAGATAGGTGCGCTGCGCCTCGAACAAGGCCCGGGCCGCATCGAATTCCCACGGTTCAGACACCATCGGGAACATCACGTTGAGCGTTCGCCCGGCGGATGCTTCCAGCAGGGCGCGGGCCTGAACCTTCAGCAATCCTTCGCGTTCCAGCGCCACGCGCAGCGCGCGCCAGCCCATGGCGGGATTTTCCTCATGCTCGCCGTCATTGTGACGCAGATAGGGCAGCACCTTGTCTCCGCCGATGTCAACGGTGCGGAACACCACTGGCCGATCGCCCGCTGCGTCAAGCACGTCGCGGTACAACCGGGTCTGGCGCTCGCGCTGGGGCAGGGTTGCGGAAACCAGGAACTGGAATTCGGTGCGGAACAGCCCCACCCCGTCCGCTCCGGTAAGCGACAGGTTGGGCATATCATCGCGCAGCCCGGCATTCATCATGACGGTGATGCGGGTGCCATCACGGGTGAAGGGTTCAACATCGCGCAGCGCGGCATAGGCGGCAGCGCGCTCCTTGCTCTTGGCGAAGCGCGCTTCGAAAGCCTCGGCAATCGCAGGTGCAGGCCGGACCACCACATTTCCCAGGTCCGCATCAAGCAGCAGCGTGTCACCATCGCGCACCGCGCCGCGCAGCCCGCGCACCCGGCCAAGCACGGGAATGCCCATCGCCCGCGCCACGATCACCACGTGCGCGGTCAGCGATCCTTCTTCCAGCACCACGCCCTTCAGCCGGCGCTTGTCATATTCAAGCAGCTCCGCCGGCCCCAGGTTGCGGGCGATCAGGATCGAATCCTGCCGCAGGCCCATGCTGGCCGCCGTGCCCATCTGCCCCGACACGATCCTGAGCAAACGGTTCGACAGATCTTCCAGATCGTGCATCCGGTCCGCCAGCAGCGGATCGTCAATCTGCCGCATCCGCATCCGGGTGCGTTGCTGGACACGCTCGATCGCGGCTTCGGCGGTCAGCCCGCTATCGATCGCCTCGATAATCCGGCGGCTCCAGCCTTCGTCATAGGCGAACATCCGATAGGTTTCGAGCACCTCCTCATGCTCGCCGCCAACGCCGAATTCGGCCTGGCTGGCCATCTTGTCGATCTGTTCTCGCATCTTGTCGAAGGCGAGATAGACCCGCTGCAATTCGGCATCGCGGTCATCCGCCATGACGTGTTCGATGGTGATGCGCGGCTGGTGATAGACCGCAGCGCCCGCCGCAAGCCCCTTGACCAGCGTAAGCCCGGTCAGCCGCTGCGGCCCGCTGAGCAGCGGCGAAAGCGCGGCCATTTCTTCCTCGTCCACCAGACCGGCATTGGAAATCAGTTCGGACAGAACCATGGCCACGGTCTGCAACGCCTCAATCTCCACCTCTTCATAACGGCGCGGATCAACGTGTTGAACGCACAGCACCCCCACCGCCCGTTCCCGCCGCACGATCGGCACGCCGGCAAGGGAGTGAAACTTGTCTTCCCCGGTTTCCGGCCGATAGGAAAAATCGGGATGGGCGGTCGCCTCGGCCAGGTTGAGCGTTTCGATATTGGCGGCAATGGTGCCGACCAGCCCTTCGCCAATGTCCATGCGGGTAACGTGCACCGCCTCCTGCGCCAGACCGCGGGTGGCGAACAGTTCAAGCATCCCCTCACGCAGCAGGTAGATCGAGCAGACCTCGCTATCGAGGCCCTCGCCGATGATCTCCACCACCTGGTTGAGCTTGGCCTGGGCGTGGCTGCGCGATGCCATGACATCGTGCAGCCGGGTCAGGATCGTGCGGGCGGCGGAAACGGCGCTGGTAGCGGTCATGACCAGACCCTATCGCAAAGCGTCGTCCATGAAAACGCGCGATACCGGTATTTTTCGCCATGAATTCGAATAGGCGGGCGCAGTTTCAAACCGCGTCCGCCAATCGTCAATTGGCCGTCAGTGCAGAGCCAGTTCTTCCTTGATCCGGAGCTTTCGTTTCTTGAGCGTCTGGATCATCGCGGGGTCAGGCAGGGGGCGGCTCAACTCTTCCTCGATTTGCCGTTCAATTCCGGCGTGCTTGAGCTGCAAGGCGCTGACGTGCGACTGTTCCATTTATGGCGTCTCCTTATAGCTGGCCCCCAGGGCCGCAGGATACCCGTCCGGTCCCGACTCGGTTACCGGCGGGTCGCTGCGATTGTCAGGAAAGCATATTAAGTTTATCTTGCGAAGCGCTCCGTTAATGCCAATGCGGCGAGCCTTGGCGGTGATGCGATGAACGGGGCGATGAAACACAGCGATGAACAGGGCCGTCAGCCGGCGGTGGGAGGACGCGCGTGAATGAAGATGAAATGCGCAAGCGTCTTGAGGTGCTGCGAATCGAACACCGCGATCTTGATGCCGCGATTGACGCGCTGACCGCCGGGGGTGGCAATGACCAGTTGCAGATCGCCCGGCTGAAGAAGCGCAAGCTGCGGCTGAAAGACCAGATCGCGATGATCGAGGACTATCTTATTCCCGATATCATCGCCTGATCGGTCCTGCCGGTCGGGCCCCTGTGATGGCCGCTGCCGCCCGCCCCGTTCGTCGGTTTTCGTGCACGGCAGATCGTCCCCGGTCGGGACAGTCCCAAAATGGTGTGTGAAAGTGTACTCTTACTGATTGGCAGAGGCGATTCTTCGGGCCTATCGGTCCATTCATGACAACGTCGGCCAGCATCAATCCGCGGATCGTCGAAGGACTCTATTGCGAAGCGTTGGTCCTTTCGGACGAAGTGCGCGCAGCCTTTGCCGACCCTGCCCGGCTTGACGGTGCCCCGGACGTCGATCTGGCCAAGGTGGCGCTTTCGTGCGAGGCGCTGCGCACCACCACCAGGATGATGCACACCGTGGCGTGGCTGCTCAACCACCGTGCTTTCTTTGCGGGTGATCTTTCCGAATTCCAGTTGCGGCGATATGGCAAGCTGGTTGATTTTCCCGAAGGCGATCCCGACCACATGGCGCTGCTCGATCGGGAGATGCGCGAGCTGATCCGCGCCACTGAACGGTTCCATGCCCGGCTCAAGCGCATCGACAATGGTTGGCGGGAGCGGTCCGACAGCGAACCCAACGCAATCACCCGCCTGCGCCAACGGCTGGCCGTGCAGACCAGTCAGCTGGTTTGAACGCACGCCAGGTCGCATTCAGGGTGATTACCCATCCCCCCGAAATCAGGTTGCGGCAAGTGCCCGGTTCCAGTCGGCGCGGCGGCGGGCAAGGTCGGACGCTGCCGGCGTAAACCGGGCAACCTGGCCGCGCATCGCTGACACCGCGTCTTCCAGCGAAGCGAACAGCCCCGCACCAAGGCCCGCCAGCATTGCAGCCCCCAGCGCGGTGGTTTCAACGAAGGCCGGACGTTCAACCGGAACCTGCAGCACATTGGCCAGATCCTGCGCCATCCAGTCGTTCGCGCTCATCCCGCCGTCGATCCGCAGCGATGTCCAGGCGGCACCATCAGCCGCAAAAGCCTCGGCCAGTTCCAGCGTCTGCATGGCCATCGCTTCCAGCGCGGCGCGGGCAAGGTGCGCGCGGGTGGTGGCAAAACTCATTCCGGTAATCACCGCCCGCGCCTCTGGCCGCCAGTGCGGTGCGCCCAGTCCGGCAAGCGCGGGTACGATCGTTACCCCGCCGCTGTCCGGGACCGATCGCGCCAGCACTTCGGTTTCGGCCGCGCTGCCGATCAGCCCCAGGCTGTCGCGCAGCCATTTGATCAGGCTGCCCGCGACAAAGACTGACCCCTCAAGCGCATAGGTCCGCCGCCCGCCAAGCTGGTAAAGAACCGTCCCCAGCAAGCGGTTGGCGGAATGCGGCAGCTCCGCCCCGCGATTTGCCAGGACAAAGGCCCCGGTGCCATAGGTCGCCTTGGTATCGCCCGCGGACAGGCAGCCCTGCCCGATCGTCGCGGCCTGCTGATCCCCGGCCAGGCCGCAGATCGGGATGGGTGCACCCAGCAAAACCGGATCGGTGGCGGCAAAGCTGCCGGCATTGTCAATCACCTCGCCCAGCGCTGAGCGCGGCACGCCAAACAGGTCGCACAGGTCTTCATCCCAGCTTGCGCCGCCCAGCGCCAACAGCAGGGTGCGGCTGGCATTGGTTGCATCGGTCAGGTGCCCGCCGCCGGTCAGTTTCGCGATGAGCCAGTCTTCGACCGTGCCCAACGCCAACCGCCCGGCGCGCGCCGCATCGGCCACGGCGGGGACGTTATCGATCAGCCAGCGCATCTTGGTTGCGGAAAAATAGGGATCGAGCAGCAATCCGGTCTTGTCCTGCACCTGCGCTTCAAGCCCGCGCTCCCTGAACGCCGTACAGGCATCAGCGGTGCGGCGATCCTGCCAGACCAGCGCGCGGTGCAGGGGCAGCAGGCTCTGCTTGTCCCAGGCCACTACGGTTTCGCGCTGGTTGGTGATCCCGATTCCCGCGATCCGCCCGGCTCCCCCGGCGCTGGCGACCGAATCGCGGGCGCAGGCCAGGGTCTTGTCCCAAATCTCCTGCGCATCGTGCTCAACCCAGCCGGGCTGCGGGTAATGCTGGGTCAGTTCGCGCTGAGACAGGCCGGACGGCGTGCCGTCAGCCGCGAACAGCAGCGCGCGGGTGGACGTGGTTCCGGCATCAAGGACAAGGATCAGGGGGCTATCGGTCATCAGGTTCTCCCCCGCCATCCTGCCGGTGCTTGGATTGTCCGGCAAGTGTCGCCATATGAATTACATGGACGCCCCGCCCAAACCCTGGCCAACCGGCATTGCCGAACAATGCGAACCACTGGTGCGCCGGGTTCTGGCCGCCAATGCCTCGCCCTATACCTTTACCGGAACCCAGACCTATCTGGTCGGTGCGGGTGACGGGATTGCAGTGATTGATCCCGGCCCGGCGGGCACGGGCGTTGCCGACCATGCCGACACCAACGGCGCGGGCCATGTCGAGGCGATCCTTGCGGCAGCGGGCAGCGCGCGGATCATGGCGATCCTCTGCACGCACACCCACCGTGACCATTCCCCCGCCGCTGCCGAACTCAAGGTCCGCACCGGCGCGCCGATCATCGGCTGTGCCCCGCTGGCGATGGACGACGATGGCCCGCGCGCCGACGCCGCCTTCGATCCTGACTATGCCCCTGACCGGGTGCTGGCCGATGGCGAACGGCTGGACGGCCCCGACTGGACGATAGAGGCAGTGGCCACCCCCGGCCACACCAGCAATCACCTGTGCTATGCCCTTGTCGAAAGCGGCGCGCTGTTTACCGGCGATCATGTCATGGCCTGGTCAACCAGCGTGGTGTCCCCGCCCGATGGCGATATGAGCGCCTATATGGCGAGCCTTCAAAAACTCCACGACCGCGATGACAAGGTCTACTATCCCGCGCATGGTCCGGCGGTGACCAGGCCGCGTCAGCTGGTACGCGGAATGCTGGGCCATCGCCGCCAGCGCGAGGCACAGATTCTGCGCCTGCTGGGCAGCGGCCCCCACCGGATCACCGACATGGTCCCGGTCATGTACAAGGGACTTGATCCGCGGCTGACCGGGGCGGCGGGCCGCTCGGTCCTGGCTCATCTGGTTGACCTGCGCCAACAGGGCCGGGCCGCGAGCGAGGGGGACTTATGGACGATCATCGCCTGACCCTGCCAACCCCGCGCACGCGCGCACCGTGGCTGGCGCTGGCCGGCGCGCTGGCGCTGTGCGGATGGTTGGGCTGGAAAGCCTATGGCCCGCGCGATCTGGGCGATCCGATCGCGACCAGCCTTGTCGCGCTGGAAAAGCAGGACAAGCTGACGGTCTTTTCCGCCCAGCTTTCCCCGGTGGTTGCGGCGGACGATGCGCGCTTGTTCGGAATGCTCAAAAGCCGTCAGGTCGCGGTGATCCCGGCGCGGGTCGATTATTCGATCGACATGGCGGCGATGGGCCGCAGCCGGATGACGTGGGACGCGCAGGCCCGCCGCCTTGATGTAACCCTGCCCCCGGTCCAGCCGGGCAGACCCAACCTTGACGAAGGCCGTGCCCAGTACCTGCGCGAAGGGGTATGGATCACCGGCGATGCCCAGGCCAAGCTGACCCGCGACAATACGCTGCTTGCCGAACAGCAGGCGGCGCAGCAGGCCGCCAACCCCGTGCTGCTTGACCTTGCCCGCAACGCCGCGCGGGACGCGGTGCGCCAGAACCTTGCAATCCCGCTGCAAGTTGCGGGATATGGAGAGGTTACAGTTACCGTCCGTTTTGACGGAGAGAAAGACCAAGGATGATTGATCGGCGCTCGACTCATTCGAACGTAGGATTGAACCTACATAGGCATGGGAGGCGGGTCGTCAGCTTCGTCCCATACTTCCAACTCTTCAAGCCAAGCCTCGACTACACGAAGCTGACCTTTGCTTAGTCCGCCAGCGACACTATCGAAACAGTCTCGCGCACCGCGACGATATGCTTCCCGCACATCCGGCTCATCAAAGCGCATCTGTTTTCCCCCTTACCCGCCTAATGGTCATTTTTTGCAATCAGCTCTTGGATTCTATTCAAGACTGCCGCTTCATGCTGAAAGATATCGATGGGATCACCAACTGCGATGCGTATCTCATCCTTCCCGATGAACGTGCCGAGATAGCGTGCCGTCTGACTATTAAAATACAGACGCGCAATAGTCCGGCGATTGTTGTCATCGAGTAAAATAGCGCAATATGATTTCGCATCACGCATCACGACCCGTTTCGGATCAACTGCACGTGACGCGATTGCCCGAACGATGTTGTATCCATCTATCTCTTCTTGAGTCGTGCTTATTCCCGCCTCATCCTCCTGCCCGACATCAGTCTCCTCCGAAGGATTGGAGGCTGTGAGTGCAGAGGTGAGGCGTTCATTGACCTTATCCCTTACAAACGAACTCACAGAGTTGACAATCAATGACTTGAATGCATCCTTGACGTTTGATGTCATTCTTCCTTCACGTACCTTCGTCGCAATGAGTCGGACAAATTCATCGGATGGATCACGAAATTCTTCTTGGAGAGCCTTGTAAACCAGCGATTGCATCTTTAGAGTTCCAGCCTCTTGAACAATCTTGTCTATATCAAACGCTTGCTTTGTAAAATTTTCCAATGTTCTAAGGTCTACTTTTCTAATAGAATCTATTTTTATAGAAAAGAATGGCTTATTATCCATTTTATTAGGCATATCTATATCAGAATAAAACTGATAGATAACTCCATTTGTAAGGATAGCAATTCTTGCATCCGTCGTTGAAAAATATCTAAATAATTGAGATGCATGATTTATATTCAATTCTGAATTTGCAGGCTTGCATTCTATTAGAATGCGTATTTTCCCATTATCACTTATAGCATAGTCGACTTTTTCACCTTTTTTTATCCCAACATCGCAAGTGTATTCTGGAATTACCTCCGAAGGATTGAAAATGTTGTAACCCAGCGCTTGAAGAAACGGCATCACAAGCGCCGTTTTCGCCGCCTCCTCCGTTAGTAGCACTTCACGGTGCTCCCGCACAGTCTTGGCCAATTCAGTGATTCGCGCCTCGAGTTCCATCACAATTCCCCGCAAATGATCACGAGACAGCCTAACCAATTGACAGAACGAGGCAAGTCGATTGATTCGCGGCAGCTTGATCACCAGGCTACGAAGGTCCATTAGCGGGTAATGACCGACCACCCCGCCACCCTTACCGGCCTTGACCTGCGCGCTGAGATCGACCGGCTGCGCAAGGAGCGCAATGCGATCATTCTGGCCCACTATTACCAGAAGCCGGAGATTCAGGATCTGGCCGACTATGTCGGGGATTCGCTTGAACTGTCGAAGAAGGCGGCGGCCACCGATGCAGAGGTGATCGCGTTTTGCGGGGTCAAGTTCATGGCCGAAACCGCGAAAATCCTGTCGCCTGAAAAGATCGTGGTCCTGCCCGATCTCAACGCCGGGTGCAGCCTTGAGGATTCGTGCCCGCCGGAAAAATTCGCCGCCTTCCGCGCGGCGCATCCCGATCACATCGCGCTGACTTACATCAACTGTTCGACCGAGGTGAAGGCCCTGTCCGACATCATCGTGACCAGCTCCAGCGCCGAAACGATCCTGGCCCAGATCCCGCCCGAGCAGAAGATCATCTTTGGCCCTGACCGTCATCTTGGCGGCTATCTATCCCGCAAATTCGGGCGGCCGATGCTGCTGTGGCCGGGTGTCTGCATCGTCCACGAAGCTTTCAGCGAGACCGAGCTGCTCAAGCTCAAGGCCCAGCATCCGGGCGCGCCGGTTGCCGCGCATCCCGAATGCCCGCCGCACATCATCGATCATGCCGATTATGTCGGCAGCACCAGCGGCATTCTCAATTTCGCCAAGAATTTTGAAGGCGATACGCTGATCGTGGCGACAGAGCCGCACATCATCCACCAGATGCAGCTTGCCTTGCCCGGCAAGACCTTCATCGGCGCACCCGGTGCAGACGGGCAATGTGCCTGCAACATCTGCCCCTACATGGCGCTCAACACGCTTGAAAAACTCTACCTGGCCCTGCGCGACCTGACCCCGCGGATCGAGATTGAGGAAGGGCTGCGCTTGCAGGCAAGGAAAAGCCTTGACCGGATGCTGGAAATGGCCGGGGGTACAGTGGGCAAAGGTGATCTGGGCGCGCGATAGGCAAGGCGACAGGCAAGGCGGAACGAACGATCCGCCAGCCCGTCAGGCCCCCAATGCCCGGCGCACCACGTCCGGTTCCGCCTCGATAACCGAAATGTAAGCGCAGACGACAGAGGGCGGCATGAAATGGCCGGCTTCGTACCGCCGCAGACTGCGCACGGGAATGCCAAAGACCTCAGCGAAATCAGCCTGAGTCATCCCCAGCCGCTCACGCAGTTTCGTGATGCGGCGCGCGATCAGCGCACGGTTGAGCCCGGCGACCAGCGCGTCAAAATCCTCCGAATCGCCAGATTCAATATAGTCGGTCACTGTCAGCAACACACCCTGTTCAATTGGACAATGACCATATATTCATCATGTCCCGATCGACGTTTACCACGCAATACAATAGACCGATTGAACAAGTAAAGTAAATATATTCAACATCATGCGGCGGAATATGGCGCAAAAAGGCCGGTTTTCCCCGTGCCGCGAACCAAGGCAAATCCAATTGCCTCCATTACGGATATTCCCCTATTCCACTGGCAGGTCGAACATCAGCATCCGAACATATTTCGCCGGGGGCGAGCCATAGCTGAGCACCTTGTCGTGATAACGCCGCAGGCTGAAGCCGTTGCCCCAGCGTTTCTCCGCCTCTGCACGCAGCGCGAGGTGTTGTTCATAGCCACTGAAGTATTCAAGGAGCTGGGTTGAAGACAGGCTGGCCCGGGTCCACTTGCCCGCTGCCTCGCGTTCCTGCTGGAAAGCTCCCTCCATCATCAGCTTCATCGCGGCGGGCCGTCCCATGCCTTCGGTCTGGATGCCAATGTCGAGCAGGGTATTGGTGATCGAGCGCAGCCGCATCTTGAGCACGGTGAGTTGATAGAGCGGATCGCGGTCAAGGTAGCCCGCGTCCTTCATCATCCCTTCGGCATAAACCGCCCAGCCTTCAACGAAGGGGCCAGAGCCAAGATAGGCGCGCAGCACGTCATCCGTGGCATTGGCATGATCAAGCTGCACATAATGCCCGGGCATCGCCTCGTGAATCGAAAGATCATGGATCATGTAATCGTTGTATTCGGCGAGGAAACTTTCGGCCTGGGCCTGGCTCCACTCCGCCGGAACCGGGCTGACCGCGTAGTAATTCTGCTGTCCCCGGTCGAGCGGACCGGGCGGGTCGTTGTAGGCAACCGAAAAACCCTGCTGGAATTTGGGCATGGTGATAACCCGGGTTGCCCCTTCGGGCATGGCGATCAGGTCATGCGCGCGAACAAAATCCGTTGCCTGGGCCAGGGTCTCTCTTGCGCGTTTTTCCAGGTCTTCACGGCCGGGATGGCGGGCGTAGCTCAGTTTGAGCGCGGTCTCAATCACCGCCTGCTGCTGGGCATTGCTGGGATCGTCCGGCATGGCGATCGTGCTGCCTTGCGCCCGCAGGGCCTGACGCGCCACCTGATACATTTCCGCCCGGGTTGCGGCGAAAGCAGCCAGCGCCTTGGCCTTCAGTTCAGCGCGCGGCAGGCCGCCGACGATGGTGAAATGCATCTTTTGATCATAAAGCTTTGCGCCCAGCCGGAAGTTGCCCTTGGCCCCCGGCACCAGCACGGTATCCAGCCATTTCTGGTGATGCGCCACGGCCGGCTTGAGCGCGGCAAAGGCCGCGTCAAAGCGGGCGCGATCGGCGCTGCCCAGCGCATCGGCATGGGGAGCCAGCATATCCTGCACGATATCGATGATCCCGCCGTTCTGCTTCGCGGCGGTTTCTGCATAGACCTTGGGCACCCGAGCAATGACGAGCTGATGCCGAATTTCGGCCAGGAAAGCGGGAAGTCGCTCCATCCGTTCGGTCGCCGCGCGTAGCCGCACGTCCCACGGCGCAAAATCGCGCGCGGCAAGGCCGTAAAGCGCATTGGCTGCGGTATCGTTATAGGCCTGCGCGTTCCACGCCCAGGGTTGCAGCACCTGATCGGTCCAGATCCGGTAATTGAGATCGTTGAGCAGCAGAGCGCGATCGACCTGATTGTCACGGCTGAGCCGCGCTGCGGGCACCTTGACCAGATCGACGCGCAGGCTGCGCCACACCCGCACCTTTTCTGCCCGGCCCGCCGCGGTGATGTCGGGCAGCATGGAATCGTGGCGATGATCCCCCACCAGTGTCGCTTCCACCGGGGAAAGATGCATGGCTTCCGCCAGATAGCGGGCCACCACGGCGTCAAAGGCGGCATTGGCCTGATCAGGCACTGTAACGGCGTGCGGCGGCGCGGCCACTGCAGCGGAACCGGCGGACGGCAGCAGAGCCAGGGCAGCAAGGTATGGCAGGCGCATCGGGAATCCTCCTGCGCGCCTTGCTAGCGCGGGTTCAGTCCTGCGTCGAGCGCGCCAGCGCCAGTGCTGCGGCAACCAGCGCCATGCCAAGAAAATCCGGCCAGCCAAGCACTTCGCCAAAGGCCAGCCAGCCCACGGCCACCGCGATCGCCGGCTGGCACAGCAAGGCAAGACCAAAGACCATGGCGCTGAAATGGCGCAGGGAAAAAATCAGCAGCCCCTGGCCGATTACCTGACTGACGAGAGCCAGCCCGATCAGCGGCCACCACTGGCTGGGCCAGATCGGCTCACCCAGAACCAGGGCGAACGCCAGCAGCACGGGCGCGCCGGCCAGGCTGGACCAGGTCAGGATCGCCCAGTTCCCCAGCGTTTCACGCGGACGTTTCATCAGCAGGATATAGCCAGCGTAAAGCAACCCGGCGGTCAGGCAGAACAGGTCACCCAGCAGGGTTGTGTGGTTGATCTCAAACGATCGCCCCAGCAGGATCGCGGTGCCGCCCAGCGCCAGGACAAAGGCCAGCCATTCATTGCCGCGCGGCCAGCGATGCAGCGCGATCAGCCCCGCCGCCATGACCACCAGACTGCCGGCGTTGCCGAACAGCGTGGCGTTGCCCATCCGCGTATAATGGATGCCGATGTGCCACATTCCCAGATCGAACGCGAAGAACACCCCGGCCCCGGCGATCGCCCACCACACCGCCGGCCGATAACCACCCAGTTTCTGGCCGCTGGCCAGGGCGATCGCGGCGAGCAGCGGAACCGCCAGCGTCAGGCGCCAGAACCCGGCTGAAACGGGGCCGCTGTCTGCCAGACGAACAAACCAGGGACCGAGCGCAAGCGCGGCATTGCCGCTCACCAGCGCGGCAAAGTGCGCCGCATTCCAGTTTCTTGGTTGTGAGCCAGCGGCCCCCGTTGCAATCGCCATGGACACGCCTTAGCTCCACCCGATCAATTGCAAAACGAAATTGAAGAGGCGCAAACCCCATGAGCTCCCTGCATGAATCGCTGTTCCGGCCGATCCGCCTTGGCGCGATCGAGGCACCCAACCGAATCCTGATGGCCCCGCTGACTCGCGGCCGGTCCGATCCCGGATCAGTCCCTAATGCGATGATGACCGAATATTATCGGCAGCGCGCCAGCGCCGGCCTGATCATCAGCGAGGCGACCGGGATCAGCCGCGAAGGGCTGGGCTGGCCGGCGGCTCCGGGGATCTGGAATGATGCGCAGACGGAAGGCTGGAAGCCCGTGACCGAAGCGGTCCACAAGGCGGACGGACGGATCGTGCTGCAACTGTGGCACATGGGCCGGCTGGTCCATCCCGATTTTCTTGATGGCGCGCCGCCGGTTTCGGCCAGCGCCACCACCGGGCCTGATCATGCCCACACGCCCACGGGGCGCAAACCCTATGAGCCGGCGCGCGCCGCCACCACGGCGGATATTGCCCGGATCATCGACGATTACGGCCAGGCGGCGCAGAATGCCAAGGCGGCGGGGTTTGACGGGGTTCAGCTCCACGGCGCGAACGGTTATCTTATCGATCAGTTCCTGCGCGGCTCAACCAACCTGCGCGATGACGATTACGGCGGCAGTCCGCAGAACCGCACCCGGCTGCTGCGCGAAGTGCTGGAACGCCTGATTTCGGTCTGGGGTAATGAGCGGGTTTCGGTCCGCCTGTCGCCCAACGGCGATTCGCAGGGCTGCGATGATCCCGATCCCGCCGCCCTGTTCGCCGCCGCGTCCGGGGTCTGCCAGGATCTGGGACTGGGCTTTGTTGAACTGCGCCAGCCCGGCCCCGAAGGCACCTTTGGCCGCACCGACGTTCCCCGGCAAGACGGCATGATCCGCCGGATCTATTCCGGACCGCTGGTGCTCAATTCCGATTACACCGCCGCCGGTGCCGACGCTGACGTCAGCGCGGGCCGCTGCGATGCGATCAGCTTTGGCCGGCCGTTCATTTCCAACCCCGACCTGCCTTTCCGCATCCGCACCGGGGCGGAATGGGGCCCCAATGTTAACGTCCCGCAAAGCTGGTATCTGCCAGGACCGGCAGGCTATATCGATTATCCGGCGCTGGAGCCGGTAGCCTGACGGGAGACTGACAATGGCGATGCGGTCCTGGTTGTTTGTTCCCGGCGACAGTCAAAAGAAGCTGGACAAGGCGCTGGCAACCGGGGCCGACGTGCTGATCCTTGATCTTGAGGATTCGGTCGCCCCGGCCAACAAGGCCGCCGCGCGCGACATGGCCCATTCCTGGCTGGAGGTGCACCGTCAGCAGGTGACCGATGGCAAGCGCGTGGGCCGCTGGGTGCGGATCAATGCGCTGGATACCCGCCATTGGCGTGACGATCTGGTTGCCGTGCTGCCCGGCGCGCCCGACGGCATCATGCTGCCCAAGGCCAGCGGGCCAGAGGCCATTCAGCAGGTCGCCGCCGAGCTTTACGAGCTGGAAGGGCGCAGTGGTATAACCGCCGGAAGCACCAAAATCCTGCCGCTGGTCAGCGAAACCGCCATGGCCGCATTGACCATCCCGGCCTATGCCACCGCATCACTCCCCCGCCTGTTCGGTTTGACCTGGGGGGCGGAAGACCTGTCTGCCGCGATTGGCGCCACCCGCAAGCGCGACGCGGCATCGGGCGGATGGACCGACACGTTCCGGTTCGTGCGCAGCCAGACCTTGCTTACCGCCCATGCCCGCGGGGTTCCTGCTATCGACACGCTTCATGCCGATTTTGCCGATTCCAAGGGGCTGAAGGCCGCAGCGGAAGCAGCACGGGCCGATGGTTTTGCCGGAATGCTGGCAATTCATCCCGCACAGATCGCCACGATCAATGCCGCCTTCACTCCCAGCGAAGCCGAACTGGCCGAAGCGCAGGCGATTGTCGCGGTCTTTGCCGACAACCCCGATGCGGGAACCCTGCAGATTGACGGGCGGATGATCGATCGTCCGCACCTGGTGCTGGCCCGCCGCGTGCTGGGGATCAGCGAATAGGTCTGTTCCGGGCGGCGGTGCCGCTCTGTTATCCCGCCGGCGGTTCCGCCGCGCTGGGGGCATCAGGCTCTGACGCGGCGGCGGGGGTTGCACTGGCTGCCGGTTTTGCCGCTTTTTTGCCAGCGTCCTTTTTGCGGGTTTCCTTCTTGGCCGTATCATTCGCCTCAGGACTGTCGCCGCCTTCGCTTCCGGGAGACAGGGCCGGCTGCGATCTGACCGAATCGTAAGGCAGCATCGCATCACTGGCCGAGCCGGGCAGCACCTCCCCCTGGGCCGTCCCCGCGCCTTGCTGTTTCTTTGGCTCACTGCCGCAAGCGCTCAGCGCAAGGGCCATGGCAAGCAGCGGCAGGGTGGCGGAACGGGTCATCGGGTTCAGTCCTTTGGGCACGGCTGATCAAGCTGCGCCAGAAAGTGGTCCATGCGGGCAAGCAATGCCCGATCCCACCCTTGCGAATCAAGCGTCACGCCAAGGCGGGCCAGGCTGGTCACCCCGAATTCCTCGATGCCGCAAGGCACAATCCCGCCAAAGTGCGACAAATCGGGCGACAGGTTTACCGAAAAGCCGTGCATCGTCACCCAGCGGCGGATGCGGACACCGATCGCGCCGATCTTGGCTTCGCGCCCATCGATGTCACGGGTCCAGATACCAATCCGGCCATCGGCGCGCCAGGATTCCACGCCGAAATCCGCCAGCGTGGCGATGACCCAGCCCTCCAGCGCGTGAACGAAACCACGCACGTCGCGCGCCCGTTTTCTTAGATCGAGCAGGACATAGCCGATCCGCTGGCCCGGGCCGTGATAGGTATAGCGCCCGCCGCGCCCGGCCTCCACCACTTCAAAACGGGGATCAAGCAGTTCATCCGCCGCAGCGCTGGTTCCGGCGGTATAGACCGGCGGGTGTTCCAGCAGCCAGACCAGTTCACGCGCCTCCCCAGCCGCAATCGCGCTGTTTCGCGCCGTCATCGTCTCCAGCGCGAAGCGATAGGGCACCTGCGCCTGATCGACGCGAATCTCTATCTCACGGTTGGGGCTATTCGGCATTGTTCAGGTTGCGTGGCGGCAATTGCTGTGGTTATCAAGTGCCTTGAAAAACTGGGGGCGATCCATGAAGTTCGACAGCAGCCAAGCCTGGCGGGATGCATCCTCTGCGGTCAACGGCAATCGTGACGTGTTGCTGGCGCTTGCCGGCGTGTTTCTGGCTCTGCCGGCCTTTGCCATGGGCCTGTTCATGCCCCCGCCGCCACAACCCAAGGATGTGACGCCAGAGGCATCCATCGCCCTGCTCGGTCAGTATTACACCCATGCCTGGCCTGCCTTGCTGGGTCTGGCGCTGGTGTCGCTGCTCGGCACCCTGACAATGCTGACGCTGTTTACCGACCGCAGCCGTCCGACCGTGAGCGAAGCGATCCGGCAAGGGGCCAAATCCGTGCTTCCGGTGGTCGGCGCGCAGCTTCTGTTCGGTTTTGCAATCGCAACCGCGGTGACAGTGCTGATCGGCATTGCCACCCTGACCGGCCAGAACAGCGTGAAGCTGCTGGCCGGGCTACTGTGTCTGGTCGGCCTGATTTACGCCGCAGTGCGCACGTCGTTGGTTTCGCCGGTCGTGGTGGTTGAAGGCCAGCGCAACCCGGTGGCCGCGCTGCGCCGGTCATGGCAGCTGACCGGCGGCAACGTGCTGCCGCTGCTGGCGTTCTATGTGCTGCTGCTGATTGCTTTTGCGATAATCTATCTGCTGGTGGCCAGCGGGTTGGGCATGGTCATTGCCCTGATAACCTCAGGTTCGGTCACAGCCATGATCAACAACCTGATCGCCGCGTGCCTGCAAGCGGTGATGAGCATCTATACCGTTGCGATCGCAGCGGCGTGCCATCGCCAGCTTGCCGGGCCCAGCGCGGCCAGCGTGCAGGAAACCTTTTCCTGATTGCGTGGAACCGGGGGCGTAGCCGGCTGCGCCCCTATTCCTTCCAGCCCCAGAACAGCTTGCACGGCAATACGTTAAGCAGTTCAAACCCGGCGTCGATGCGGCGGAAATGCTTGGCCATGAAGTCACGCGCGGCGGCGGTGAACTGGTAAACCAGAAAGGCCCCGCCGGGCCGCAGCACGCGGTAGGTTGCGGCAGCAATTTCCGGACCGATCCCGTCCGGCAGGGTTGAGAACGGCAGGCCCGACAGCACATAATCGGCATGATCATGGCCGTGGGCATGAACGATCGCTTCCACGTCAGCGGCCGACCCCAGAACCGCGGTGAAACGGCTGTCGCTGATCGTTGCGCGCAGATAATCGATATACAGCGGATTGGTGTCGATCACGATCAGATTGCCATCGCGCGGAAGGCGTTCCAGCACCGGACGGCAGAACGTACCGACGCCGGGACCGTATTCGACGAACAGCTTGCATTCATCCCACTTCACCGGCCCCAGCATCTTGGCGATCGTGTAGCGCGATGACGGGATGATCGATCCGACCATCACCGGGTGCTCAATGAAGCCCTGGATGAAAATGCCCCACGGACCCAGCATTCGCTTGATCCGGCGCTTCACCTTTTGCGGCAACGCCTCATGGGCAAGCTCCGTGCTGGTCATGCTGCTGTTAAAACCCCGATCAACTGCATCTGTGCCCGCGCGTTTCACAAATTTGCCCGCCCATTGCAAGGCAAGAGCGACGCGACTAGCGACGAATTGATGAATCGCGCCGATCCCTTGATCGAGGATTCCGCCTCTGCCACCACCGCCACCCTGCCCGGCGGCCGTCTGGTGCTGCTGTTCACCGTTTCGCTGGTGACCGCGGCGGGCAATACCGCGATGCAATCGGTGATGCCGTCGATCGGCACCGAACTGAAGGTTCAGGATTTCTGGATCAGCCTGGCCTATACCTGGTCAGCGTTGCTGTGGATGATCTGCGCGCCAATGTGGGCGCGCCGGTCTGACAAGCGCGGGCGCAAGGCGATGATGGCGATCGGGCTGATCGGTTTCGTCGCCAGCTTCAGCCTGTGCGGCCTTGCCCTGTGGCTGGGTCTCAACGGCTGGCTTTCGGGCCTGGGCACTTTGCTGCTGTTCGCGCTGTTCCGCTCGCTTTACGGCGGTTTCGGATCGGCTGCGCCGCCAGCGGTCCAGGCCTATGTCGCCAGCCGCACCGCGGGGGAGGAACGGGTCAAGGCGCTGTCGATCATCGCTTCCAGTTTCGGTCTTGGAACCGTGCTGGGGCCAACCCTGGCCCCGCTTTTCATTGTCCCGGGGCTCGATCTGGTCGGCCCGTTTGTGGCCTATTCGCTGCTGGCGCTGGTGGTGCTGTTCATCCTGCGGCTACGCCTGCCGGATGATACGCCGGCCTTTGCCGCGCGCGGCGATGTGGCGGCGGCCCCGTTCAACGGCAACACCGATTCCCGCCTGACGCCCAGCGCAGAAGATGACGGCATCGCCCAGCCGGATGACGGCATGGTCCCCAAGCTGAGCTGGTTTGATGAGCGGCTGCGCCCCTGGCTGATCGCCGGGCTGCTGGGCGGCCATGCCCAGGCCGCGGTGATGGGACTGGTCGGGTTTCTGGTGCTTGACCGGCTGGGGCTGCGGGCCACCCCCGCCGCCGGAGCAGGTCCGGTCGCCACGGTGATGATCGCCGGCGCCATGGCCACCCTGCTGGCGCAATGGGGATTGATCCCGATGCTGCATCTGCGGTCACGCGCATCCTGCCTGCTGGGGGTTTCGATTGCATTTGCCGGCACGGCGCTGCTGTCGATCGCTGGGAACCTGCACCTGATCACCATTGCCGTGGCCACGATCTCGCTGGGTTATGGCCTGTTCCGCCCCGGCTTCACCTCGGGCGCGTCATTGGCGGTTGGCCGGGCCGAACAAGGCCAGGCGGCAGGGATCGTCGCGTCGGTCAACGGTGCCGCTTATATCGTCGCACCCGCAGTTGGCGTGTGGCTGTACAATCATTCACCGTGGATCGGGTTCGCCGCGATTGAATTGATGTGCCTGGCGGTGCTGGTCCTTGGTCTGCGCGGCATTCCCCGCGAGATGGCACTGCAAGCGGGGCGGCGTTAGAGCGGCGTGGCCCACCTGATGCTTACCGATCCGTTCCGGTCCACTGGTTAATGTGCCCTCAATCGTAAATTGGGAAAGCCTTAAGGCTTGCTGCGGTACTTCCGTCATTGCCGACGCAGGATTGACGGGGACGCTGGATGAATTCGGGTGCAGGAGGATTGACGATCCCCCCGATTTTCGGGAGCGGATTGGTCGATTGCCTGATGGTAATCGCATTGCTGCTTGCTGCACTGACTGCCGTACTGTGGCGTCAGGTCCGTTCGGTCAGATCTGACCGGGATCGGCTGTGCATTGCCCTGGAACGGATAGAATCCGGCGACTATTCCGATGACACGCTCGATCTGCAATCAAGCGCGCTTGACATGGTCAGCGCGGCCTATGGCCGGATGGTCCCCAATATCCGTTCAACTTTCGAAGAGCTGGAATGGAACGCCTGTCACGATGCGCTGACATCAACGCTCAACGCCAACAATTTCAAGCGTCAATGCGTGGCCAGCCTGAACATGGCTTTGGACAACAGCCTGGGCGGCGGCGCGATGCTGTTCGTCGACATCAACGATTTCAAGACGATCAACGACAATCTTGGGCATGAAGCGGGCGATCGATTCCTGGTCACCTGTGCCGATCGCGTCAGACTGGCCTGCGCCACGTTCAAGTCGGGCAAGATGGCCGCACTTGTCGCCGGGGCCGACCTGTCCAACTTCGATCCGGTGATCGGCCGGCTGGGCGGCGACGAGTTCGGGATATTTCTTCCCGGCAATCCCGACCGCGGCGATGTCGAAAAATTCGTTGCCAAGCTGCAGCGGTTGATCGCTGAACCGTGCCAGATCGGATCGCATTCGCTCAACGCCAAGATTTCCATCGGGATCGCCTTTTCGGCGGATCACCACAACGCTTATGACAAGTTGCTCGCCGGCGCCGACACGGCGATGTACGAAGCCAAGAGTCTGATCGGCAGCGGATATCGCTTCTATGACGAGGCGATGCGGAACAAGGCCGACCTGATCCTGGACCGCGAGCTGGAAATCCGTCAGGCGATCCAGCAATCGCAGTTCACGCTGCATTTTCAGCCGCAGATCAACCTGGCCACCAACCAGATTGAGGGCACCGAAGCATTGATCCGCTGGAACCACCCGACACGCGGGCTGGTCGGGCCGAATGAATTCATCCCGTTTGCCGAAACCTACAACCTGATCGACGATCTGGGCGACTGGGTTCTGACAGAGGCGATCGCCACTGCGGCCCGCTGGCGCAAGCAGGGACGAAATATTCGTATTTCGGTCAACATCTCTCCCAAACAGCTCAGCCGGGTCGAACTGATCCCGCTGATCCGCGCGCTGCTCGATTTCCACAAGCTGCCGGCGGAGGCGCTGGAGATCGAAATCACGGAGGCGGCGCTGATGCGCTGCGAGGAAGTCACGCGGGAGAGAATCGAAGGGCTGCGCCGCGATGGCGTGACAATCGCCCTTGATGATTTTGGCACCGGCTATTCCAACCTTGCCCAGTTGCTGGCCTTGCCCCTGGACAGAATCAAGCTTGATCGCTCGTTGCTTACCAACAGCTCGTTCCAGCGGCGCACCCGGCTGGTTGTGCTTTCGATCATTCAACTGGCCCGCAAATTGGGCATCAACGTAGTGGCCGAGGGCGTCGAGAACGAAGAACAACTGCGCTTCCTGCAGCACATCAATTGCCATTTCGTCCAGGGTTTCCTGTTCTCGCCCCCGTTGACCGAGACCGAATTTCTGGAACTGTGTGCCAACCATGAAGCCGCACATACCAAGGCGGTTACGGCGTAATTTGTTAACCATGTCCGGCTAGCAATTGCCGGGACGTCTAAGGCGGGCAGCGAAAGACTGCGCGTCATTTCGGGGGCAAAATGAAGACCACCTTTTCTGCAAGCGCACTCGCGATTGTCATCGCCGCCATTCAGCCTGGTCTTGCCCAGGCTCAGGATGCAACCATCCCGCCCGTTCCGGAAGCCACGGCGGCGGCGGCGCAGGACAAGACCGATTCAGCCCCAGGCCCGGAAACCGACAGCGCCAAAGCCGCATCCGGCAAAGGGGACCTGGACGGCCTGCTGGATATGTCGCTGGAAGAAATTCTTGCCCAGGAAGTAACCTCGGTGGCCAAGAAATCCCGGCGGGTTGGCGATTCCGCGGCAGCGGTCACGGTTATCACCCAGGACGATATCCGCCGCTCCGCCGCGCGCAACGTGCCCGATCTGCTGCGGATGGTCCCGGGAATGGAAGTGGCAGAGGTTCAATCTTCCGCCACGTCGGTCTCGGCGCGCGGCTTCACCTCGCGGTTCGCCGCCAACCTGCTGGTGATGATTGACGGCGCGGCGATCTACAGCACGTCGATTTCAGGGATGTTCTGGGACCAGGCGCTGATCCCGCTGCAGGACATCGAACGGATTGAGGTGATCCGCGGTCCGGGCGGAACGTTGTGGGGCAGCAATTCAATCAACGGCATTGTCAACATCATCACCAAGCAGAGCGTCGACACGCAGGGGCTGCGCCTGAACGCCAGCGCCGGTACGTTCGATTACCGCACAGAGGCGAGCTATGGTAGCCAGTTGACCGATACGTTGAGCTTTCGCGTCTATGGTGATTTTCGCGCAACCAACGGGCTTGATTCCGCCAGCGGGGCAGTCCCCAACAACAGCTGGAAGGGCGGCCTGGGCGGCGTTCGCTTTGACGTGGCGCCATCGGAAAATGACAGCGTGGTTGTGCTGGGCGAATATTCGCGAGGATCGTTCCAGGAGCGGTTCCAGGCCGTCAATCTCGGTCCGCTCGGTGCCAGCTATGTCACCCAGATTCAGCAGAACAGGTTTGCATCGACTCATGTTTTGGCGCGCTGGAAACACCAGGTCAGCACTGACTTCGATTTCACATTGCAAGCCTATTTCAACAATCTTTTCCGTACCGAATTCGGCGCGACAATCGACCGGGATCTGTTTGACCTGAGCGGCGAAGGTCGCTGGAAAATCGATCACGTCAATGAAATCAATTTTGGCCTGTCGGGCCGCATTTCACGCGACCGCATTGGCAGCACCTATTCACTGTCTGATCCGAGCGGAAGCAATACTGACCGCTGGCTGACCGGCTACTTGCAGGACGAAATATCGATCGTTCCGGACAAGGTGCGCTTGACGATCGGCTCCAAGTTCGAAGAAAACAACTTCACCGGGTTCGAAATCCAGCCCAGCGTCAGGCTGTTCGTTCGCACCAGTCCTGCCTTTGCCGCATGGGCCTCCATTTCGCGCGCGGTCAAGACGCCGCTGCTGATCAACCGCGAGATGCAGGCCAACGTCACCCTGATCCAGAATGTGCCGGGTTTCCCCATTCCGGTTCCGGTCAGCGCCACCTTCAACGGAACCAGCAAGGCCCAGTCAGAAGAGGTCGTCGCCTATGAGGCCGGATTCCGCGGCAACCTGTCGCGCACGTGGACCTATGACGTAGCCCTTTTCTACAATGACTACAGCAAGTTATCGACCGGTGACCTGGTTGGAACCGCGCCACTGTTCGTGCCGGGTTATTTCCTTCCGGTGGGCGTGCAGCTCAACTACGTTGTCGGCAATCAGGGCTCTGGCCAGTCCAAAGGTATGGAAGCTTCGCTGAGCGGGACACTTGCGCGCTGGTGGAAGGCTGAACTGTCCTATTCCTATCTGGACCTGACGCTTAATGCCAAACCCGGCAGCTATGTTCTGTCAGGCGATGGCGCGTCGCCCCATCATCAGGTGCGTCTGTCATCGGTGATGAACCTGACCGACAAATTCAGCACCGATGCCAGCATCCATTATGTGGGCGAGGCCCAGAACCACAAGCGCGCCGCCTATACCGATCTCGATATCCGTGCCACCTATCGCTTCAATTCGCAGATTGAGGTTTCGGTGGTGGGCAGCAACCTGCTCAAGGACCGGCGCCTCGAATACTATCAGGATACCTTGCCGCTGGAACTTGTCTATGTTCCCCGCTCGGTCTTCGCGGAAGCGCGCGTTCGGTTCTAAAGGGCAGAAGCACGGTGTTCCGCCCCCAATCCTTCCGGCATCTGACGCTTGCGCTGGTGTGTTCGGCCGCCGCCCTGACGGCGCAGCCGGCACTTGCCGATGACAAATCGGCGGTCAAGGCGGCGCTGGTCTACAATATCATGCGTTTCGTCAAATTTCCGGGAGACCCCGGCCAACTAAAGGTTTGCGCAACCGCCGCCGACCCTGTTGCAGGCGACTTGCGCCGCCTTGATGGACGCAATGTGGGCCGGGCGCGCATCTCCGTTGTGACGGTCAACAGCCCCGCCGCGATTGGATCGAGCTGCGACGTGGTCTATCTGGATTCAGATTCGCCGCGCAGTATCGGCGGCGTTTCGCACGGCCAGATCCTGATCGGTGGTGGACGCAATTTTGCAGAAGCCGGAGGAACCGTCGGCCTGATCAACTTTGGCGGGCAGGTTCGTTTCGTCATAAATTCATCCGCAGCGCGGCGGGCTGACATCACGTTCAGCGCGCAGCTCATGCAGCTGGCAGCCAAGGTGATATCATGAAAGCCGTTCTGACCCGCGGGGACCGCCTGGCATCACTGCCGTTTCGCATGAAGCTGACTTACGCGACGCTCGCCGTGACGGCGATAGCACTGCTTGTTTCATGCATCGGTCTGATCGGCGCGCAGTACTATTATGATCGCGGAAATGCCGACCGGCAGAGCCAGCAACTGGCCGCTGTGCTGGCCAGCAACCTTGGTGCCGCGGTGGTGTTCCATGATCGCACGGCGGCAGACACGATCACCCATTCGGCACGGTCCGTTCCCAGTGTTTTGATGATTGACGTGCGCGACACAGCCGGAGAGCAGGTCAGCCTTTATACCTCCACCGACCTGCCCGATGCTGACCGAAAGGCGGTGACGGCACACGATCAGCGCGTTTCCAAAAGTTTCGGCCGGTTTGATGCTGTCAATTCCTATTCCACGCCAATCACCGTAAATGGTGACAGGGTCGGATCACTGACGATCGGGTTCCGTTATCGCAGCCTGATGTCGATCGTATCCGATACCTTGCCGATAGCCCTGTTGCTGTTCGTAGGCTGTCTGCTGGTCGCCCGCTTCATGGCCATGCGCCTGCGCCGCATGGCGTTCCAGCCGCTCGACCGGCTGAACAGTTCAATGCATGAAGTGCGGGTGTCCGGCAATCTGGCAGAGCGGGTGGCGACATCGCAGGATCCGGATTTCAACGCCATCATCACCAGCTACAATTCGATGCTGGACGAAATCGAGGTGCGCACCAGCGAATTGTCCGAAGCAAAGGATATGCTGGAAGTAGCGCGCGACCAGGCCAACGAGGCGAACATCGCCAAGTCGGCATTTCTGGCCAACATGAGCCATGAGCTGCGCACGCCGCTCAACGCAATCATCGGCTATGCCGAAGTGCTTCAGGATGACCTGAGTCGCGCGGGCATGGACCGTTCGGTCGAAGATCTCGGCTGGATCTACAGTTCGTCGCAGCAATTGCTTGAGCTGATCAACAGCCTGCTTGATCTCTCCAAGATCGAAGCGGGGCGGATGGAAGTGGACGTCCACAGCTTTGACCTGCGCAAGCTGCTGACCGAGGTGGAGGCAACGCTGCAACCCCTGGCCGGCAAGCAGAGCAACACACTGGTCTTTTCCACCGACGAAGCGGTCGGCATGGTCAAGAGCGATTCGACCAAATTGCGCCAGTCGTTGCTCAACCTTGGCAGCAATGCCTGCAAGTTCACCGAAAACGGCTTTGTCCACGTCAACACCCGGTACGACGGCGCTGACATCGTGGTTGAGGTATCTGACACCGGAATCGGCATGAGCGCCGAGGAAATGGCCCGGTTGTTCCAGCCCTTCGTCCAGAGCGATTCTTCCACCACCCGCAGGTTCGGCGGCACCGGACTGGGGCTGACGCTGGTGAAACGCTTCACCGAAATGCTGGGCGGGTCAGTCAAGCTGGCCAGTGAGCCGGGCTTTGGCTCAACCTTCACCATCCGCATCGCACGGGACATGATGGAAACCCCGGCAAGCGCGCGCGCACCAGGCGAAGCGGTGGACGCGGCGCCGCACGCGCCGGTCGAGGGCAAGGCCCAGCGTGGCCGCCCGCTTGCCCTGGTGATGGAGGATGAACCGAGCGCAGTGCAACTGCTGCGCCGCCTGCTCGATCGCAATGGCTATCAATGCATGGTCGCCGGAGACGGCGAATCCGGGTTGGAGATTGCACAATCAAGCGAACCCGATCTTATCCTGCTCGACATTGGTCTGCCAAAGATCGACGGCTGGGAAGTGCTGAAGAAGTTTGCCGATGTCGAGAAGATGCGGGCAATTCCCACCGTTGTGGTCAGTGTCGATGATCGCAAGCAAATCTCGATCGAACTGGGGGCGTGTGATCACCTTACCAAGCCGGTCAAGGTGGACGAGCTCGATTCGATCCTGAAATTCTACGCCAGCCGGCGCAGCGACCATATCCTGCTGGTGGAGGATGATCCGGCGACATCCAACCTCTATCTGCGCGGACTGACCCAATGCGGTTATCAGGTGACCTGCGCTCAAAACGGGGCGGAAGCGCTGGCCCTGCTGGAGGACAGCAAGTTCGCCATGATCGTCACCGACCTGATGATGCCCCATTCCGACGGATACGAACTGATTGACCGGGTTGCATCGATCCCCATCGCCGACCGCCCGCCCGTGGTGGTGGTAACCGGGGCGGTGATGGCACCCGAACAGAGATCACGCATAGAAAACAGGGTGGAATCCATCCAGCTCAAGTCTGGCCTGACGCCGCGAGCGCTGGCGGAACGGATTTCGGAATTGCTGGACGCCTGATGTTTCAGGACAGACCCTCGCGCCAAGAGTATACACAGATGCCGCATTCACAGACCCATACCCCGCGCGAACCGATGATCCTGGTGGTCGATGACGTTGAAGCGAACCGCAACGTGGTCTGCCGCCGCCTGGAGGGGACCGGATACCGCCTGGTACCGGTCGAATCCGGCGAACGGGCGCTACGCGCAATTCAGGATGACAGACCGGATCTGGTCTTGCTGGACTATATGATGCCGACGATGAGCGGGATCGAGGTTCTGAAGATCGTCCGCGAAGACTGGGGCATGAATGAACTTCCGATCATCATGCTGACCGCGCGGGCCGAGGCCGAGGCCGTGGTTACCGCGCTGGAAGCCGGGGCGGACGATTTCGTTTCCAAGCCGATTGATTTCGACGTGCTCAAGGCGCGGATCGAAACACAGCTTACCAAGGTCAAATCAAATCAGGGCCTGCGCATGGCCAATGCCGCGCTGGACGAACGGGTGGCCATGCGCGTGCTGGCCTTCGACAAATTGCGCGAAGAAGTCGAACGCGAAATCACCCTGCGGAAAAAGGTTGAGCGCGAGTTGGAACAATTGCGCGGCAAAAGCGGTGACGAAGGAACGAATGCCGCGCCGGAGGGAATAGATCCGGCAACCCTGCAGCGGGTTCATGAAATCCTGGACACGGTGATCCGCTCTGCCACCGATGGAAAGCCGGTCAACCTTGCCCTTCTGAAGGCAATGAAGTCCCAGCTTTCAGCCTGAGCCAGACGCACCAGCCAATTCGCCCGGCCTAAAGAATCTCCCTGACCCTGTCCTGCGGGCGGCACAGCCGCACACCCTTTTCAGTCTCAACCAGCGGGCGTTCGATCAGGACCGGTTCCGCCTCCATCGCGGCGAGTACGGCTGCGTCATCCGCCTGCGGCAGGCCGCGCTCCTCGGCATCGGTGCCGCGCAGGCGCAGCCCCTGCTGCGGCGTCATCCCGGCATCTCGGTAAAGCTGGGCAAGCCTGGCCGCGCTCGGCGGCGTCTTGAGATATTCGATCACGGTCAGGTCCACGTCCGGCGTTTCCTCCAGAATGGTCAGCGTCTTGCGCGACGTCCCGCAGGATGGGTTGTGCCAGATCGTCGCCTTCATGGTGGTTCCTTTCGCTTGCCTGCGCGGCTCCTAAGAAAAATCGGCTGGCGGGGCAAATTTGATCCTTGTCAATGCGAACGATTCGCATTAGCGGCCATAACTGTTATTGAGAATCGATCTCATTAAAGCAGGGAGTTCCCGTGACCGTCCGTACCCTTTCCCGCATCGCCACCACTCTTACTCCGGCGGCAATAGCCCTGGCCCAGCCCGCATTGGCGGAAGCGGCATTTGATGCCGATGCGCCGATCGTGGTCAACGGCCAGCGCGGCGGCTACCGGGTGGAGGACGCGGACGCGACCAAGACCGGAACGCCCCTGCTCGACACCCCGCAAAGCGTGACAACGCTCAGCCGCGAGCAGCTTGACGACCAGGCGGTAGAACAGCTCAACGATGCGCTGCGCTATGTCCCGGGAGTCACGCTGGGCCAGGGCGAAGGCCACCGCGACCAGGTGATTTTGCGCGGGCAGAGCAGCACCGCCGATTTCTTTCTCGATGGGCTGCGCGACGATGCGCAATACTATCGCCCGCTTTACAATACCGAACGGGTCGAAGTGCTGAAGGGGGCCAATGCCCTGCTGTTCGGCCGTGGCGGCGGCGGCGGGATCATCAATCGGGTGTCCAAGACGCCGGACCTTGACAGGACGTCCGGCCTGCTCTCGGGCGGGCTCGACACCTTTGGCGCATGGTCGCTGGCGGCCGATGCCAACCTGCCTGTAACCAGCACGGTCGCGCTGCGGCTGAACGGCACGTATGAGGCTTTTGCCAACCATCGTGATGATTATGATGGCCACTTCATCGGCATCGCGCCAACCCTGGCGGCAAAGCTGGGGGAAGCCACCACCCTGACCCTCGCCTATGAATATGACCGCGATGACCGGGTGGTCGATCGCGGGGTGCCATCGCTGAACGGAACGCCGATCCGCGGTTATGACAAGACCTTCTTCGGCAGCCCCACGCTCAACCACGGCACGGTCGATGCCCATATCGTCCGCGCCAGGCTTGATCACGAATTGGCCGATGGCCTGACCCTGTCGCTTGCCGGACAGTTCGCAAATTATGACAAGTATTATGCCAACGTCCTGCCCGCCAGCGCGACGGCATCCACAGTCACGCTCAGCGGTTATGACAGCGCCACCCAGCGCAAGAACTGGATCGGCCAGGCCAATCTGGTGTGGAAGGGCGAAACGGGTTCGATCCGGCACACCGTACTCGCCGGGATTGAGGGCGGCAGCCAGATCACCGATGCAAACCGCCGCAACGTGATGTTCGCAAACGGCACTGGCGGAACCCAAACGACCGCCACCGTTCCCCTGGCACAAAGCCTGACCCTGCCGGCGACAAGCTGGTCGGCGCTGGCCGGCAATTCGCACTCGAATGTCCGCAGCCTGTCCGCCTATGTCCAGGATCAGATCGAACTGACGCCTTACCTTCAGGTAATCGCCGGGGTGCGCCGCGACAGCTTCAGGATCGATGCGTTTGACCGGATGAGCGCGGTCGCCACCACCAGCGATGATGGCAAATGGTCACCGCGGTTCGGCCTGGTGGTCAAGCCGATGGCGAACCTGTCGCTCTATGCCAGCTATGCCAAAAGCTTCCTGCCGCAATCGGGCGATCAGTTCTCCACCCTGGCTTCCAGCTATCAGTCGCTTGATCCCGAAGCGTTTCGCAACCTTGAAGCGGGCGTGAAATGGGATGTGCTGCCGGCCCTGGCCTTCACCGCTGCCGCGTTCCGGGTTGATCGCACCAACACCCGCGTCGCCGATCCGTCCAATTCCGGCTATTGGCTGTTGACCGGGGCCAGCCGCGTCAAGGGCCTTGAAGCATCGCTGGCCGGGACCATCACCCCCAATTGGCGCGGCACGCTGGGCTATACCTATCAGAAGGGTGAAATCCGCCAGACCACCAGCGCCGCCCCGGCTGGCCGTCAGCTTGACAAGCTGCCCCGCCATCAGTTCAGCGCCTGGACCCGTTATGACATGAGCGAAAAACTGGGTCTCGGCCTTGGCCTGATCCACCAATCGGGCCAGTTCGCCACAATCAGCAACCAGGTGCGCCTGCCCGGCTTCACCCGCGTCGATGCCGCAGTTTACTATGACATCAGTAACCGCATCGCGCTCCAGCTCAATGTCGAGAACCTGACTGAGACGCGCTATTACCCCAGCGCTCACACTGATAACAACATCACCACCGGCGAACCGATCAACGCCCGGATAACGGCACGGGTGAAATTCTGAAACCAACGCCCGACCAGCTTCACCGCCCCCCCCGTTCGCGTCGAGCGCAGGAGTGGCTATGGAGAAGCTGGCCCCGGTCTAACGATCCACCGGCTTCATCGCCGGAACCGCACGCGCCGCGTCTTGGGGGGTGATCCCCGGGGCCGGCGCGGCGCTGATCGTTTCAATCCGGCGGGCCACTCGTCCGGCCCGCTGGATCGCGCGGACCAGCCGGGGATAAACCCCGCAGCGGCACAGGTTGGGGACTGCCGCCTTGATGTCCTCCGCAGTGGGATCGGCATTGCGCGCCAGCAGGGCGGCGGCGGACATGACGATGCCCGGCGTGCAGAACCCGCACTGGATCGCCTGCTCGGCCACCAGAGCCTGTTGCACCGGGTGAGAGCGATCGGCCGACAATCCCTCAACCGTGGTTACACTGCGCCCCTCGGCCTCGGCCAGGGTAATCAGGCATGAACGCAGCGCCTGCCCATCGACCAGCACCATGCAGGCACCGCAATCCCCCACCCCGCAGCCGTATTTGGTGCCGGTAAGGTTGGCTGCATCGCGCAGCGCCCACAGCAAGGGGGTCTGCGGATCGAGCTGGAAATCGACCGCGCGGTCGTTAACGGTCAGACTGGTCATGGGTTGAAGGGTATCAATCCCGCCATGACCGATCGATCTTGTCTATCCGGCGCACCCAGGCATCGAAATCGGCCTGGCCGGGCTGACGCCCGGGCACCCCGCCTTCGTGCAGATCGCGATGGTGAACCGCAACCACCTCATCGGGAACCACGATCGGCTTGCCCATCGAAAGAGTCGCCATCTGCACTTCGCAGGCGCGTTGCAGCGCCCAGTGCTGGATGAACACTTCGGGGATCGAACGGCCAAGGATTACCGGTCCATGGTTCTTCAGCATCAGGACGCGCTTGTCGCCCAGGTTGGCCAGCAGCCGCTCACCCTCTTCGGCGCGGACCGTGATGCCTTCAAAATCATGATAGGCCAGCCGCCCGGCGAAGTTGCAGGCATAGAAATTCACCGGCTGCAACCCGCCTTCCAGACTGCACACCGCCATGGTCGCGGTAGTGTGGGTGTGGACGATGGCATGGGCCCAGGGAACATGGCGGTGGAAATAGGAATGCTGCACAAACCCGGCCTTGTTGACCGGATAGGGGCTGCCATCCAGCGAATTGCCGTCAATATCGATCTTGACCAGGTTTGATGCGCAAACCTCTGAATAGAGCAGCCCGAAGGGGTTGATCAGGAAGGCGCCTTCCTCCCCCGGCACTTTGGCCGAGATGTGGTTGTAGATCGATTCGGACCAGCCAAGGTGATCGAACACGCGGTAGCAGGCGGCCAGCTCCAGCCGGGCCTGCCATTCGGCTTCGGTACAATCGACATTGCGGCTGTGCGCGTTGATCTGGGTTGCCATGGGGTTCTCTCCGGTTCCGATTTGCAACCAGTTTAGCGCATCAGCGCGGCAGGGCAACGCGCAATCCGGCCCACAGCGTCCGCGGCGTACCCAGATCGATCGAGCCGGCGACATTGCGGGTGACAACATCGGTATCGGTCAGGTTCTCACCGCGCAGCAGCAGGCTTACCCCTGTGCGCAGCGGCACCTCGACAAAGGCATCAAGCGTGGTCGCGGCGGCAAGCACATCAACTTGCAGGTCATCCTCATACTGCATACCGGTGTGCTTGACCGTGGTGGCCACCCGCCAGCCATCGCGCGGCTGCCAGGCCAGGGTCGCACTGGCGGCAAGGCGCGGCGTTTGTGCCGGACGCTTGCCATCCAGCGCCAGCGAAGCGCCGCTCGCCCGCACTTTTGAATCGGTCCAGGCCAGCGATCCGTCGAACCGTACCGGTCCGAGCCGCGCCATCGCGCCCAGCTCAAGCCCGCGCGCGCGGATCGCATCAACGTTGCGCCTTTCGCGCAGGTTGGTGGCGATGGTGACATTGGCGATGGCGTGGCGGACCTGATTGTCAAACCCGGTCAGGCTGATCCGGAACGCATCACCGGGGGCGAAATCGAACCCGGCTTCGAACCCGACCAGCCGCTCATTGCCCAGCGCCGCATTCGCCCGGGTGGAGACCGGAAACACCGTGAAGGGGCGGTAAAGCTCGTTAAGCGTGGGTTGCCGCAGCCCGGAATAGGCCGATCCGCGCAGCGTCAGCCCGCGCCCCAGCGCAAGCAGAGCGCCGCCGCGAAAGCTGGCCGCCCAGCCATTGCGGTCCGCAAAGCGATTGTCGATGGTAACCGCGCCCGCGGCGTTCGCCTCGTGAAAGTGGCCATCGGTGATCGACCACCGGTCAGCCCGTGCCCCGCCGGTCAGGGTCAGCGCGCCGATCGTCCAGTCGTCATCAGCATAAAAGCCCAGATCGGCGTTGCGCCCGCCGGCATTGCGCCGCGCCGTGATGCGGCCCGTCACCGTGCTGTAGGCATCCTCATACATCGTGCCGTCCGCGCCGCGCCAATCGGCCCCCACGCGCAGCGCATGCGCGCCGCCCACCGGCGGCCGCAGTTCCGCCTTGCCGCCCCAGCCGGTTGACGGGGTGGCGCGCTGATCCAGCGTCTTTTTGAAGTTGGTCGCGCTGATCACAACATTCGAATAGTCACGCGCCTGGATGTAACCGAGCAGCTCAAACCGCCAAGCTCCGCGCCCGACCAGACGCAGGCTGGCGTCCTGCCCGCTGCTGGACGAATCCGCACCGCTGAACCGCAAGGTGCGATGATCATCATAGACCAGCGCGCGCGCCTGCAATTCGATTTCCGAAGTCAGGGGCGCGACCCCGCGCAGACTTGCCGACCAGCTTTCATACCGCGCCCGCGCTGAGGCGGCGACACGCTGACTGGCCGGCGTGGTCCAGAAACCCTGCCCCCTGTCCCACCGTGCCGAGGCAACCGCAAAGCCGCTGCCAAGCCGCGGGGCCAGCGATCCGGACAGCGCCGTTTCTCCGCGATCGTCAGCCATGACCGCGCCTTCAAACAGGCCAAGATCACCAGCGCCCGCACTGTCAAGCTCGATCGTTCCGGCAACCGCGCCGGCGCCAAACGCCCCGGACCCGCCGCCGCGCGTCACTCGCGCCCGCACCAGCCGTTCAGGCGCGAGCGCCGAAAGCGGGATGTGTCCAAAGAAGGGATCGGCCATCGGCACGCCATCAAGCAGAACCAGACTGCGGCTTGACGCATTGCCGCCAAGCGCCCGCAAGGTTACCCCCTGCGACGTCGGATTGGCTGACCGGCTGTCTGATCGGCGGAACTGCTGAAACCCGGCCACCGCCGAAAGCGCATCCTCAATCCGCCCCGACGCACTTGACCGCAAGCGCTGCGCATCAATCACCTGCTGGTCATAAGCGGTGGCCGACACAGGCGGATCAAGCGGCAACCCGGTAACAACGATCGGCTGCGCCGGCTGCTCATCCGCCCAGGCAGCCCGCGGCGCGAACAGCAAGGCAAACCCGGCGGCGGTGCCCAGGAACAAGCAGTGGTGCCGCTTACGTGACTCGAACACGTGACCCCATCATTACGAAAGTAGAGAGATTGCGCCCCTAACATGAGGATTCGTACGGGCCTAGCGCGGAATTCGGTGCAAGTGGTTTTTGTCCGAGCCAACCACAAGTTGCGATATGCGTACGTGATGCTCCGTTCCACAGAAATCACTATGGCGGGGCGAAATTTGAAAGAATGCCCTGCTCCAACCAAGAAATTCGAGAAAATGCCGGATAACCCGATGACCACGCGGGGCGCTGGAAAAGCTATTAACGAGCTGTCAACCAATGATGTCACTCATGTCCTTAAGAACTCTGAGGGCAATCACATGATTGCAAGAGGAGAATTTTTATGAAACGCGCGTCAATCGCCATCACTACAGCGTTCTTGATCATCCCCAGCATTGGACATGCGCAAGATGCACCCGCTAATGCCGCTATGATCGTGGCCCCTTCTGACATCGCGTTCGCCAAGGTATTACCCGCCAATACCGAGGTAGTGCTTTCAGTAAATCAAACACTCACCACCAAAGGAAACTCGCTTCACGAAGGTGACACATTTGCGCTGACAGTCGTACAAGATGTATTTCTGGAGGATCGGATCATCATTCCCCGTGGATCGCGCGCTATCGGTCGGGTGAACTGGCTGACCAGCAAAGGCGCGTTCGGCAAATCCGGCAAGATGGAAGTCAGTGTTGAATATGTCGAGGTCGGAGGCAGGCGCATACCTCTTGAGGGGCATTTTCGCCAGGAAGGCGAAGGAAACACGGTTGCGACCGTCGGCGGCGTTGTACTCGCTGGCGTTTTTGCAGGCTTTATAACCGGTCGAAGCGGCGTTATCCCTCAGGGTCGTGAATTGCTGGTTCATACCAAGAATGACTTGCCCGTCAGGTTTGCCGCTCAGCGCGCAACCTCGGCTCCGCTTCCGGTTGCCACTGCCCACAACACTTCACAGGTTGCATACAGCCAGCAACCAGAGGCCCGTAAGCCGAAACCCTGGGGCCTCGAGTCTGTTGAGGTCAAATAATTTCTGATCTAAATTTGAACTGATAAGTAGTTCTATATAATTTTCTATCAAATAGGTGAGTCGCGGGCAAGAAGCGATAAAATTCATAAAAACACTATAGTACAAAATGCACAAATTTAATCAAGCGAAAGCGCCCTTATTCAAAATTTCCAATTTTATCTTTGAAGGCAGTGGTGCCGCTTACGTGACTCGAACACGTGACCCCATCATTACGAATGATGTGCTCTACCAACTGAGCTAAAGCGGCAGCCCACTGTTTTGGGCCGAGCCGGAATCGAACCAAGCCCAAGTTTTGCTATAAAAGCAAAGGCTTAATCTTTTTCGAAACCGGCGAAGGCCCCGAATTGGGCCCCCATAGCTCGTCAATGCAAAGCCAAGATGGACCCAATCCGAGGGCGCGATAGATTCTTGGACGATCTTTGGCGAGCAAAAAGTTCGAATCGCAGGTCGTTCCTCCAAATCTCCGCAGACATACCAGGAGAACGGCTTGCTTGGACCTGTGCGACTGTTCATCTGAACCCTTGTCAGTTGTAGGTTGTCTTGTCACAGCTTGGCCAATGAACAAACTTCGCCCTGCCACATCGCTCGACGTCGCCAAGCTGGCGGGCGTTTCGAAGTCGGCGGTATCCCGTGCTTACAACGGCGGTTACGTCGCGCCCGACGCGCGTCAAAAGATCATGGAGGCAGCGCGGCGGTTACGTTATCGCCCCAATCAGGCTGCGCGATCGCTTTCAACCAACAGGTCCAACCTGATTGGACTGGCCATCACAGCGCTCGACAACCAGTTTTATCCAGAACTGGTCGATGAACTGTCCGACGCTCTGGCGCTGGCGGGATTCCGACTGGTGTTGTTTACGACCCGCGGCCAGGCCGATCTTGAACCGCTACTTGATGAATTATTGGGCTTCCGGCTTGACGGCGTGATCCTCGCCTCAACATCATTTGCTACGCGAGTAGCGACGGAATGCGCAGATTCCGGAATTCCGGTGATCATGCTCAACAATATCGACATGGGTGAAGAGATCGCTGGTGTCTGCACCGACAACCGTGCCGGGGCTGAAGCAATCGCCCAACACTTCATCGAAACCGGTCGCCGTCAAATGGCGGTGATCCACGGATTCGATGAGAGCTCAGCCAGCGTTGAGCG
Organism: Pseudomonadota bacterium; assembly: GCA_018240895.1. Taxonomy (GTDB): domain Bacteria; phylum Pseudomonadota; class Alphaproteobacteria; order Sphingomonadales; family Sphingomonadaceae; genus Novosphingobium. The sequence goes on along the minus strand of JAFEEX010000013.1, from coordinate 6,652 downwards.
CACCCGGTTTTTCACTGAAGCAATAGCCCGGGCCGGGCTGCCCTATCCGCTGTTGGCCAACGGACAGTACACATTCGCAGGCACGGGCGAAGCGACCCGGGCGCTGATCGGCGGCACCCCGCGACCGGATGCGATTTTTTGCGTGACCGACCTGATGGGAATCGCCTGCATTCAGGCGGTGCGCGAACTTGGCTTCAAACCTGGTCGAGATCTGGCCGTTGCAGGGTTTGACAACGCCCAGGCATCAGCCTGGCCCGCAATCGCCCTGACGACTTATGCCACCCCGCTCAAGGAAGTGGTCGATTCCTGCGTTTCGCGGCTGGTTGCGGCAATCGATGGGCATCCCTTGCTGGCCCGGACAACGCGGCTGGCTGGGCATCTGGTGGTGCGCGCCAGCAGCACGCCTGACTGAACCGACATATCAATCGCACGGATGGGCATCGGCCCGAATAATTGATTTGTGGAACCGATCCCACATGTGGTGTCTTACCCTTAACCAAAACTTTGGGAGGGGACTGAAATGAAGCGTCATCGCTTGCTCGCATCGAGCGCGGCACTTGTTCTGGCGGCGGCCGCGCATCCGGCCATGGCCGAAGACCAGAAGCCTGCGGACACGCAGGCCGGTGTTCCGGAAATCGTTGTCACGGCGGACAAGGTCGAAAAGCCGATCCAGAAAACCTCGATGTCGGTGACAGTGGTCAATGGCGCAGAAATTCAACGGGAGGGGCGCTCCAAACTTGACGATGTCCTTGCCAATACCCCCGGCGCGGTTGTGCAGGGAGCGGCGCGCGGCTTTCTGGTGTCGATCCGCGGTCTTGGCCTGAATTTGCCGCCGCAGAATGGAGCCGGTGCCGTTTCGAACAACTATGACGGCGCCTACAGTTCCCGCGCTGAATCTGCCTCTGCCGGATTCTACGACCTCGACCGCATCGAAGTGCTACGCGGTCCGCAATCCACGCTTTATGGCCGCAACGCGGTTGGCGGCGTGCTCAATGTCATTTCGCGCGATCCCGAATTGGGCAAGCTTGGCGGCTATGTTCAGGGTGAGGTTGGCGACTATTCAAACGTGCGCGGCGAAGGCGCGATCAACTTGCCGCTGGGCGATCAGGTGGCGCTACGGGTTGCCGCAGCCGGGGTCAGCCGCGATGGCTACATTTCCAACGGTAGAGACGATAACAAGGCGAGCGCATTCCGGGCAAAATTGCTGTTTGCGCCGACCGACGGGGTAAGCCTGCTGTTGGGTTTTGAACACACCACGCTCGGCGGGAAAGGCCCCGGGACCGTGCCGATCGCGTCATTCCTCGCTGAATCGCGGGTAACTACCGATCCGTCTGCTGGATTCCAGCATTCGACCAACAACAAGGTCTGGGCCGTACTCAAGGCCGATGTCGGGCCGGGGCAACTGTTTATCGAGCCTTCGTACCAAAACACCAAGGGCATCGTGGTCGGTTCGTTCGGCGGCAATTTCGCCAACAATTACGATCCGCTCTATACCAAGCAGTTCGCGGTTGAAGTTCGCTATGGTTCAAAACCCGGTTCGCCGGTGCAGTGGAATGTCGGTTTTTACCACTACAATAACCGAGGCGCGATGCTGACCATCGCTGGCTCATGCTTTGACGGGGTGAATCTGTATCAACCCGCTGCGGGCTTTAGCAACAACGATCCCTCGCCGGGACCGCCGGGACGCTGCGTTGCGGCGGCCTATGCGGTACACTACGGGCCCGATATCCGCACGCTGAGCAGCGATGCCGGGTTCGGTCAGGTGACCGTACCAGTAGCGCGGGGGCTGCGGATTATCGCAGGTGGGCGGGTCACGGCTGAAAAGTTCGGCGGCTCGACCGACCGCAATGACAACACCACCACACTGGCGTCGAACATCTGGGTCTTTCCTTCGGCGAAGGACACCCATTTTGACTACCGTGCCGGATTTGAATTCGATGCCGCGGCGCATTCGATGCTCTATGGAACGGTCGCCAGTGGCTACCGTCAGGGCGGCTATGGCTTCGCAACCAGCGCCGGTGTTCCTTACAATCCGGAAAAGATGAAGTCGTTTGAACTTGGCCTCAAAAACCGTCTGTTTGATGGCAAGATGCTGTTCAACATCGATGCCTTCTACTACGATTACAGCGCCTATCAGTTGGTGTTGGCGGCTCCGTGCTCGCAAGGCTTCTGCGTCGATATTAAGACGCCGCCAGCGCGCGAATGGGGCGTGGAAGCCGAAGCGGCGTTGGCGCTCACCGCGCACGACAAGTTCACCGCATCGATGGTCTATCTGGATTCGAAGATCCAGGGGACATCTTCCTACGCCGGGATGCCATTCCCCAACACGCCGCATTGGCAGTTCAAGGCTGGCTACAGCCACAGCTTCGATCTGGGCGGGCTGGGCACGCTCACCCCGCGTGCCGATTTCCGCGCGCTGTCGTCACAACTGGTGTTCGCCCGTGAACAGCCTGCGTTCCTGCCGCCCGGTGCGCTCGAGGAATCAACCCAGAAGAGCTATGCGACCGGGGACCTGTTCCTGGGCTGGACCTCCGCGAACGACAGGATTTCCGTCACGGCCTACGTCAAGAACGTGAACGACAAGTTCGTCAAGCAATCGGACTTCTTCGGCTATGTTCAGCTGCAAGCGCCGCGCACCTATGGTGTTACGGCCGGGGTGAAATTCTGATTGCCGATGCGCCCCGCTGGCGGAAGCTGGCGGGGCACTCCTGAATAATCTGTTTCGCGCCTAAAGGCGGGAAAGGACTTGTGCCTGTGGCTCGCCTGCGTCTGATCAGTCTGGGATTTCTGTTTGCCTCTGCAGCGGCGATCGCCCAGCCCGCACCACCGCCGGACGGGATGCCGCCTGGGCCTCCTCCCGCAGGGATGCCGCCCGGCCCGATGCCGATGATGCCCAGCATGGCAGAGACCAAATACGCGAGTGCACTGACGATTACCGATGGCAGGCTGGCCGGCCGAGACGGCGTGACGGCAAAGGGTTTGCAGGTCAGCGCAAGCGCTGCGAATAGCCTTACCATTCAATCAGCCCAGTCCAGCTACAATGGGGTGATCGTCGCTGGCGGCCGTTCTGCCTATACGCTTACGGACAGCAAAATACGGTTGGCAGGCCCCGGAAGTAATGACTTCCTCGGCATCGGTGCCGGTGTGATGGTGCGGGACAGCGCGGCGCTGGTTCTGAACCACGTTGATATTGAGACGTCGGCACGGGCCGCCTCTGCTGCAGTTGCGGCGGAGAATTCGACGCTGCGTATTTACGATTCACGGTTGGTGGCAAACGGCGGGCCACTGCCGGCTGACTACAAGCCCCATATCGGCCCGGGCATGCTCGAACCGCCTGCACCACTTGGCCTCAAGGGCACCGCGCGGACTGTATTGGCCATGAGCAATTCGCGTACCTACCTTTATAACAGCCAGATCGAAGCCGCTGGCTGGGGAGCATTGTCCACTGATGCGACCGGAGGAAACCTATACCTTGAAGCCAACGATTGCATCGTCAAGGTCACTGGCCGGGGCTACGGCGCATATGCTGATTTCGGGGCAAAAGTGGTGCTCAACCGTACGAGGGTGGATTCGGGAGCATACCAGGGAATCATCGCTGGTGCGGCTGAGATCCAGTTCAACGCCGCTTCGGGCCGTGCGGCAGACAGCAGCGTGATGATCCATTCGGTGATGGCTTTTGATCCCACCGAGCAAGGCCGACTTTCCGTCAAGGACAGCAAGCTTTCCAGCGGAGGGCCTGTGTTCCTGGTCAAAAGCGCCAATGCGGCAATCAACGTCGAAGCCAGCGAGTTGGCGAGTGATGCCGGAACCTTGCTCGAAGTGCGCAAGAACGATGATCCTAACGCCACTCAGACCCGCGGCGCAGTGGTACCGGGGGTTCACCTGGCGCTTTCCAAAGGTACCTATCGGGGCAACGTAACCGACACCGATCCGGACAGGCCGACCGAACTGATGCTCAGCGGCGCACAGTTTTCCGGGCAGCTGAGCGATGTCCGTTTCAGCGCCGATCCCGATAGCCGCTGGACCGCTTCCGGCAACTCACGGGTCGCACTGGTCCCCGGGACCGGACTCGATACGATCATTGTGCCAACTGGTGCTTACGTGACCATCATCAGCAACGATCCGGGCCTGGCAACGGGCATTCGTACCGCCGCGCAGGGCGGTACGATCGAGATTGTTCGCAAGTAATCGAAGTTTCAAGCGGCCAAGCCGCTTGATCCGAAGGGCGCGCCGGGTTTCCTCCCCGTTTGGCGCGCCCTTCCTTTTGGCCAGCGCAGGCTACTTGACCAGCAGAGTGATCTTGCCTGCATAGACCCCCGCCTTGATCTTCGCGGGCTTGCCATCGACCAACAATTGTAGCTTGCTCGCGCCGGCATCGATCTGCGCCCCGGGAGCAAGTTCAAGCCGGGCAAGATAGGACGTCCCCGTCACCGTCCAATGCGACTTCCTGTCGAGTGAAACCGCCAGGCCATTCGCTGTCGTCGCCGGCGCGGGTGTATTCGTCACATTCCCGATCTCCTGATAGGTTTCGCGGACCGGCTCCTTGCCCGAAGCCGGAGCAACGGTGGAGGTGGTGATCCGGCCTGTCACCTGCGTGTCTTCAAACCGCAGTTTCATCCCGCCCTGCGCGGTGCGGCCATTGAAGAAATCTCCGGTCAGCGAGGCGTGCCGGAATGTCCCGCTTACGTCCGGGCTGGACGGCAGTCCCTTTGGACCGGGATGATCGCCATCCGGGTTCATGCCCGGTGGCGGCGCACCCATCCCTTCGGGCATCTTGCCGCTCATCATCGCTTTCAGGAATGGATCGTCATTCTCCATCGCCTGGAGGATGATGCCGTTGCCAGAGGTAACCTTGGCATCATCGACCAGAATCGTGGTGCCGATGCCCTTGACTTCGATCGCGGTTCGTCCGGCATGGACTTCGCTGCCCTTGTCGATGGTCAGTGTGCCGCCGCCCACGCCGGAGTGCATCATCACGCCGTAGCGTCCGGCATAGACCAACGTGCGATTGGTGAAGGTCGCCGAACCCTCAGCCGCCATGATCGCACCGATGTCTGCGGCCTTGATCACGCTGTGACTGAAGGTGTTGACCGAATCTCCGATCGAATAGGTTCCGTATCCGGCTTCGACCGCCTCGATCAGGCTGTTATCGACGAACATCCGCACATGCGTGTTGTCGTCGGTCGAAAGCACCCCCCAGCCCTGTGAGCGGATATGCGAGTTCGAAATGTACAGCGTGCCGCGATCGACCAGATTGCTGGCGCGGACATTGCCGGAAAGACCCAGCATCCACGGCACCTCCATCATCCTGCCGACATCGACCGTGAACTTGTAGTCGGAGGGGAGAGTGCCGTTGACTACCTCGATTTCGGCATCGTTGACGTGCATCGTGCTGTCGCCGCCTACGAACAAAGCGGTGCGGATCGCCCCGCGGGTGCGGATGATTGGCTGGTTGACGGTTACGTCTGCATGGCCGTTCGACATGATTGCTGCGCCAAAGCCGGCAAAGTCGTTGCCGCCATTTCCGGTCAGGTCGATGATCGGGCGGTCGATCGTATACTTGCCGTTGCCCGTCACCATAATCCCGTTGAATCGTTCGCCGGTAGAGGTGATCCGGGCATCGGTTACGGTCCCTGCGGACAGCATTGCACCCTGCAGTGCCGAGGACACCGATTTTGCCGGGACCGGTGCGCCGTTCTCAACGTACAGCGCAGTGCGGAAGTGGTGGACCGGAAGTTGGTGATATTGGACTGGGATGTCTTCGGTTACCGAAAGGACCACATTACCCTTGTAGGAACCGGCATTCAGTTGTCGTTCCACTCCATCGACCGTCAGAGTTACCTGGCGTCCATCGCTTGCCTTGGGAAGCATTCCTGGCTCGATCGTCAACGCCTTGAGCTCGGTTGTCTGCTGGAGCGCAGGCGAGGCACCAACCGCCTCTCCGGTCTGGGCAAACAACGGAACCGACACCACGAAATTGGCTACACCGGCCAGCAACATTGCAGTCTTCTTCATGAACCGCCTCTCCCATTCTTCAATGCAGGGCCGTTGCTAGGCATGTAAAACCGGTTCCACAATCCGATTGCCTTGATGGGTAAGGTGCTGTTGCATCGAAGTCAGATCAGGATTGCCCGCTGGCGAATGGAGGATATCGCTGCCATAGCCGACACTCGCCGGTCAGGATCAGTTCCCCGAAACCCGCCTTTCGTTCATCAATCTGGTGGGTTGAAGCGACCGATCGGATTTGGGACTTACCTGCCGCTCATCGACAATGTGCCGAACGGCAGGTTAGCTGTTGATCCGTTCATGCGGTATTTCACGCGCCAGAGCTTGCTGCCCTGCGGGTTGACCAGAACGTAGAGGCCGTTGGAGCGGGAGACCTTGCAAGGCTTCTCCGACGGTTTAGCATTGCGGATCGCTATGTCTGTCAGTGCCATTTGGGGGCCTCGCATTTTGCGGCGACCGGCGAGGCCCGCAAATCGGCCCCCATCGACCGCAATTGCAGGCAGACAAGGACAATCACCGACAGTCGACGATTGTCCATAAACTAGCGGAAATCTATGGTTTTTTCAACCTCTGACAGACATTGCAAAGCGAGGTATTGGCCGAGCCGGAATCGCAATTTCCCTCTCAGAGTCTGATTCATAATTAT